>CAYNNX010000026.1:32984-35724 GCA_964398515.1 uncultured Streptantibioticus sp. | reverse complement strand
GTCGCCGTACCCGGAAGGGGCGAACCACCCGGTGGGAGGCGAAGGTCCCTGGCGACGTGGTTGGATGCGCAGTCAGGCGGGGTGTGAGGGGCTCGCCGGGTGGCAAGGAGGATGGGTGGGCAACGGAATCCGGGCGGAAATCCTGGCTGATCTATGGGAGGTTGTCGCTCAGGGGAGCGATCTCCTCTCCGCGGGGGCGGAGGGGCACGTGGTGCGGGGAGGCGACGCGGACCGCGAGGGCGGCGCCGTCGCCGCGGCCGGCTGAACCGGCGGCCCCCGGGGACGAAGGCCCGGGCCCACGGCACCACTGGTACCACCGCACAACCAGCGACCTAGGAACCGGCAGGCGGGAATCGTGAGGATCTTCGGCAGAGTGCGGCACCGGCCTTCCGCCACCTGGCGGCAGGCCACGGACCGTGCCTTCACGCTGATCGACGACGGGCGCTACGAGGACGCAGGCGCGCTGCTCACCCGCGCCGCGGACCTGGAGCCCTGGCTGCCCGAGTCCTGGTACAACCTCGCGCTGCTGCACAAGTTCCGCCACGACTGGGAGCAGGCCCGCGCCGCAGGCCTGCGGGCGGTCGCCCTGCTCGACCGCGACGCCGGCGCCCCCGACTGGTGGAACATCGGCATCGCCGCCACCGCCTTGCAGGACTGGCCGCTGGCCCGCCGCGCCTGGCAGGCCTACGGGCTGCGGATGCCCGCCTCGCAGGCCGCCGCCCCCTCCGACGCCCCCGTCACCATGGCACTGGGCAGCGCCGCCGTACGCCTGTCCCCGGAGGGCGAGGCCGAGGTCGTCTGGGGCAGGCGGCTGGACCCGGCGCGCCTGGAGGTGCTGAGCATCCCGCTGCCGTCCTCCGGCCGCCGCTGGGGCGAGGTGGTGCTGCACGACGGCGTTCCGCACGGGGAGCGGGTGGCCGCCGACGGCGGGACCTTCCCGGTCTTCGACGAGATCGAGCTGTGGGCGCCCTCGCCCGTGCCCACCTGGCTGGTCCTGCTGGAGGCCGCCACCGAGGCCGACCGGGACGCCCTGGAGCAGCTGGCCGCGGACGCGGGCTACGCCGCCGAGGACTGGTCGTCGTCGGTGCGGCTGCTGTGCCGCTCGTGCTCGGAGAGCCGGATGCCCACCGATGACGGCTCCGACGCCTCCCGCGACCCCCATGACCAGGGTGAACCGGGCCACCCGGGGCATCTCAGCCACCGCAGCCCCGGCGCCCTGTGGGTGCCCGAGCGCGAGTGCGGAATCGCCGCGCCGGCCGCACTGGTGCGCGGCCTGCTCGACAGCTGGGTGGCAGACAGCCCCGACAGCCGCGACTGGCGTGATCTGGAAGAGGTCTGCTGAACGGCGTCCCGGCGGGCCGTACCCTTGTTGCGTCGAGCGGAAGACCAGGAAGGCGTACGGCAGACCATGACCCAGCAGGAGCAGGCGACCCCCGAGCAGGTGTCGGAGTTCGTCGACGACACGGTCGACGCCGAGGCGCGTGAGGCGGCACACCGGGAGCGCGGGACCGCGCGCCCGATCACCCTGATCGGCAACCCGGTGCTCCACAAGGAGTGCGCCGACGTCACCGACTTCGACGACAAGCTCGCCGCGCTCATCGACGACATGTTCGCCAGCCAGCGCGCCGCCGAGGGCGTGGGCCTGGCCGCGAACCAGATCGGCGTCGACCTGAAGGTCTTCGTCTACGACTGCCCGGACGACGAGGGCGTGCGCCACGTCGGCCACGTCGTCAACCCCGTGCTCGAGGAAGTCCCCGCCGACCGGCGGGTGTTGGACGACTCCAACGAGGGCTGCCTGTCGGTCCCCGGTGCCTACATGGAGCTGGCCCGCCCCGACTACGCGGTCGTGCGCGGCCAGGACATGCACGGCAACCCGATCGCGGTCCGCGGCACCGGCTACTTCGCCCGCTGCCTCCAGCACGAGACCGACCACCTGTACGGCCGCCTGTACGTCGACCGCCTCTCCAAGCGCGACCGCAAGGACGTGCTCAAGCAGATGGCGGAGGGCACCCCGCGCTACGAGACGGTGCCCAACGACTGACCGGCGAACAGCTGGACCTGGCTCTCCCGCTCGGTGAAGCCGACCGACCGGTACACGCGGATCGCGTGGTAGCCGGGGTCGGCCACCATCACGAGGGTCTGCACGCCCGGCCGCGTCAGCGCGTACGCGCCCGCGATGTGCACGAGGGTGCCGGCGAGGCCCTGGTTGCGGTAGCCGGGACGGGTGTCGACGCTCTGGAAGCGGGCGAGCCCCGATCCGTCGGTGAACACCCCGAGCCCGCTGACCATGCGCCCGTCGGCGAACGCCCCGAACCAGCCGCCCAGGCCGCGCTGTTGGAGGCGCCGCACGGCCGCCAGCTGCCGCCGCGCGAAGACCCGGTAGCCGGCAGGGTCCTGCTCGGTGTTGTTCGCCTCCTTCAGGGCCAGCGCGGCGGCCCAGTCGTCGTCGCCGTCGAGCATGCGGAAGACGGCCTTGCGGTTGGGGCGCGGCGGCGGGTGGACCGCGTCGGCGGTCATGACCGCGCTGCGGTCCACCACCAGCCCCGCGGCCCGCAGTTCGCCGGCCGGGCCGGCGTCCCCGGCCGTACCGTCGACGCCGAGCGTGAGATGACCGGCGTGCGGGAACTCCCGCCGGAAGGCGCCCAGCCACGAGGCGACGCCTCCCGGTGCGGGCGGCTCGCGCAGCAGCAGGAAGTTCCCCCAGTGGAACGTCGGGTTGTCGGGCGTGGGGGCCCCCCCC
>CAYNNX010000026.1:901-32974 GCA_964398515.1 uncultured Streptantibioticus sp. | reverse complement strand
GCGGGGGGGGGGCGGGCGGCGCTCTCTTTTTTTGTCCCCGGTGTGTATTTTGGGTTTTTGGGGCTGGGGCCCCCGCTGTGGGTCCCCACGCTCCTCGATCACGCTGCCGCGCAGGGCGAGCAGCATCAGATCGGTCCGGAACCCCAGCGACGTCACACGCACGACGCCACTGTACGGCCCGGCGCGCCCAACACCCGGTGCCCGGAACCCCGTTCTCAGAACTCGTCGTCGAACGAGACCGAACCCTCCACCGCCATCTGGTACGCCGAGGCGCGCCGCTCGAAGAAGTTGGTCAGCTCCTGGACGTTCTGCAGCTCCATGAACGAGAAGGGGTTCTGCGAGCCGTAGCGGGCCGGGATGCCGAGCCTGGCGAGCCGCTGGTCGGCGACGCACTGCAGGTACTCGCGCATCGAGTCGGTGTTCATCCCCGGCAGCCCGTCGCCGCACAGGTCCCGCGCGAACTGCAGCTCGGCCTCGACGGCCTCCTCCAGCATCACGGTGACCTGCTTGGCCATGTCCTCGTCGAAGAGATCGGGCTCCTCCTGCCGCACGGTGTCGACCACCTGGAAGGCGAAGTCCATGTGCATCGACTCGTCCCGGAACACCCAGTTGGTGCCGGTCGCCAGCCCGTGCAGCAGCCCGCGGGAGCGGAACCAGTACACGTAGGCGAAGGCACCGTAGAAGAACAGGCCCTCGATGCACGCCGCGAAGCAGATCAGGTTGAGCAGGAAGCGGCGGCGGTCCTCCTTGGTCCGCAGCCGGTCGATCTTCTCCACCCCCTCTCCTCCGTCGAGCGCAGCCATCCAGCGGAAGCAGAACTGCGCCTTCTCGCGGATCGAGGGGATGTTCTCCACCGCGGCGAACGCGGCCGCGCGGTCGTCCGGATCGGGCAGGTAGGTGTCGAGCAGCGTCAGGTAGAACTGGACGTGCACGGCCTCCTCGAAGAGTTGCCGCGACAGGTACAGCCGCGCCTCGGGCGAGTTGATGTGCTTGTAGAGGGTGAGCACCAGGTTGTTCGCCACGATCGAGTCGCCGGTGGCGAAGAAGGCCACCAGGCGGCCGATCAGGTGCTGCTCGCCGGGGGAGAGCTTGGCGAGGTCGGCCACGTCCGAGTGGAGGTCGACCTCCTCCACGGTCCAGGTGTTCTTGATCGCGTTGCGGTAGTGCTCGTAGAAGTCCGGGTACCGCATCGGGCGCAGCGTCAGCTCGAAGCCGGGGTCGAGCAGGTTCTTGTGATCAGGGGTGCCGGCGCGAAGGGCCGTCGTCGAGGGGCGGTGGTCGGGCGACGGGTGGGTGGTCACTGGCATGCCTCGCAGGACTCGGGGTTCTCCAGGGAGCAGGCGACCGCCTCCGGGTCGGGGGTCGTCTGCGCGGGGACGGCCGCGCGGGCGGACTGGGCGATCCGCGTCGCCGGGCGCGACCTGAGGTAGTAGGTGGTCTTCAGCCCCTGCCGCCACGCGTAGGCGTACATCGAGCTGAGCTTGCCGATGGTCGGCGAGGCCATGAAGAGGTTGAGCGACTGGCTCTGGTCAAGGTACGGCGTGCGCGCCGCGGCCATGTCGATCAGCGCGCGCTGCGGCAGCTCCCACGCCGTGCGGTACAGCTCGCGCACCTCAGCCGGGATCCACGCCAGCTCCTGCACCGAGCCGTTGGACTCGCGCAGCGCCTCCCGGGTCGTCGCGTCCCACACTCCCAGCTTCTTCAGGTCCGCCACCAGATAGGCGTTGACCTGGAGGAACTCACCGCTGAGCGTCTCGCGCTTGAAGAGGTTGGAGACCTGCGGCTCGATGCACTCGTAGACCCCGGCGATCGAGGCGATGGTCGCCGTCGGCGCGATCGCCAGCAGCAGCGAGTTGCGCAGGCCGTGCCGTGCGATGCGGGACCGCAGCGCGTCCCACCGCTCGGGCCAGGTGGCGGACGCCTGCGGGTAGTGGTCCGGGTGGAGCACTCCGCGGGCGGCCCGGGTCTGCGACCACGCCTCGTGCGGGCCGTGCCGTTCGGCCAGCGCGCAGGACTGCTCGTAGGCGGCGAGCATGATCCGTTCGGCGATCCGGGTGGACAGCTCACACGCCTCGGCGGAGTCGAACGGCAGCCGCAGCCGGAAGAGGACGTCCTGCAGGCCCATCACGCCCAGGCCCACCGGCCGCCAGCGGGAGTTGGAGGCGGCGGCCTGCTCGGTCGGGTAGTAGTTGACGTCCACGACGCGGTCCAGGAAGGTGACCGCGGTGCGCACGGTCGCGTCGAGCCGCTCCCAGTCCATCCGGCCGTCGGCGCCCAGGTGGGCTGCGAGGTTGACCGAGCCGAGGTTGCACACGGCCGTCTCGCCGTCGTCGGTCACCTCCAGGATCTCGGTGCACAGGTTGGAGGAGTGGACCACCCGGCCCGGCTCGGCCGTCTGGTTGGCGGTGCGGTTGGCGGCGTCCTTGAAGGTCATCCAGCCGTTGCCGGTCTGCGCCAGGGTACGCATCATGCGGGCGTACAGCTGGCGGGCCGGGACCCGCTTGACGTAGCGCCCCTCCGCCTCGGCCTTGCGGTAGGCGGCGTCGAAGTCGTCGCCCCACAGGTCGACCAGCTCCGGGACCTCGGAGGGCGAGAAGAGCGACCAGTCGGCGTCGGCCTCGACCCGGCGCATGAACTCGTCCGGGATCCAGTGCGCGATGTTGAGGTTGTGGGTGCGCCGCGCGTCCTCGCCGGTGTTGTCGCGCAGTTCCAGGAACTCCTCCAGGTCCGCGTGCCAGCTCTCCAGGTACACGCAGGCTGCGCCCTTGCGGCGGCCGCCCTGGTTGACGGCGGCGACCGAGGCGTCCAGCGTGCGCAGGAACGGCACGATCCCGTTGGACTGGCCGTTGGTTCCGCGGATCAGCGAGCCGCGGGAGCGGATCCGGGTGAACGGCAGCCCGATGCCGCCGGCGTGCTTGGAGAGCCGGGCGATCTGGTGGTAGCGCTCGTAGATCGAGTCGAGCTCGTCCAGCGGCGAGTCCAGCAGATAGCACGAGGACATCTGGGGGTGCCGGGTGCCGGAGTTGAACAGCGTCGGCGAGCTCGGCAGGTAGTCCAGGCGGGACATCAGCCCGTAGAGCGCGAGCACCTCGTCCAGCGCCCGCTGCGAGCGGTCCTCGGCCAGGCCGCAGGCGACGCGGAGCATGAAGTGCTGCGGGGTCTCGATGACCTGACGGCTCGTCGGGTGTCGCAGCAGGTACCGGCTGTGCAGGGTGCGCAGGCCGAAGTAGCCGAAGCGGTCGTCGCCGTGCTCGTCCACGGCCGCGTCGAGGCGGGCGGCGTGCTCGGCGACGAACTCCAGGGTGCCGTCGGCGATCAGGCCCTCGCGGTGACCGACCCGCACGGAGTCCGAGAAGGCGACCACGCCCTCGCCCGCCGCCTCGTCGGCGATCGCCCGGGCCAGCAGCCGGGCCGCGAGCCTGCTGTACTGCGGGTCCTCGGCGATCAGCCCGGCGGCCGCCTCGGTGGCCAGGTCCCGCAACTGCGCCTCGTCGGACCCCGGGTGCCGGCCGCGCAGGGCGGCAGCGGCCACCCGGCCCGGGTCGGTGTCGGGCAGGTCGGCGGTGAGCTCCATGAGGGTGCGCAGCAACGCGGTACCGGGCCCGTCCTGCGGGGCGTCGGTTGCTGACGCGGGATCTTCGGGAGCGATGGTCACGGCGGTCACTCTCCTCGTACGCGGCGGCCGAACGGGAGTAGCCTGCGGCGGGCGCGCACGGGCATGCCGAAGGCACGCAGGGCAGATCCGTGTCACGTCCGCCGGCCCAACCCGCGAGGCCCGGACAGTTCAGCTCCTCCGGAAGGCCGGAAGGACGCGCTGCCGGCAGCTCCTCGGGCGTTGCGGGCATGCCTGGACAGCGCCCGCACGCCGACCGGGGACAGCCCCGGATTCCCACCGGGTCCCTCTGCGGCGACAGCGGTGTTGAGCATACATGTAGTGTCGTGGCCGTGAACGCGACCCAAGATGTTGTGTCAGTCGCCTCGCGCCGAACTGGAGTTCCCTGCTTCTTGACGCTAGAGTTCCGGCTGCAGTTCCACCGCGAACGCCCACAGCGCCGTCCCCGGTATCGGCTCCCAGTCGCGTTCCGGCACGCGGGTGAAGCCGAGCCGGCCGTAGAGCCGGTGAGCGGTCGTCATGGCCTGCTGGCTCGATATCACCACGCGCTCCAGCCCCGACCGCCTCGCCCGGTCCAGGCAGGCACGGACCAGCGCCTCGGCGACTCCGCGCCGCCGGGCGGCCGACGCGACGGCCAGCATCCTGAACTCGCCCTCGCCGGCCCCCGCGACCTCGGCGTAGCGGCTCCCGGGCGCGGCGTACGTCACCGAGCCCAGCACCTCGTCCGCGGCCGCGTCGACGGCCACCAGCAACTCGGCATGGGCCGCCCGGTCGCCCGCGTCGCGCAGCCGGTCCAGATAGGGGTCGCACTCGGCGAAGGTCAGCAGCCCGTCGTCGAGATAGGCCCTGGCGGTCAGCTCCCCGACGGCCGAGAACTCCTCCTCGCGCGCCGGGCGGATCACGATGTCCATGCCCGCAGTCTGCCGCAGGGGTATGACAACGGGCCGCCGTCGGGGGACGGCGGCCCGTTGGTGCGGGTGGCGGGGCGGTGTCAGCTTCCCGCGGGCTCCAGCGGCAGCTCCTCGCGCACCTCGGGCTCGCCCGCGTCGGCCGTGTAGTCGGCCGGGACGGTCTCGTCGGCGCCCTCGGGCGCGCCCGCCGCCTTGAGGACGACGGTCAGGACCACCGCGACGGCCGCGTTCAGCAGGAAGGCAGTCAGGCCGATGTAGCCGATCTCGCCGATGCCGGGGATCTGCTTCGAGCTGCCGCCGAAGTGGGCCTGCGTGGGGCTCGCGACCGTCCAGGCCGCCCACGTGCCGTAGGCCATGCCCACCGCCCAGCCGGCCAGCAGCGCCCAGCGGTGGAACCAGCGGGTGAACAACCCCGCGACCAGCGCCGGGAAGGTCTGCAGGATCCAGATGCCGCCCAGCAGCTGGAAGTTGATCGCGACCGTCTTGTCCATCGACAGCACGAAGACCAGGGCGCCGACCTTGACCACCAGCGAGACCAGCTTGGAGACCCGCGTCTCCTGCTCGGGCGTGGCGTCCGGCTTGAGGAAGTCCTTGTAGACGTTGCGGGTGAACAGGTTGGCCGCCGCGATGGACATGATGGCCGCCGGGACCAGCGCGCCGATGCCGATCGCCGCGAAGGCGACACCGGCGAACCACGACGGGAACATGTTCAAGAACAGCTGCGGGATGGCCAGTTGCCCGTTGTAGCCCTTGACGCCCTTGCCGACGCCGTCGGCGAGCGCCATGAAGCCCAGCATCGCCAGCAGGCCCAGCATCAGCGAGTACAGCGGCAGGATGGTGGTGTTGCGGCGGACCACCTGCCGGCTGCGGCTGGAGAGCGCGGCGGTGATCGAGTGCGGGTACATGAACAGTGCGAGCGCCGAGCCCAGCGCCAGCGTCCCGTACGCCCACTGCGCCTTGGGGGCGCTGGCCAGTTCGCCGCGCGGCTTGTGGGTGACCGGGTTGATCTTGGCGTAGGCGGCGCCCGCCTGGTGGAAGACGTGCCCGAAGCCGCCCAGCCTGATGGGGATGTAGATGATCGCCACCGCGATGACGATGTAGATCAGGGCGTCCTTGACGAAGGCGATGAGCGCGGGCGCCCGCAGCCCGGAGGCGTAGGTGTAGGCCGCCAGCACCGCGAAGGCGATGAGCAGCGGCAGGTCCCTGACGAACCAGTTCGACGACGCGTCGCCGCCCACGCCCATCACGTCCAGTACGGCCTGGATGCCGACCAGTTGCAGCGCGATGTACGGCATCGTGGCCAGCAGCCCGGTGAGCGCGACCGCCAGCGAGAGCCCCTTGGAGCCGTACCGGCCGCGCACGAAGTCCGACGGCGTCACGTACCCGTGCCGGTGCGAGACCGACCACAGGCGCGGAAGGAAGCAGAAGATCAGCGGGTAGACCAGGATCGTGTACGGCACCGCGAAGAAGCCCGAGGCGCCCGCCGCGTAGACCGCCGCCGGGACCGCCACGAAGGTGTACGCCGTGTACAGGTCGCCGCCGAGCAGGAACCAGGTGATCCAGGTGCCGAAGCTGCGGCCGCCCAGTCCCCATTCGTCCAGGTTGAGGGCGTTCTCCGCGCGCCGCCAGCGGGCGGCGAAGAAGCCGAGGACGGTCACCAGCAGGAAGAAGAGGACGAAGACGGCGAGCGCCACGCCGTTGACGGAGTGCTTCACCGTCCACCCTCCTTGCGCGCCCGCTCCTCACGCCGTACCAGCACGTAGGCGATCGAGGTGAGCCCAGTGGAGATCGGCACCCAGGCCATCTGGTACCAGTAGAAGAACGGGATGCCGGCGAGGGCCGGGGTCAGCCGGGAGTACGAACTCACCCACAGCATCGCCGCGAAGGGCAGGACCAGGCAGACCCCCGCCACCACACGCGAGGGCGTGACGACCGGTCTGGGCGACGGCTGCGGCGGCGGTTCGGACATGACGGCGGCTCCCCGGGGCTGACGCGGATCCTGTGCAACGCGGCTGGAAATCTAGGCCACTGACGTGGTCACCGTCACTACCCGTCCGCATATCGGTACGGACACGATGGTCACGGTCACGGTCGGTCGCGGGTGCCGGGCGCCCGCTCAGCTCGGGCGCTTGAGCCGGGCCACGAACTTGTAGCGGTCGCCCCGGTACACCGAGCGCACCCATTCGACCGGCTCGCCCGAGGTGTCGATCGAGTGGCGGGAGAGCAGCAGCATCGGCAGGCCGACGTCGGTGCCGAGCAGTCCGGCCTCCCGCGGCGTGGCCAGCGAGGTCTCGATGGTCTCCTCGGCCTCGGCCAGATGGACGCCGTAGACCTCGGCGAGAGCGGTGTAGAGCGAGGTGTGCTTGGCGAGGTTGCGGCGCAGCGCCGGGAAGCGCTTGGCCGACAGGTGGGTGGTCTCGATGGCCATCGGCTCCCCGTTGGCCAGCCGCAGCCGCTCGATGCGCAGCACCCGGCCGCCGGGCTTGATGTCCAGCAGGCCGGCCAGCCGGTCGTCGGCGGCGACGTAGCCGATGTCCAGCAGCTGGGAGGCCGGTTCCAGCCCCTGGGCCCGCATGTCCTCGGTGTACGAGGTGAGTTGCAGCACCTGCGCCACCTTGGGCTTGGCGACGAAGGTGCCCTTGCCCTGGATGCGCTCCAGCCGCCCCTCGACCACCAGCTCCTGCAGGGCCTGGCGGACCGTGGTGCGGGAGGTGTCGAACTCGGCGGCCAGGGTGCGCTCGGGCGGCACCGGGGTGCCCGGCGGCATCGTCTGGGTGATCTCCAGCAGATGCCTCTTGAGGCGGTAGTACTTCGGCACCCGCGCGGGGCGCGCACCGGTCCCGTTCGCGGTGGCCTCGCCGGCCTCGCCGGCCTCGGCGCCGACCGCCTCCGCTGCCGCCGCGCCGTTCCCGTCGCCGCCCGCGGACCGCGCTGCCGGCTCGCGCTCCGCCTGCTCCGCCTGCTGCCCTGACGTCACCCGGCTCCTCCGTCCTCGATTTGCGGCTCACATGGTGGCACGGGCCGCTGCGCTCACCTAGCCGCGGGCGGCGTCCACCTCGCAGGTGTCGGTCCGGTAACGGACGCACCAGCCGCTCTTATACACCCTTGACACCCCTAAAGGTCTAGGCCAAGCTCACGCACTAGTGGTCTAAACCATTAAAGACCACTTCCCGCTCCCACGGTCCTTGTCGACGGCGGGGAATTTCGGGTGCGTCCCTGAAGGAGGGTGGCGTGAAGCGCAAGCTCCTCGCGGCGGTAGGCGTCGCGGCGATGGCGGTGTCGGTGGCGGCCTGCGGCTCCGGCGGCAAGAGCGACGGCGCCTCGGGTTCCGGCGGCGGCAGGACGCTGACCGTGTGGCTGATGACCGGCTCCAACCCGCCCGGCTGGACCAAGGACATCACCGCCGCGTTCGAGCAGCAGAACCCGGGCGTCAAGGTCGACGTCAAGGTCCAGCTGTGGGACGGCATCCAGCAGAAGCTCACCACCGCCCTGTCGGAGAGCACCCCGCCGGACGTGATCGAGATAGGCAACACCCAGACCCCCTACTACGCCGCCACCGGGGGCCTTGCGGACCTCAGCGGCGACAAGGCCGCCCTCGGCGCCGACAAGTGGGTCCCGGCGATCAACGCCTCCGCCGTGTACCAGGGCAGGCAGTTCGCCGCGCCCTGGTACGTCGCCGACCGCGTGGTGGTCTACAACAAGAAGATCTGGGCGGACGCCGGCATCAAGGACACGCCCAAGACCCAGGACGAGCTCTTCAAGGACCTCGACGCCATCAGGGCCAAGGGCACCCAGGACGCCCTCTACCTGCCCGGCGAGGACTGGTACGCCCTCGACGGGATGCTGCTGGACGCCGGCGCCGACCTGGTGCGGAAGAACGGCGACTCCTACGTCTCCAACCTCGCCACCCCGCAGGCCGCCGACGCCGTCAACCTGTACAAGAAGCTCAACTCCTACGGCACCGCCCCCAAGGACAAGGACGAGGCCACCCCGCAGCAGAGCGACGTGTTCGCCAAGGGCGACGTCGGCGCCTTCGTCGGGCTGGGCTGGGAGGCCGCCGGGGCGATCGCCAAGAACCCGCAGCTGAAGGACGAGGTCGGCTTCTTCCCGCTGCCCGGCAAGACCGCCGGCAAGCCCGCCAAGGTCTTCCTGGGCGGCTCCAACCTGGCCGTCGCCCAGGGCAGCAGGCACGCCGCCCTGGCCAAGAAGTTCCTCGCGCTCGCCATGTCCGACCGGTTCGAGGGCGAGCTCGCCAAGGAGGGCGGCGTCATCCCCAACGCCTCCTCGCTCAACTCCAACCTCGCCGGCAACGCCTTCGCCACCGCGGCGGCGGCCGCTGCGCCCGGCGGCGGCACCACCCCGCTCATCCCGCAGTGGGGCAACGTGGAGAACACCCCGAACCCGATCAAGACCCTCTTCATGGCCGGCGTCCTGCAGGGCCGGGACCCCGCGACCGCGGCGAAGGCGGCCGACGCCGAGGTGAACAAGCGGCTCAGCCAGAAGCAGTGAGCCGTCGCGCGGGCCGCGGGAACGGGCGGCCCGCGCGACATGCCGCTCCCCGCGGCGGGGCGCCCGCCGCGGGGAGCGGCGGGTGCGGCCCGTGCGCCGGGATCGCACGGCGGCCGGCCCTGGCCGGACACGCCGGTCGCGCGAGGGCACCCCGGCGGTGAGCCGGGTGCGGGCCAGGAAGGGAGCGCCACCGGGACCGCGGGTGACGGCTCCGCGGCCACGTCCCACCCCGGCCGACGTGACAACAGACAGCGGCGCGACGAACGCGAGGAAGGCAGGAGCATGGCTGCGCAATCCGATCAGCCCCGCCGGCGCGCCCCGGCGGGCGGCACGGTGGCACTGACGCCCGGTGCGATCCGGCCGCAGTCCGCGGACACCGGTGGGCGCCTCGCCGCGGGCGGTCCGCCCGCCGGTGCGGGCACCGCCGCGGCACCCCGGCGGCTCGCCGCGCGCAGCGCCCCATACCTGCTGATCCTGCCCGCGCTGACGGCCACCGCCGCACTCCTCGGCTATCCGCTGCTGCGCAACCTGATCATCTCGTTCCAGAACCTCAACGCCTTCCAGCTGATCCGGCACACCACCGAGTGGACCGGGTTCGGCAACTACACCGACCAGCTGACCAGCGCCGACTTCTGGCACACCACGCTGCGCTCGGTGCTGCTGACCGCCGCCGACGTGGCACTGATCATGGTGGGCGGCACCCTGGTGGGGCTGCTGCTGAACCGGCTCGGCAAGCGGATGCGGCTGCTGCTGTCACTCGGCCTGACCCTGGCGTGGGCGATGCCGGTGGTCGCCGGCACCACCGTGTACCAGTGGCTCTTCGACACCCAGTACGGCGTCGTCAACTGGGCTCTGGCCAGGCTCGGCCGGCACTCGATGGCCGGATACGACTGGCTGGGCCACCAGTTCTCCACCTTCTCGGTGCTGACGCTGATGATCGTGTGGCAGTCGGTCCCGTTCGTCGCGCTCAACCTCTACGCGGGGCTCACCACGATCTCCGCCGAGATCTTCGAGGCCGCCCGGATGGACGGGGCCGGCGCCTGGCGGACCTTCGGCTCGGTCGTCTTCCCGATGCTGCGGCCGTTCTTCCTGAGCACGACCTTCCTGGAGATCATCTGGGTCTTCAAGGCCTTCACCCAGGTCTACGCCCTCAACGCGGGCGGCCCGGCCGGCTCGACCGAGACGCTTCCGGTCTACGCCTTCATCCAGGGCGTCGGAAACCAGCACTACGGCGTGGGCGCGGCGATCTCCACGCTCACCATCCTCATCCTGCTGGGGCTGATGTCCTACTACTTCCGGATCATTCTCAAGCAGGAGGACGACCTGTGAGGCCCTCGCTGTTCGGACGGATCTGGCCGGGCGCCGCCGCCGTCGCGCTGTTCGTCTTCTTCGTCTTCCCGGTCTACTGGATGGCGACGACGGCCTTCAAACCGGACCTGGACATCGTCGCCAAGACCCCGGTCTTCCTCCCGCTGCACGGCACGCTCGCCCACTTCACCAAGGCAGTCCACGCCGACGGCTTCTGGCAGCTGGTCCGCAACAGCCTCACCGTCACCTTCGGCGCGGTGCTGCTGTCGCTGCTGATCGCCCTGGCGGCCGCCTTCGCGATCGCGCGGATGCGGTTCCGCGGCCGCAAGGCCTTCGTGCTGCTGGTGATGGCGGCCCAGATGGCGCCCTGGGAGGTCATGACGATCTCCGTGTACCTGATCGTCCGCGACCAGGACCAGCTCAACAGCCTGCTGCCGCTGACGCTGTTCTACGCGATGATGGTGCTGCCGCTGACCATCTGGACCCTGCGCGGCTTCATCGCCGCCGTGCCCAGGGAGCTGGAGGAGTCGGCCCTCGTGGACGGCTGCACCCGCATCCAGGCGTTCGCCAGGGTCGTCTTCCCGCTGCTCGCACCGGGGTTGATGGCCACCTCGCTCTTCGGTTTCATCACCGCCTGGAACGAGTTCCCGCTCGTGCTGATCCTCAACAAGGAGAGCGGCCAGACCCTGCCGCTGTGGCTGACCCGGTTCCAGACCAACTTCGGCGACGACTGGGGGGCGACCATGGCGGCCTCCACCCTCTTCACCCTTCCGGTGGTGATCGTGTTCCTGATCCTTCAGCGCAAGGCCGTCGGCGGACTGACCGCGGGGGCGGTGAAGGGATGACCTCCGTCCCCACCAGGGCCTGCGACACCCTCACCCGCGACGCCCTCGCCGTCCTCCAGCCCGGCTTCACCGGCACCACCCCGCCCGACTGGCTGCTGCGGCGGCTCGGCGAAGGGCTGGGCGCGGTCGGCCTGTTCGCCCGCAACGTCGAGTCGCCAGAGCAACTCGCCGCCCTCACCGAGCGGTTGCGCGCCGAGGCGCCGGAGGTGATCGTCGCCGTCGACGAGGAGGGCGGTGACGTCACCCGGCTGGAGGCCCGCAGCGGCTCCTCCTTCCCCGGCAACCACGCCCTCGGCGCGGTGGACGACCCCGCCCTCACCCGCGCCGTCGCCCGCGAGCTCGGTCGCCGGCTGCGCGCGTGCGGCGCCACCCTCAACTGGGCGCCCTCCGCCGACGTCAACTCCAACCCCGACAACCCCGTCATCGGCGTACGGTCCTTCGGCGCCGACCCGGAACTCGTCGCCCGGCACACCGCCGCCTACGTCCAGGGGCTCCAGGAGGCCGGGGTGGCCGCCTGCACCAAGCACTTCCCCGGCCACGGCGACACCGCCGTCGACTCGCACCACGACCTGCCCCGCATCGACGCCGACCTGGCCACGCTGCACGCCCGCGAACTCGTCCCGTTCCGCGCCGCCGTCGCCGCCGGGAGCAAGGCCGTCATGAGCGCCCACATCCTGCTCCCGGCGCTCGACCGCGCGCTGCCCGCCACGCTGAGCCCGGCCGCGCTCACCGGACTGCTGCGCGCCCCCGTGGAGCGCGGCGGGCTGGGGTACGACGGGCTGATCGTCACCGACGGCGTGGAGATGCGGGCCATCGCCGCCACCTACGGGATCGAGCAGGGGACCGTGCTGGCGCTCGCGGCGGGGGCCGACGCGATCTGCGTGGGCGGCGGACTGGCCGACGAGGAGACCGTGCTGCGGCTGCGCGACGCGCTGGTGAACGCCGTCCGCCGAGGCGAGCTGCCCGAGCAGCGGCTCGCCGACGCCGCAGCCCGGGTCCGCGCACTGGGCGCGTGGGCTCGCCGGGCCGGATCGGGCGCGGCGGTGGGGAGCGCGCCCGATCCCGGCATCGGACTGACCGCGGCACGCCGGGCCCTGCGGGTGACCACGGGCGCCGGGTACCGGGCGCCGGACGCGGGTGTCTACGTCGCCGCTCTCACCCCGGTCGCCAACATCGCGGTCGGCGACGAGACCCCCTGGGGCGTCGCCGCCGAACTGCGGCGGCTGCTGCCCGGCACCGGCACCGGCACGTTCCGCCAGACGGACGCGGCCGAGTACGGTCTGCCCACGTTGGTGGCAAATGTGCTGCACGCGGCGGCGGATCGTAGGATCGTCATCGTGGTTCGCGACGTCCACCGCCACCGGTGGATGGCCGATGCCCTGCACGCCCTGCTGGCCGCCCGCCCGGACGCGGTCGTCGTCGAGATGGGCGTGCCGCAGGCGCCGCCGTCGGGAGCGCTGCACATCGCGACCCACGGCGCGGCCCGCGTGTGCGGGACAGCAGCCGCGGAGGTCATCGCAGGCAACGGCGCCGGCCGCTGACCCGCGCGGAGGAGAAACTCAAAGCCTTGGAGGCTCAACGCATGTCCGCCCCGACTCCGACCCAGCAGAACGACGTGCCGGGCCGGATCATGGCCGGCGAAATGGCCGAGCAGCCCGCGGTGCTGCGCCGCATCCTGGAGCAGGGCGCGCCGCGCATCCGTGAGACCGCCGAGCGGATCGCCGCGCGCAACCCCCGCTTCGTCCTGCTGACCGCGCGCGGCACCTCCGACAACGCGGCCCTGTACGCCAAGTACCTGATCGAGGTTCTGCTGGGCAAGCCGGCCGGCCTCACCTCGATGTCCACCACCACCGCCTACGGCGCCCGCCCCGACCTGACCGACGTCCTCGTCGTCACCGTCAGCCAGTCCGGCGGCTCGCCCGACCTGGTGGCCTCCACCAAGGCGGCCCGCGAGGCCGGCGCCGTCACCCTGGCGGTCACCAACAACGCCGACTCGCCGCTGGCCGAGGTCTCCGAGTTCCACATCGACGTGCTGGCCGGACCGGAGAAGGCGCTGCCCGCCACCAAGACGTACACCGCGGAACTGCTCGCGCTCTACCTGTTCGTCGAGGGGCTGCGCGGCGGCGACGGTTCGGCGGCGAAGGTCCTGCCCGAGCTCGCCGAGCGGATCCTGGCCCGCCGGGACGAGGTCAAGGCGCTGGCGGCACGCTACCGGTTCGCCGACCGGCTGGTGCTCACCTCCCGCGGCTACGGCTACCCGACCGCCAAGGAGGCCGCGCTGAAGCTGATGGAGACCAGCTACATCCCGGCCCTGTCCTTCTCCGGCGCCGATCTGCTGCACGGCCCGCTGGCCATGGTGGACAACGTCTCGCCGGTCATCGCCATCGTCACCGAGGGCAAGGGCGGCAAGGCCCTCCAGCCCGTACTGGACCGCCTGCGCGGCCGCGGCGCCGACCTGGTCGTCATCGGCGACCAGGCCCAGGTCGAGGCGGCCTCCGCGGGCTTCGTCCTGCCGACCTCGGGCGTGGCCGAGGAGGTCCAGCCCATCCTGGAGATCATCCCGCTGCAGATGCTGGCCTACGAGGTCACCATCGCCCGCGGCCAGGACCCCGACGCCCCCCGCGCGCTGGCGAAGGTGACGGAGACCCGCTGAGGCCCCTTCGGAGGTGCGGCTCGTCCCGTGGCGAGCCGCGCCTCCGGCGATCGGACCCCCGGAGGCGATCCAGTCCCGGAAAACGCTGCGGGCCGCGGCGGGGAAGGGACCCTCAGCCCTTCCCACCGCAGCCCGGAGCCGCCGTCGGCGCCGGTGGCGCGCGGTGTGCGGTTCCGCGCGGCCGGTGATGCCGACTGAAATGGAGACCCCGGGCGCAGTCAGGGCAGAGAGCGCGCCGTGGGCCTCGTCCGCCCTCCTGTGCGGGGAGGGCGGGGTCTTTCCGGTCCATTCTGGACTAGACCATTACCAGATGTCCATGCTCTGTGGTGAAGTCCTGGTGAACACCCGCACGAGGTTCACCTCCCCTCGAGAGTACGCTCCCAAGCGTGCCCTCCATGAACGACCTCGTACGCCAGCACACCGCGCTCGACTCCTCGGACCTCGAGTGGCTGCACCTGCTGGTCTCCGAGTGGCAGTTGCTCTCCGACCTCTCCTTCGCCGACCTCGTGCTGTGGGTGCCGACGAAGGACGGCACGCGCTATGTCTCCGTGGCGCAGATGCGGCCCAACACCGGCCCCACCTCCTACCAGGACGACATGGTCGGCCACCTGGTTCCCCGGGGCCGCCGGCCGATGCTGGACGCCGCGCTCGACGAGGGCCGGATCGTGCGCGAGGGCGACCCGGAGTGGCGTGAGGAGGTCCCGGTCCGGGTCGAGTCGATCCCGGTGCGCCGCGACGGCCGGGTGCTCGGCGTGATCGCCCGCAACACCAACCTGCTCACCGTGCGCACCCCGAGCCGCCTGGAGCTCACGTACCTGCAGAGCGCCTCCGACCTGGCGCAGATGATCGCGGCCGGGGCCTTCCCGTTCCCCGCCGAACAGGTCGACATGGACGCCTCGCCGCGCGCCGGTGACGGGCTCATCCGGCTCGACGCCGAGGGCGTGGTGCAGTACGCGAGCCCCAACGCCCTGTCCGCCTATCACCGGCTCGGCCTCGCCACCGACCTCGTCGGCCTCCACCTGGGCCAGACCACCGCCGAACTCGCGCCCTCCCGGGGGCCGGTGGACGAGGCCCTGGCCAAACTGGCCAGCGGCTGGGCGCCCCGGGAGACCGAGGTCGAGGGGAACGAGACGATCATCCAGCTGCGCGCCATCCCGCTCAAACCCAAGGGCACCCGCATCGGTTCCCTGGTGCTGCTGCGGGACGTCACCGAACTGCGGCGCCGGGAACGGGAGTTGATCACCAAGGACGCCACGATCCGCGAGATCCACCACCGGGTGAAGAACAACCTCCAGACCGTCGCCGCCCTGCTGCGCCTGCAAGCGCGGCGCATGGACTCCGACAAGGCGCGCGGCGCGCTGGAGGAGGCGGTGCGCCGGGTCGGCTCGATCGCCATCGTGCACGAGACCCTCTCGCAGAACCTGGACGAGCGAGTGGAGTTCGACGCGATCGCCGACCGGGTCATCGCCATGGTCGCCGAGCTCTCCCCGGGCCGGGTGGCCGCGCAGCGCTCCGGCCACTTCGGCATCCTCACCGCCGAGACCGCGACCCCGCTGTCGATGGTCCTCACCGAGCTGCTGCAGAACGCCCTGGAGCACGGTTTCGGTCCGGCCCGGCGCGGCACGGTCGAGGTCACCGCGGCCCGCGGCCCGGAACGGCTGCTGATCACCATCGAGGACGACGGACGCGGTCTGCCCGAGGGCTTCGACCCGCAGCGCGCGGGCAACCTGGGCCTGCAGATCGTCCGCACCCTCGTCGTGGGCGAACTCGGCGGCACGTTCGACATGGTTCCGCGCGAGGAACGCGGCACGCGGGTCGTGCTCGACATCCCGGTCGAGCCCGCGAAGTGACGAGAAGTAACGATTCGCCACCCCGCTCTGAGACTTGACGCCCTGACAGCATCGAGCCCCGGCCGACTGTGTCGACCGGGGCTGTTGCCTACTGCCTTGTGCTCTGGTCTGCATGCTGCGCGACCGGGGTCTGCGCGCTGCGGCTCGGGGGAGAGTCGCCGCGTTCCGTACGCGAGGTGTACGGCGGCGCGGCGACCAAGCACTCAGGGGCGGTGGGCGTCAGGCGCTGACGTTACGCGCCCGGTTGCGGGCGGCGCGGCGCTTCATCGCGCGACGCTCGTCCTCGCTGAGGCCACCCCAGACACCGGCGTCCTGACCGGACTCCAGCGCCCACTGCAGGCACTGCTCCATGACGGGGCAGCGACGGCAGACGGCCTTGGCTTCCTCGATCTGCAGCAGCGCAGGACCGGTGTTGCCGATCGGGAAGAAGAGCTCGGGGTCTTCCTCGCGGCAAACGGCGCGGTGACGCCAGTCCATGTCTGCTCCAACTCCTGGTGTGTTGCTGGCACGTTGCTTGTGAATGTGAACGCTTTCACGAATCCCCCGACACGGCACGGGCCGACAGCCAGTTCCCTGGCGCGACCACGGGGTGAAAGAGGGATTCCGGCTCTCAAGGGGGTCCGAGAAGGGGCCGCCCCGATCGCCTAGAAGAGACTCGCAAACCTGGGCTGCGGATACAACCCCTTCCGGCAAGTTTTTTTTGATTCCTCGGTGTCGCCTCGGTCACAGCCGTACTTCCATGGGGTGCAGGTGAGGCTAAACGTTCGACTGAAAGGACTTTGGGCCCTCCCACTCACACAATCACACGCAGTGCACGGCGTACACCTGTGAAGGTCGCGCTCACTCGCAGCCCGAGGTGGTCACCGTCCACCTGAAAAGGCAGTGGCGCCTGTGATTGCAAGGTGAAGTCCGTCAGGTCGTGGAGCGAGAGGACGTGCTTGCCGCGCGGGCCGCGCTCGGGGGTCGAACGCAGCAGCTGGCCGGCGTGCCGGGCCACCGCCGACGACGACAGTTTCGACAGGGCGAGCAGGTCGAGGGCGGTGTCGAAGGACGCCCGGGGTGAGGCGTAGACCGGCCTGTTGCCGAAGAACGTCCACGGCGAGGTGTTGCAGACTATGGCGAGAACCAGATCGCGCACCGGGTCCTTGCCGGGTTCGCTCAGCGTGATCGTGCCGTGCCGCCGGTTCTGCTCGCCCAGGAACTGGCGCACCATCTGGCGGACGTAGAGCGAGTGCGTGGAGCGTTTGCCGCGCAGCCGCTGCTGTTCGACCCGGCCGACCACGCCCGCGTCGAACCCGAAGCCGGCGCAGAAGGTGAACCAGCGGGCCGGGACCCCTTCGTCCTCGGTGCCCGGCGTGCCGCGGACCAGGCCGAGGCCCACGCTGCGCTCGCTGCCCTCGCGTACCGCGTGGAGCAGGGCGCCGGTGGCCTCGACGGCGTCGTTGGGCAGCCCGAGCGCCCGCGCGAAGACGTTGGTGCTGCCGCCCGGCACCACCGCCAGCCGCGGCAGGTGGTCCCGCGGCCCCTGGTGCAGCAGCCCGTTGACGACCTCGTTGACGGTCCCGTCCCCGCCGAGTGCGACCACCAGCTCGACCTCGCCGCCCTCCGCGGCCCGCCGCGCGAGGTCCCGCGCGTGCCCGCGGTACTCCGTGGACGCCACCTCCAGCTTCAGGTCGCTCGCCAGCGCGTGGATGAGCACGTCACGGGTCCGCGCTCCGGTGGTGGTGGCCTTCGGGTTGACCACGAGAAGCGCGCGCATGAGAGGAAGGGTACCTACCCGTAGGTATCGGAATGTCTCCGGCCCGGGGGGCCGGGAAGCACGGCTCCGGCCCCGCGGATATCCGGAGGCTGCCGGGGTCGGCCGGGGTCGGCCGGGGGCCGGTCACGGGCGGCCGAGGGCGGCGGCCCACGGGGGAGCATCGCCCCTGGCGTGGTTCCGTGATGCTGCGGGCTACCCTGCCAAGGTGACCGCCACGCAGAAGACCGGCCCCGGGGCCGGAACCGAGCCCGCCGCCCGGCCGCGCCGGCTGACCGCCGCCGCGGCGCTCGCCGCCTTCGAGGGGGTGGGGCTCGCCGCCGTCGGCCTGTGGCTGATGGCGATCGGCCTCTTCGGCGGCGCGTCCAGCACGCAGCAGGCCGCGATGGGCGGGGTGACGCTGCTGGTGATGGCCGCGCTGCCGCTCGTCGCCGCCTACGGGCTGCTGCGGGCCCGCCGCTGGAGCCGCGGGCCGGTACTGATCATTCAGCTGATCGCGCTGCCCGTCGCCTGGACGATGGCCCAGAACGGGGGCGCGCTGCTGGCCGCCGCTGTGGCGCTGGCCGTGGTCGCGGCGGCCGAGCTCGTGCTCCTGGTCCACCCGGCGGCGACCGACGCACTGGGCATCGGCCGTACCGCCGAGCGGTGACGCGCGGCGCCTGCGTCCGCGCTCACTCCTCCACGAGGAGCCGGTCGCGCAGCTGGGCCAGGGTGCGGGCCAGCAGCCGGGAGACGTGCATCTGGGAGATGCCGACCTCCTGGGCGATCTGCGACTGGGTCATGTTGCCGAAGAAGCGCAGCAGCAGGATCTTCTTCTCGCGCGGCGGCAGCTGCTCCAGCAGCGGCTTGAGCGACTCCCGGTACTCCACGCCCTCCAGCGCGTCGTCCTCGGCACCGAGGGTGTCCGCCACCGCGGGGGACTCGTCGTCGGTGTCGGGGACGTCGAGTGAGAGCGTGCTGTAGGCGTTGGCGGACTCCAGGCCCTCCAGCACCTCCTCCTCGGAGATCTTCAGATGCTCCGCGAGCTCGTGCACGGTCGGCGCGCGGCCGTGCGCCTGGGAGAGCTCGCCGGTGGCCGTGGTCAGCGCCAGCCGCAGCTCCTGCAGCCGGCGCGGCACCCGGACCGCCCACCCCTTGTCGCGGAAGTGCCGCTTGATCTCACCCACGACGGTCGGGGTGGCGTAGGTGGAGAACTCCACACCGCGCTCGGGATCGAACCGGTTCACCGACTTGATCAGGCCGATGGTGGCGACCTGGGTCAGGTCGTCGAGCGGCTCGCCGCGGTTGCGGAAGCGGCGGGCCAGGTGCTCGACGAGCGGCAGATGCATCTGGACCAGGCGGTTGCGCAGCTCGGCGCGCTCCGGCGAGCCCTCGGGCAGCCTGCTCAGCTCGATGAAGAGCGCCCGGGCCTCGGCCCGCTCGTGCGCTCCGTGCCCGTTGGCGCCGTGCTCGTCCCGGCCGTGGGCGTGCGCGGCCGGATCGTGCGGGTTGGGACCGTGCGGACCGTGCCGGTCGTACTGGTCCGCGCGGTCGGCCTGCTCCACGGAGTCCGCGGCCTCGATCCGCGGTACGGGGTGGTGCCGCGGCTGGTGGCGGCGGGCCGTCGCGGACGACTGGGCCGGCACGGTAGCGCCGTGGCCGCCGGGACCGGCCCGGCGCACCGCGCCCGCGTCCGGCGCTCCGGGAGCCAGCTCCGGGGTCAGCTCCCGGGAAGACTCAGTGCTCACGGTGTTCCCCCGTTCCGTGCGCGGTGGGCACGGGGTAGCGGTCACAGCCCCGCGCGGGGGCCCGATGACACCGGCCGCTGCGGGGGCCGGTGTGGTGGAACTTGCGGAACCTGAGGGCTTCCTGCATCTCGGGACCTCACGACTGTCCAGGGCCGGCGCCGCGCTTCTTGTGCAGGCTGATGCTGACCGTGTTGTCCTCGGCCACCGCGGAGTCGACCTCGCCGGCCAGGGCGGACAGCACCGTCCAGGCGAACGTGTCGCGCTCCGGGGCGCGGCCGTCGGTGGTGGGGGCGGAGACGGTCACCCACAGGGCGTCCTCGACCAGGCGGAAGACGCACGAGAGCACGCTGCCGGGGACGGCCTGCTGGAGCAGGATGGCGCATGCCTCGTCGACCGCGATGCGCAGGTCTTCGATCTCGTCGAGGGTGAAGTCCAAGCGGGCTGCGAGACCGGCGGTGGCCGTCCGCAGAACCGAGAGGTAGGCACCCGCAGCGGGCAGTCGGACCTCGACGAAGTCCTTCGACCCGGGTTCGCCTGCGTTCTGGGACACCCTCACCTCCAAGGTGGAACACGGTGGTTGAGCTGATTGCCTGCCCGGCCCGCCGTGCTTGACGGCGGCCCGGTGCGGGTACACGGTCCGTACGCACCGAGCGGACGCACTCGGCGCGTACCGTCCAGGGACGGTATCGCGATCTGTGCCCCGGTGTCGCCCGGACCAAGCGCGGATGTCACCGCGGGCAGGCCCTGTTCCGGGAACCCGCGGCTGTCACTCATGGTAAACCTATGAGCACGAACAGTGACAGGGTTTTGCGCTCTCAAATCGAAAGAGATATCGCGGCGTTGGCCGGAGCGTGACCGTCGACGGCGCCCGCGGTGGCCGCCAGAGCCCGCAACGGCTCGCCCGTGAGCCTCTGCACCGTCCACTCGTCCAAGGCCACCGCCCCCAGCGAACGGTAGAAGGCGATGGACGGCTCGTTCCAGTCCAGGACCGACCATTCGAACCGCTCGTACCCGCGCTCCACGCAGATCCGGGCGAGCTCGGCGAGAAGCGCCCTGCCGTGGCCGCCCCGGCGCCTGTCGGGGCGTACGTACAGGTCTTCCAGGTAGACGCCGTGCGTCCCGGTCCAGGTTGAGAAGTTCCGGAACCACAGGGCGAAACCCGCCGGCTCGGCGTCCCCGGCGTCCTCGGCTATCAGCGCGAAGGCGGCCGGATGGGCGCCGAAGAGCGCCTCCCGCAGCTGTGCCTCGGTCGCCCGGGCCTGCTCCAGGGACCGCTCGTACTCGGCGAGTTCGCGGACCATGGTGTGGATCTCGGGGACGTCGTCCTCGGTGGCGGCTCGAATCATGCTGCCCAGGCTAACCGGCGCCACCGACAACCGGACAGGGGTTTCCGTCACTCAGCGCGACAACCTCCCCCGTGCCCCCGGTCACGCAGAGTCATCGCTAGGGCGATGGCGAGCGTCACCGTGAGTTTTCGTCGTCGGCCCCGGCGCCGCCCGTCACGACGGCGGCGATCCGGGTGCCCGGCGGGAACGCCCCCTCCGCGGCGAGCGTGTACGTCCCGTACAGCATCTTGGCCACGTACACGGGCTCGGGGGCGATGCCGTGGCGGGCGGCGAAGTCCGCGGCGAAGTCGGTCAGCGCCGCCGTGGTGCGGGCGTAGCCGCCGCAGTGGAAGCGGGTCTCCAGCCGCCAGCGGCCGCGCGGACCGCCGAAGGCCTCCTCCTGGAGCCGGAGCACCTCGTCGGCGAGGAAGCCGCCGCCCTTGAGCACGGCGAAGCCGACGGCCCGCTGGGTGGCGGGGTCCAGCCCGGCGGCGAGGCCGGCGAGCGTGCCGCCGGTGCCGCAGGCCACGGCGGCCACGTCGGCCCGGCCGCGCAGCTCCCGGCCCAGCTCGGCGCAGCCGGCGGCGGCCAGGGCGTTGCTGCCGCCCTCCGGCAGCGCGAGGAAGCGCCCGAAGCGGCCGCGCAGGGCATCGAGCACCTCGGGCTCGCTTTTGCGCCGGTAGGTGGCGCGGTCGACGAAGTGCAGCCGCATCCCGTCGGCGGCGGCCTGCGCGAGCGAGGGGTTGAGCGGCCGCCCGGCGAGCTCGTCGCCGCGGACCACTCCGATCGTGGCGAAGCCGAACAGCCGCCCGGCCGCCGCCGTCGCCCGCAGGTGGTTGGAGTACGCGCCGCCGAAGGTCAGCAGCGTGTCGTGCCCGGCGTCGGCGGCGGCGGCGAGGTTGAGGCGCAGCTTGCGCCACTTGTTGCCGGAGACGCTGGGGTGTATCAGGTCGTCGCGCTTGAGCAGCAGGCGCACGCCGTAGCGCGTGAGCCGCTCGTCGTGGAGCTCCTGGAGCGGGGAGGGCAGCCGCGGCCGCACGGTGTCGGGGTGCGGATGTGCGGCGCTCACGCCCCCATTGTCACCCGTCCCCGCCCGGCGGCTCCGGCGCGTCGAGGGGGCTGTCGTGCGGAACGGTGTGCGCGACCGCGCAGAACGGCGCCCCCGGCCGGGTCATCGGGCCGGGGGCGTCCGGGTGGCCTGTGGCAGTGGTGTTGTCGCAGGCCGCAAGGGCCGGAAGGCACGCGGCCGGGTCAGGCCTTCTTGGTCTCCCAGAAGATGCGGTCGATCTCGGCGATCAGCTCGAGCGCCTTCTCGCCGGTCTTCGGGTCGTTGGAGCCCTTGGCGGCGCTCAGCGCCTTGAGGGTGTCGTTGACCAGCTGGTGCAGCTGCGGGTACTTCTCGAAGTGCGGGGGCTTGAAGTAGTCGCTCCAGAGCACCGACACGTGGTGCTTGGCCAGCTCGGCGCGCTGCTCCTTGATGACAATGGCGCGGGTGCGGAAGTCGGAGTCCTCGTTGGCCTGGTACTTCTCCTGGATGGCCTTGACGGACTCGGCCTCGATACGGGCCTGAGCCGGGTCGTACACGCCGCACGGCAGGTCGCAGTGGGCGCTGACCTTGACCTTGGGCGCGAACAGGCGAGAGAACATTACTGTCCTTCCTCGTGATCGTCTTTGCAGGTGGGAGATTACTCCCTGTGGAGCCCCATTTCTCGGGTGCCCCCTGGTGCTTAGGACAAAAGTCTGGTGTCACTCTGGACCCGGTGGAGGATCGGACAGGAGGCGCGGGATGCGCGAGCAGGGGGCGAGGCTGCCCTTCGGACTGGCCGAGGTGACGGGTCCCTCCATGGTGCCGACGCTGCGCCACGGGGACCGGTTGCTCGTGCGGTACGGGGCGGTGGTGCGCGCCGGGGACGTGGTGGTGCTGCGCCATCCGCTCCAGCAGAACCTGCTCATCGTCAAGCGGGCGGTGGAGCGCCGCGACAGCGGATGGTGGGTGCTGGGCGACAACCCCTTCGCGGAGTCCGACAGCCGCGTGTTCGGCACGGTCCCGGACGAGTTGGTGCTCGCCCGGGTGCTGGGCCGCTTCAGGCCGCCGGACGGGCGGGGGCGGTCGGCGGTCGGCGCGCTGGTGTGGGCCGTCTCGGCGGTGCGTCCGGTGTGCGCCGACCGCTCGGTGGGCCGGCGGCTGCGGCGCACCCGCTGACCAAGGCCTGATGCTGCGTCAGGTTCCGGTCAGGTTCCGGTCGGGGGGGCGCTTGCCGCGCTCCCGGTGTTCTCCTGCCGCTTGCGCGCCCGGTACGCGGCGACGTTCGCGCGGGTGGCGCAGCGGTCGGAGCAGTAGCGGCGGGAGCGGTTGGTCGAGGTGTCGATGTAGGCGTTGCGGCACGGCGCCGACCGGCAGATGCCCAGCCGGTCCACGCCGAGGTCGGTGAGCCGGATGGCCAGTCCCATGCAGGCCGTCGCGGCGTAGACCGCCGAGGCGTTGGCGGCGTGTTCGGCCAGGTGCATGTGCCAGTGGGCGCGCCCGGCGGCGTCCTGCTCGCCGTGGCCGGAGATCTGCGGGCTCACCGGGAACTCCAGCAGCAGCGCGTTGAGCAGGTCCACGGCCCGTGCCTCGTCGCCCTCGTCGGCGGCCTCGAAGACGGCCCGCAGCCGGGCGCGGACCGCCCGCAGCCGGGTGACGTCGGCGTCGCCGGCGCGCCGGGCCGCCTGCCGGCTCGCGCCGAAGAGCGTGCGGACCGCCTCGGCGGAGGTCAGGCCGTCCTCACCGCGCTCGGGGCGCTCGCTGTTCACCAGGCGCACGGCGTAGTCCGCGTAATAGGCCAGTTCCACCGTGTGGTCCTCACTCCTGCGGTCTGAGGTCGTCGCGCATCCCCGGATACCGGCGTGCCCGGTTGTGCCGGGTCATGCCGGTAATGGACCGTGCGGATACGAGCCTATTACAAGGGGGTGCGCCCGCGGTGGCGGCCCGGAACCGCGCAGGCGAGCGGGCCCGCGCGGACGGCTGCGCGGGCCCGCTCGCAGGGCCGGACGCTAACGGCGGGCGACGCCCTCCGCGCGGGCCGCGGCGGCGACGGCCTTGGTGACCGCGGGGGCCACGCGCGCGTCGAAGGGGGAGGGGATCACCTTGTCGGCGCTCAGCTCGTCGGCGACGACGGCCGCGAGCGCCTCGGCGGCGGCGATCTTCATGCCCTCGGTGATCCGGGAGGCCCGCACCTGGAGGGCGCCGGCGAAGATCCCCGGGAAGGCGAGCACGTTGTTGATCTGGTTCGGGTAGTCGCTGCGGCCGGTGGCGACCACCGCCGCGTACTTGTGGGCGACGTCCGGGTGGATCTCGGGGTTCGGGTTGGCCATCGCGAAGATGAAGGCGCCCTCGGCCATGGTGGCCACCGCGGACTCCGGGACCGTGCCGCCGGAGACGCCGATGAAGACGTCGGCGCCGGCGAGGGCGTCCTCCAGCGAACCGGTGAGCTTCGCCTTGTTGGTGAACGCGGCCAGCTCCCGCTTGACGTCCGTCAGATCCTCGCGGCCGCCGTGCACCACGCCCTTGCGGTCGGTGACCGCGACGTCCCCGATGCCCGCCTCGACCAGGATCCTGGCGATCGCGACACCGGCGGCGCCCGCACCGGAGATCACCGCGCGCAGTTCGCCCAGGGCCCGGCCCGTCAGCCGCGCGGCGTTGCGCAGCGCGGCAAGGGTGACGACGGCGGTGCCGTGCTGGTCGTCGTGGAAGACCGGGATGTCCAGGCGCTCCTGGAGCCTGCGCTCGATCTCGAAGCAGCGGGGAGCGGAGATGTCCTCCAGGTTCACGCCGCCGAACGACGGGGCGAGCCGGACCACGGTCTCCACGATCTCGTCCGCGTCCTTGGTGGCGAGCGCGATCGGCACCGCGTCGACGCCGCCGAACTCCTTGAAGAGCATGGCCTTGCCCTCCATCACCGGCAGCGAGGCCTCGGGCCCGATGTCGCCCAGTCCGAGCACCGCGGTGCCGTCCGTGACGACCGCGACGACCTGCGACTTCCAGGTGTAGTCGTGGACGAGCCCGGGCTCCTCGGCGATCGCGGTGCAGACCTTGGCCACGCCCGGCGTGTAGGCGAGGGAGAGGTCGTCGCGGTCGCGCACCGGCACCGTGGCGGTGATCTCCATCTTGCCGCCGCGGTGGAGCGCGAAGGCCGGGTCCAGGGCGTTCTCCTCGTCGAGGGAGGCCTGACCGGTATCGCTGCCGCTCCGATGATTGACGATCTCCGCTGACACTGTTGACCCCTTTGTCGTAATTCTGATCGAGGGTGCTCACCCCGGGTGTGGGGAGAGGTGGGCCTGCCCCCGCCGCCTGCCGTCGTGAAGGCGCACGGAAGCGGTGCGCATCGCACCTGCGCACGGCCCCGGATGAGGGGTGAAGGGTCCGTTCTACCGGAAGAATGATTCCGCTGACGAGTCCATTCGGTTACGCCGTGCCGTCGAGGTGGCGACGGCGGGATGACTCGTTCAGGTCGCGTGGCCCATCGCGGTCCGGCCTTGGTGTACCGGCCCGATGGATCGCCGGGGATCGCCCGTCTCCAGATTTTGGCACAGCCGGGACACCCGAAGGGGGTGACCTACATCGCTTCACCGGGTGGGGGGTGGTGAGCCGCTGTGCCGCGCGGCTAGTTTCAAGGTCATGTTCGCTGCCTATGCCGCCCGCATCGATCGTGATCAGCCGCTCAACGGCCTGGAGCTGGGGGAGCGCCCGGAACCGGAGGCCGCGCCGGGCTGGACCGTGGTGAACGTCAAGGCCGCCTCCCTCAACCACCACGACCTGTGGTCGCTGCGCGGCGTCGGCCTGGCCGAGGAGGCGCTGCCCATGATCCTGGGGTGCGACGCGGCCGGGACCGACGAGGACGGCAACGAGGTCGTGATCCACTCGGTGATCGGCCAGAGCGGCCACGGCGTCGGCCCCCGCGAGCCGCGGTCCATCCTCACCGAGCGCTACCAGGGCACCTTCGCCGAACGCGTGGCGGTACCGGCGTGGAACGTGCTGCGCAAGCCGAAGGAGCTCTCCTTCGAGGAGGCGGCCTGCCTGCCCACCGCCTGGCTGACCGCGTACCGCATGCTGTTCACCAACGCGGGCGTCCGCCCCGGGGACAGCGTGCTGGTGCAGGGCGCGGGCGGCGGCGTGGCGACGGCCGCCATCGTGCTCGGCAAGGCCGCGGGCCTGCGGATCTTCGCCACCAGCCGGGACGCGGCCAAGCGCAAGCGGGCCGAGGAGCTCGGCGCGGAGGCCTCCTTCGAGCCCGGCGCCCGGCTGCCGCAGCGGGTCGACGCGGTGATCGAGACGGTGGGCGCGGCCACCTGGTCCCACTCGGTGAAGTCGCTGCGGCCCGGCGGCACCCTGGTCATCTCCGGCGCCACCTCCGGCCCGAGCCCGAAGTCGGCCGAACTCAACCGGATCTTCTTCCTGGAGCTGAAGGTCGTCGGCTCGACCATGGGCACCAAGGACGAGCTGGAGGACCTCCTCAGCTTCTGCGCGGCGACCGGAGTGCGCCCGGTGATCGACTCCGTCCTGCCGCTGGACCGGGCCCGGGAGGGCTTCGAGAAGATGGCCGCGGGCGACCTGTTCGGCAAGATCGTCCTGACGGTCTGACGCGTCAGCTCTCGCGCTGCCGCAGCACCGCCGCGACGTGGGCCGCCGCCGTCGACAGGTGGCGGCGGATCTCCCGCAGCTGGCCGGCGTCCACGCCGTTGTCGCGGGCCGCGTCGCGGATGTCGTCGCGGAAGCGGTCGAGGAGGCGTTCCAGATCGCGCACGGAGTCGGCGGAGAGCGCCTCGTCCTCTTCAGCCCACTCGGGCGTGAACTCCGCGGCGGGCTCCGGCCTGACGTACGGCGGCCACGCCGTGGTGCGGCCGAACCGGCTCATCTCCTGGGTGAACTGGGCGAGCCCCTCCTTCATGGCGCCCTGCCAGTCGCCGTGCCGGGCGTGCTCCTGCACCTCGTCCTGGACCCTGCGGACGATGCGCTGCGCCTCCTCGCGGGCCCGGGCCTGGGCCTCCTTGGCCTGCTGGCGCGCGGCGCGGGCCTCCTCCCGGGCGCGCCGGCTCTCCTCCTTGGCCCGCCGGGTCTGCTCCCGCCACTCGTCCTTCGCCCGCTTGAACTCCTCCTTCGCCTGCCGCCAGGACTCCTGGTCGCCCCAGGCGTGGTCGGAAGGCTCGGCGAACTCCCCGGCCGCGCCGCCGGATCCGGACGGCTTCGCACGGGCCCGCTGGGCGGCCTCGCGGATCTCGCGGCGCACGTCCCCGGCGACGCCGCGCACGTCCTCGCGGATCTCGGCGGCCAGTTCGGACACCGAGGCCCTGATCTCCTGCTCCAGAGCGTCCAACTCGCCCTGGCGGGAGGCGACTTCGGCCCGTCCGGCGTCGGTGAGCGCGTAGACCTTGCGGCCGCCCTCGGTGGTGTGGGTGACCAGGCCCTCCTTCTCCAGCTTGGCCAGCCGCGGGTAGACGGTGCCGGCGGAGGGCGCGTACAGCCCCTGGAAGCGCTCCTCCAGCAGGCGGATCACCTCGTAGCCGTGGCGGGGCGACTCCTCCAGCAGCTTGAGCAGGTACAGCCGCAGCCGGCCGTGGGCGAAGACGGGGGCCATGTCAGGCGTCCTTCCGCAGCGAGGGGGAGTCGGCGGGCTCCAGCGGGTCCCTGCGCAGCAGCGCGATCGCGCCGGAGACGGTGGTGGCCTTCAACCGGGCGTCCCCGCTGCCGATCCGGCCGCGAATCCTCCTGGTCCCCCACTCCCCGCCGACCCGCAGCTCGCCGAAGGCGCAACTGACCGCGCCGCCGGCGGTGTTGGCGTCCACCTCGGCGTCCGCGCGGTCGGGCAGGCGGATGGCGATCTCGCCGGAGACGGTGTTGAGCTGTATGTCGGCGCCGGCCGCGGGCTCCAGGTCGAGGACGATGCTGCCGGTGACCGAGTCCGCCTTGACCCGCGATCCCGAGCTCTCGACCACCGTGAGGTCGCCGGAGACGGTGCTGACCGTGAGGTCGCCGGAGAGCGCCTGGGCCTCGACGCTGCCGGAGACGGTGCTCGCCTCCACCGGGCCGGTCAGCCCGACGAGGGTGCTGTCACCGCCCACGCCGTGCACCGTGGTGCGGCCCGAGATGCCGGAGACGACGGCGCCCGCCCCCACCACGCCGACCTCGACGTCGGTGCCGGCCGGCACTGCGAGGGAGACCACCGCGCGCCGCTTCCACCCCTTGCGGTCGAACCAGCCCATCAGCCCCTTCCAGGGCAGGTCGTCGTAGGCGACGGTGAGCGAGTCCCCCCTGCGGGTGACGACCAGCGGCGGGCCCTCGATCTCTGCGACCTCGAGCCGCGCGCGGCCGTCCTCGGTGCCCACGACGTTGACGGTCCCGCCGACGATGCGGACGTGCAGGTCGCGCACGGTGCCGTCGAAGGCGACCTCGCCCGGCTCCGTCACGGTCCACGTTTGCGCTGACATCCCGCCTCCAGGAGACTGCGGCGGACGCAACATATCGCGTCCTCTGGAGGACACGATATATCGCGACACTGGGAAGTCAAGACACCGCCGGACCACCGCCCGCCTACTCGTCCTCGTCGTCCAGCCGCGCCAGCCAGGTGGCCAGCCGCTCAACCGGGATCTCGAACTCCGGGTTGAGGTCGACGAACTCCTGCAGCCGCGCGGCGAGCCACTCGAAGGTGACCTCCTCCTCGCCGCGCCGGCTCTCCAGTTCCTCGATACCGCGGTCGGTGAAGTACACAGGGTGCTCCGGATCACTTCTTGCCATCATTACTGGTCACAGGGGGACTCAGGGTCCACCCGGCCAGGATAGGCACCCCGCCCGGCCTCTCGCGCCACAGCCGTCGGCGGGCTAGCCTGATCGTTCGGCACGCCGCCGCGTGCGGCGGTTGTCTCGTTGCGGGGAAACGGGAGGGGCGTCAATGGGGGAGCGGGCGCAACGCGTCGAACTGCCGGACGGCACCGAGATCTGGGCCCGGGTCTCCCCCGTGGCCCTGGGCGGGGACGACGACTACGGGGACTACGAGGACGTGGGCGCCCTCGACAACGTCGTCGCCCGAGTCCAGCACCTGCGGGGCCTGATCACCGGAGTCGCCGCCTCGGTGCGCGACGCCGCGGCCCAGGCGGCACCGGACGAGGTCAGCGTCGAGTTCGGCGTCGAACTGGCCGTCAAGTCCGGGGCGATCGTGAGCGTCCTGGCCGGCGGCGAGTCCAAGGCCGCCCTCCACATCACCCTCACGTGGCGGGGCGAGCTCGTCCAGCCGCGCCTGCCGGTGCCGCCGCGGACCCCCGTGCTCCCGGGCGCGGACGATGTGTAGGGGCCGCCCGTGACGCGTGAGACGGGGCCGTCGCAGGCGGACGACGCACAAAGCCGGCTGCGCGAGCTCGCCCGGGAGGTGGCCGTCGCCATCGAGGGCCCCGCCGCGGAGTTCTGGGGCTGCGGCTTCCTCATCGCCCCCGAGTGGGTGCTCACCTGCGCCCACGTCCTGGTGCGCCAGCAGGCCATGGGACGCAGGCGCTGGGCGGCCGACACGGAGGTGGGCATCCGCATCGGGGGGCGCCTGGTGAAGGGCCGGGCCGTCTACACCCTGCCCGCCCGCGACGAACTCGCGCGCTGGGAGCTGGGCGACGAGCGGGAGTTCGAGATCACCCCGGACCTGGCGCTGATCCGGCTCACCGAACCGGTCGCGCACGGCTGCGCCTGGATCAGCGACCGGGCCGTGCCGCCGGTCAGCGGCCAGGTGGCCGCCCTCGGCTGGCGCAGACCGGGCCGGGAGCTCGAACCGTGGGACGGCACGTGCAACGTGCCCGGCAACGACAGCATCCACGTCTTCCGGCTCGGCCCCGACTCCGAGATCCCGGCCGGCGTCTCCGGCAGCCTGGTGGTGGACCTGGCGCACGGCCGCGTCGTCGGCGTCGTCAAGGCCCGCCGCCGCAGCCGCGACGGCGGCCGGGCCGTGCTGCTCACCGCGCTGCGCGCGCTCACCGACGCCGAACCCCTGGCCCCCGAACTCTCCCTCGGCCCCGATCCGTACCAGGAACTCGTGCGCGCCCACGACCGCTGGCACTGGGCGCAGCAGCAGCCGGGGGCGAGCCAGAACCGCGGCACCTGGATCGACGTGCAGGGCAGGCTCTCCGACGTGATAGGGGAGTGGACGCCCTTCCACCGCGCCGAGGCGCTCGGGCTGCTGGCCGAACTGCCGCCGCCGCGCAGCGCGGGCGTGGTGCAGCGGCTGGTGGAACGGGTGCTCGGCCCCGGCACCGTGCACGATCCGATGCCGGTGGCCTGGCGCGACGGCCACGGCCTGCTCTACGAGCCCGACAACGGCAAGCAGTTACTCGCCTTCGTCACCTATCTGCTGCTCGTCGCCGACGAGGTGCGCCGGCAGGACCCGGCGGGTGCCGCCGAGGTGACCAGGTTCGCCATGCGCGGGGCGATCGCGCTGCCCGCCGCCGACCGCAACAGCCTCGCCGAACTGGAGGCGGCCACCGCCCCGGCGGCCCATTCCTCGGTGCTGGTCTCGCTGGCGCCGGTGGTCTGGAACGACGACCGGCCGGTGCGCTTCCGCTGGGAGATACAGCTCGTGCGCTCCCCGGACGACCGCCAGATCACCACCGTCTGCGACGTGCGCGACGGCGTCACCTTCGACGACGCCGTCGCCCAGCTCCAGGAGCCGCTCGCCGTCGCACTGGACCGCGCGGACGAGTCCGGTCGTCCGGCCACCGTCGAACTCGCCCTCCCGGTACGCCACTTCGACACCGCGGCCCATCTGTGGCTCCCGGGCGGCCCCCGGCGCGGCAACCGCGGCCACCGCCCGCCCAGGCCCATGGGGACCCGGCGGCCGGTCGTGGTGCGGGACATCGACCGCCGCTTCGCGCCCGAGTGGCTCGGCCGCTGGCAGGAGCTGGCCCGGCACACCGGACTGACCACGCTGAGCCTGCCCGTGCTGGAGCGCAGCCCCGGGTACGAGTGGCTGCGGGGTGCGCCCGTGGCGTCGATCCCGGTGCTGTGCGGCCCGGTCGGGGAGGGCGAGGGGCTCGCCACCATGATCGACGCCCTGGACGCCGGTCACGGGGTCGCCCTGTGGCGGACCACCCCGCACCCGCCCGACGGCTGCGGCCCCGACTGCGAGGCCTTCCGCCGCGAGGCCGACGCGCTGCTCGCCCGGGTCGGCGGCGCCGCCAAACTCCCCGAGGCCGTCCGCGCCCTGCGCGCCCACAGCCACGACGCCCAGCGCGGCCGGAATGCGGCGGGCCCGGACGCCGCCCCCTGGCCCGAGGCGCTGATCCTGCTCTACGACGACGCGACCGCACCGCTGCCCGGCTTCGGGGCGGTGAACCCGTGACGGCCCCGGTGCGGCGGCCGGCGGACGTCCGGAAATCGCCGTCGACCACGGAGCGTAGGGGTACTGTCATAGGGGGTGTCCGGTGCGCGGCGCCTCTTCTTCGCGTGTGCGGCGCGTGCGCGGCGGTCCCGGGTTCGGCCCATGCCGCAGACTGCCTGACGGATCGTCAGGTGACGCCCTTGCGAGTCCTTGCCTGTGCTGCGACGAGGAGCGCGATGTGAACGAGTGGCTCATCTACCGGGGGACCGGCCAACCGCACGACGGCATCGAGCGGCTGCCACCGCCGCCGCCGTGGCGCAATTTCGACGGGAACCCGGTGGCCAGCCCCCCGGCCCCGATCGACACCGCCTCCACCCGGCGGCTCGGCCTCCAGCAGGACCTGGCCGAGCAGTACCGGCCGGGCCCCACCGAGCTCGAACTCGTCAACGCCGCCCTCTACCTGCGCCGCCCCCTGCTGGTCACCGGTGAGCCCGGCAGCGGCAAGAGCACCCTCGCCCACGCCGTCGCCCACGAACTCGGCCTCGGCCGGGTGCTGCGCTGGCCGATCGTCAGCCGCACCGTGCTGCGCGACGGGCTCTACCAGTACGACGCCCTGGCCCGCCTCCAGGACCTCCAACTCGCGCGCACCGCACGGCCGGAGGAGTCCGCGGAGCTCGAAGGACCCGCGGAGCCGTCGGAGATGTCAGAGGACATCGGCCGCTACATCCGGCTCGGCCCGCTGGGCACCGCGCTGCTGCCCGCGCTGCGCCCGCGCGTCCTGCTCGTCGACGAGCTGGACAAGAGCGACATCGACCTGCCCAACGACCTGCTCAACGCCCTGGAGGAGGGGGAGTTCGCCATCCCCGAGCTGGAGCGCATCGCCGACCGGAGACCGCAGGTCCGGGTCCAGGACGACGACGGCGGCCGGGCCGTGGTGCACGGCGGCCGCATCCGCTGCCGGGCGTTCCCCTTCGTCGTCCTGACCAGCAACGGCGAACGGGACTTCCCGGCACCGCTGTTGCGCCGCTGCGTCCACCTGCGGCTGGAGACCCCCGACGAGGAGCGGCTGGCCGCGATGGTGCGGGCGCACTTCGGGCCGGACGCCGCCGAGCGCAACGCCGCCGTCATCCAGCAGTTCCTCGACCGCCGCCCCGGCGAACAGCGCTCCGCCGACCAGCTGCTCAACGCCATCTACCTCACCCGGCAGGCCCGGGACGAGGACCCGGCCACCCGGGAGCGCCTCGCCGA
>CAYNNX010000026.1:0-891 GCA_964398515.1 uncultured Streptantibioticus sp. | reverse complement strand
GGGTCCGGTGAGACCGTGGCCACCGGGGCGGACGCGGCGTACGCACGGCTGATCGCACAGCTGCGCCAAGCCGGCCTGGCCGTCGACGCCGAAGGCCTCGCCGACGCCCTCTGGCTCGCGGCGCGGATGGGCCCGGCCGACCCGCCCGACCCCGGCGACGACCGCATGGATCCGGCCACAATCGGCGCGCCGACCGGCGCTGCCGAGCGGCCACCCTCCCGTACCCCGGCCGAGCCGCCGCGCCGCGAGGGGACGGCCGCGGGCGGCGACCACCGGACCGTGCCCGTGCAAGCCGTGCGGCCGGACGAGACGCCGCCGGAGGAGGCCGGCCAGATCCGGGTGCCCGTCGCCTCGGCGTTCCCCGCCCTGCTGCCGCTGGAGCGAGCCCTGCGCCCGCTGCAGCGCTACCGGCCCCGGGTCCGCCCGCTGCCCGGCGCCCTGGACGAGGAGGCCACGGCGCAGGCCAGCGCCCGCAGCGGCCATCTCATCCCGGTCTTCGAGGAGGTCAGACGGCGCGAGGCCGCGCTGCTGCTGCTGATGGACGACTCGCCGTCGATGGTGGTCTGGGACCAGATGCTGGCCGAACTGCGCCAGGTCTGCGAGCAGGTCGGCGCCTTCCGCGACGTCGCCGTGCACTACCTGCGCCGCCGCCCCGACGGCGAGACCGGGGTCGCCGCCACCCCCGGCGGCAGCGAGCCGCTGGCCTCCGCCGACCGGCTGCGCGACCCGACCGGGCGCACCGTCGCGCTCCTGCTCAGCGACTGCTCCGGGGCGCTGTGGCGCACCGGAGCCGCCCAGCGCCTGGTGCACCGGTTCGCCTGCACCGGGCCGGTCGCCGTGCTGCAGCCGCTGCCGCAGCGGATGTGGCCGCGCACCCTGCTGCCCGCCGAA
>CAYNNX010000025.1:28495-35735 GCA_964398515.1 uncultured Streptantibioticus sp. | reverse complement strand
GGCCTCGGTGTCGATGGCGGATCCGGTGGCGTACCTGCACCGGCACGGGCGGCCCATCCGCTACCGGTACACCGCGCGCGACCAGCCGTTGTCGGCGTACCAGACGGTGTTCTCGGTGACCTCTCCGGCGGGCGGCGCGGGTTCGGCGGAGATGCCGAGCGCGGGCCGGCCGTTCACCGCCGCGCTGGTGACCGCGCTGGTCAGCAGGGGTGTGCAGATCGCGCCGCTGGTGCTGCACACCGGGGTGGCCTCGGCCGAGGCGCACGAGCCGCCGTACCCGGAGCGGTTCGAGGTGCCGCAGAGCACGGCCCGGCTGGTCAACGCGGCCAGAAGCAGCAGGGGCGCGAACCGCCGTCGATCGAGGGCGGTGGAGGGAGACGGGTGGGCGGGCGGCGGGCGGGCGATCGCGGTCGGCACGACGGCGGTGCGGGCGCTGGAGTCGGCGTGCGACGGCCGGGGACGGGTACGGGCTGCCGCGGGGTGGACGGATCTGGTGGTCACGCCCGAGCGCGGGGTGCGGGCGGTGGACGGGCTGCTGACCGGGCTGCACGAACCGCAGGCCTCCCATCTGCTGATGCTGGAGGCGGTCGCGGGGGCGGCCCTGCTGGACCGGGTGTACGCCGAGGCGGTGCGGGAGCGGTACCGGTGGCACGAGTTCGGCGACGTCAACCTGCTGCTGCCGTGAGCTGCCGGACGCCGGAAGCGCCGAAGGCGGCACCCCGGATCCGGGCGTGCCGCCTTCGGCGTGCGGTGGGGCTCAGCTCTCGCGCATGACCTCGGGCTCGTGCCGGCGCAGCAGCCGGGCCACGGCGAAGCCGCAGGCGACTCCGAGGGCGAGCAGCACGAACATGTCGAGGAACCAGATCCCGGCCGAGTGCTTCCACAACGTGTCCACGCTGCCGGGGTGCCCCGGGGTCGGCGGGTCCCACGGCATCAGGTGGTTGAGGTCCGCGGTGACGGCGAGGCCCGCCATCGCCCAGCGGGACGGCATCAGCCAGGCGAACTGCTCGACGCCGGGCTTGTCGAACAGCTGGAAGAGCACGCCGGTGAAGACGACCTGGACGATGGCGAACATCACCAGCAGCGGCATGGTCTTCTCGGCGGTCTTGACCAGCGAGGAGATGACCAGGCCGATCATCATCGAGGTGAGGCCGATGCCGATGACCATCAGGGCCATCTCGACGGCCGGCCTGCCGTGCACGAGCACGCCCTCGGTGGGCATGGTGCGCGGGCCGAAGCCGATGGCGCAGATGATCACGCCCTGGATCGCGGTGATGACGCCGAGGACGATGACCTTGGACATCAGATAGGCGGTACGGGACAGGCCGACGGCCCGTTCCCGTTCGTAGATGACGCGCTCCTTGATCAGCTCGCGGACGGAGTTGGCCGCCCCGGAGAAGCACATGCCGACCGTGAGGATCATCAAGATCGTCCCGGCGTCCTTGTTCCACGGCAGGCCGCCCCGCAGGGGCCCGGGGCCGAGGCCGAACTTGGCCGGGATGACGACGCTCACCACGCCCAGCACCGCGGGCAGCACCAGCATCAGGCCCATGAAGCCGCGGTCGGAGGCGATCACCGACACGTAGCGGGCGATCAGCGTCCACAGCTGGGAGCCCCAGCTCTGCGCCTTCTGGGGCTGCGTCGCCTGCGGGTGGAACGGCTGGGGCGCCTGCGGGGCGGCGGCGTCGAGGTCGGCCGCGTACGTCTGGTAGTGCTGGGAGCCGCGCCAGCGGCCGGACCAGTCGTAGTCGCGGTAGTTCTCGAAGGCCTGGAAGACGTCGGCCCACGTCTCGTAGCCGAAGAAGGACAGCGCCTCGTCCGGAGGGCCGAAGTACGCCACCGATCCGCCCGGGGCCATCACCAGCAGCCGGTCGCACAGGGCGAGTTCGGCCACCGAGTGGGTGACGACCAGGACGGTGCGGCCGTCGTCGGCGAGGCCGCGCAGCAGCTGCATCACGTCGCGGTCCATGCCCGGGTCGAGGCCGGAGGTGGGCTCGTCGAGGAAGATCAGCGACGGCTTGGTCAGCAGCTCCAGGGCGACCGAGACGCGCTTGCGCTGGCCTCCGGACAGGGAGGTGATGCGCTTGTCGGCGTGGATGTCGAGCTTGAGCTCGCGCAGCACCTCGTCGATGCGGGCCTGGCGCTCGGCGGGCGCGGTGTCGTCGGGGAAGCGGAGTTTCGCGGCGTACTTCAGCGCCCTGCGGACCGTCAGTTCCTTGTGCAGGATGTCGTCCTGCGGCACCAGGCCGATGCGCTGGCGCAGTTCGGCGAAGTGCGTGTAGAGGTTGCGGTTGTCGTAGAGCACCTCGCCCTGGTCGGCGGGGCGGTAGCCGGTCAGGGCGCGCAGCAGGGTCGACTTGCCGGACCCGGACGGGCCGATGACGCCGATGAGCGACTTCTCGGGGACGCCGAACGAGACGTCCTTGAGGATGGTCTTGGTGGTGTTGCCGTGCGGCACCTGAACGGTCAGGCGGCGCGCGGAGAAGGTGACCGCGCCGGTGTCGACGAACTCCTGGAGCTGGTCGCCGACGAGCCGGAAGGTGGAGTGGCCGACGCCGACGATGTCGCCGGAGCCGATGAACTGCCGCTCCACCGGCTGGCCGTTGACGTACGTACCGTTGTGGCTGCCGAGGTCGACGATCTCGTGGCGGCCGTCGGGGTGGGCGTGGAACTCGGCGTGGTGGCGGGAGACCCGCAGGTCGGAGACGACGAGCTCGTTCTCCAGCGCACGGCCGATGCGCATGACGCGGCCGACGGCGAGGCGGTGGAAGGTGGTGGGACGGTCACCTCCGGCGGCGGGTGCGGCCGGCTGCTGCCCGTGCTGCCCGTTCCGGCCTTGCTGCTGCGGGACGTGCGCCTGGGCGGCCGCTTGCGCGAACTGCGGCGGCGCGTCCTGTGACGGTATCTGCTGCGCGGGCGGCTGCCCGGCCCATTCGGCGGCGGGGTGCCGCTGCGGCGGCGCGGCCTGCCCGGCGGCGGGCGCCTGGCGGCCTTCGGCCATGGCGGGCTGCGGGGCCGTGAAGGTCAGCCGCGGGCCGTCGGTGGCGTTGCCGAGGTTGACCGTCGAGCCGGGGCCGACATCGGTCTGCTGGACGCGCTGGCCCTGTACATAGGTGCCGTTGGTGCTGCCGAGGTCCTCCAGGACCCAACTCTGTCCGCTGCAGCGGATGCTGGCGTGCCGCCAGGAGACGCGGGCGTCATCGAACACCACGTCACCCTGCGGATCACGGCCGAGATTGTATGCCCTGGACGGGTCAAGTGTCCAGGTTTGTCCGTTCAGTTCAAGTACGAGTTCCGGCACTCCATGCCCCACAAGGTCGTCCCCCGATATTCCCCCGTGCCGGGGAGTCTAGGGATGGCGAACATCGAGGAGGAACTATTTCAGGCTCCCGTCCGTAACGGAAAGCCGCCCTCGCGCGGGAGCCCGTACGGACCCGTATCGCCCGGGTATCGCCCCTGCGCGGAGCCTCGGCCGAGCCCTGGCCGGGTGCCGTTGACTGCGCCTGAGCGCCCTCGGACAGTGGTAGGAGAAAGACGGATCCCCGCATTACGGATTGATCGGGGTATCCAGCGGAATCCGGTGGAATCTCGCGGACAGGGGACGACGATGGACGGTGGTGCCCGGGAATTCTCCGGCGCTGTCCCCGGCGTGGGACGCGCCCACGTACGCGATCGGCCCGTGCCGTGGGGCGGTGTGCTGCTGACGGCGTTCGCCGCCGTGGGGTGGGCCTTCGTCACCATGGCCGCGGTGACCGCCCTCGGCCTCCATCTGCTGGGCGCCGACACCCTCGGCGCGCTGGGCCCGATGACGGCGGCCGTGATCACCATGGCGGTCGGCGGCAAGGTCGCGCCCTCCGGCGACCTGTCGGTCTTCGGCATCAGCGGCGCCGGGGCCACCGGTGCCATCGACGTCATGCCGCTCGGGGTCTCCCTGGCCGGGGCGCTCGCACTGGGCTGGGTGTTCGTGCGGGCGCTGCGGCGGGCGGGCGCGGTGGTCGGCGGCGGGGAGTTCCTGGCCCGGACGGCGGCCGTGGTGGTGGTCTTCCTCGCGGCGCTGGCCGGTCTGGTGTGGGCCGGGCACGACACGATCTCGCTGGCGGGAACGGCCCCGGGCGGAACCGCCCCCGGCATCGGGGACCTCAACAGCCTCGGCGACCTGGGCGACCTGGGCGGCCTGGGCAGCGCTCTCGCCGACAGCCTGGGCCGCCTCGCCCAGAATCACACCTCCGTGGGGTTTCGCGCGGTCATGGGTCCCTCTCTCGGCGGAGGGCTGCTGTGGGTGCTGGGCGTGCTGGTGATCGCCCTGCTCGTGACGCGGCGCGGCCCGGTCCCGCACGGCTGGCAGGGGTTGCACCGCGTCGCCCGGCCCGCCGTCTCGGCGCTGTGCACGGTGCTGCTGCTGGCGGTCGCCGCGGGACTGGTCGCCGCCCTCTACGCGGCCATCGGCGACGCGCACCCCGGCCGGGTGATCGGCGGCGCGCTGATCGGCGCCCCCAACGGAGTCTGGCTCGCCGCGGTGCTGGGCCTCTTCGTCCCCTGGCACGGCTCGGCCTCGGGCCCGCTGGCGTTCCTGCTGCCGCACCCGCTCGACCAGTTGCTCAGGGGCGGCGGCGACCACACGGTCACGATCGCCCGGCTCGCGCAACTCGACGGCCGGGTCTGGCTGCTTCCGGTAGCCGCGGTGCTGATGCTGCTGGCCGCGGGGGTGCTGACGGCGGCGCGCACACCGCTGCACACCTCGGCTGGCGCGACCCGGCAGGCCGGCGAAGCGGCTGACGCCTCGCTCTCCCCAGGGTCCACGGGGTCCCGGGGCCGGTTCGCGGCGGCGTGCGCGGTACGGCTCGGGGTGGTCACGGCGCTGGCCTGCCCGCTGCTGGCGGCCCTCACCGCGCTGTCGGTCAACGCCGATCTGTCGGTGTTCGGCTTCGACGCGATCGCCTCCGGTGTGGTGCTGCACGCCGCCGCGGCCTGGGCCTTCCTGCTGGGCGCCGTGTGGGGTGCGGTGTGCGGGGCGGCGGGGGCGCTGCTGGCCCTGGCGACGGGTGCCGCGGGCTCGCGTGCGACGACGCTGGCGGAGCTCACCGTGCCCGCCATGCGGGACGCCTCCACCACCTTGTGATCGGTCCGGTTACGGTGGTGCCACCATGGACGACGTTTCGCAGCCCACAACTGCCCCCGCCGATCCGCCCTCCGGTGGCCCGGGACCGACCGACCCGGCCGCAGGCCAGGAGCCCGGACGCACGCTTCTGGTCAAGATCTTCGGCAAGGACAAGCCGGGGATCACCGCGGGACTCTTCGACACCCTCGCCGCGTACGGGGTGGACGTCATCGACATCGAGCAGGTGGTGACCCGGGGCCGCATCGTGCTCTGCGCCCTGGTCACCGCCCCCACGGGCGCCGGCGCGGGCGAGGGCGACCTGCGGGCGACCGTGCACAGCTGGGCCGAGTCGATCAAGATGCAGGCGGAGATCATCTCCGGCATCGGCGACAACCGGCCGCGCGGTGTCGGCCGCTCCCACGTCACCGTTCTGGGCCACCCGCTCACCGCCGAGTCGACGGCGGCCATAGCGGCACGGATAACGGCCGTCGGCGGCAACATCGACCGCATCTTCCGGCTGGCGAAGTACCCGGTGACGGCGGTCGAGTTCGCGGTCTCCGGCACGCCGACGGAGGAGCTGCGCACCGCGCTCGCGCTGGAGGCGGCGCACCGCGGGATCGACGTGGCCGTGGTCTCCGCCGGGCTGCACCGGCGGGCCCAGCGCCTCGTGGTGATGGACGTCGACTCCACCCTCATCCAGGACGAGGTGATCGAGCTCTTCGCGGCGCACGCGGGCTGCGAGGACCGGGTCGCCGAGGTGACGGCGGCGGCGATGCGCGGTGAGCTCGACTTCGAGCAGTCGCTGCACGCCCGGGTCGCCCTGCTGGAGGGGCTGGACGCCTCCGTGGTGGACAAGGTCCGCGCCGAGGTCCGGCTCACCCCGGGCGCCCGCACCCTGATCCGCACCCTCAAGCGGCTCGGCTTCCAGGTGGGCGTGGTCTCGGGAGGGTTCACCCAGGTCACCGACGACCTCAAGGAGCGGCTGGGGCTCGACTTCGCCTCCGCGAACACCCTGGAGATCGTCGACGGCAAGCTCACCGGCCGGGTCGTCGGCGACGTGGTGGACCGGGCCGGCAAGGCACGGCTGCTGCGCCGTTTCGCCGAGGAGGCGGGCGTGCCGCTCGCCCAGACGGTGGCGATCGGCGACGGCGCCAACGACCTGGACATGCTCAACACCGCGGGCCTCGGCGTCGCCTTCAACGCCAAGCCGGTCGTGCGGCAGGCCGCACACACCGCCGTCAACGTCCCCTTCCTCGACACGGTGCTCTACCTGTTGGGCATCACCCGCGAAGAGGTCGAAGCCGCGGACCTGCACCTGGAGTCCTGAGCGTTCCGCTCCCGGGAGGCGGCGGGCCGGGACAGGGCGGCCGCGCCAGGGCAGGGCGCCCACGACCGGCCGCCCGGGCCGGGCGTCCCCAGGCTGCGTCTCCCGGCGCCCGACGGCTCGCCCCCGGTACCCCACCCCGGTAATAGCAGCCGTACCGGCCCGCCTTCTGCGCACCGGGTCTATTCCGGCGGGGGCCCGTCGCCTCGCACGTACACCCCCGCGCGGGCCGCCGCCGCAGCGGCCTCGGCCGCGCGGTCCGCGGCCGCCTCGTCGAGGGGGGCGGTGGTGGTCAGCAGTCGGTAGTAGAGAGGCGCCGAGACGGCTCGGATCACTTCGTGGGGGTCGGTGCCGGGAGGGAGCTCACCGCGTTCGACGGCCTGCCGCACACAGGGGGCCCACTCCGCGACGCGGACGGCGTAGAAGCGGTGGAGCGCTTCGGCGGTGCGGGGGTCGCAGGTGGCGGCGGAGATGACGGCCTTGAACAGCGCTCCTTGACGCGGATCGGCCAGGGTGCGGCACACCAGGCGGGCGTTGGCCTTCAGATCGTCCAGGAGCGATCCCGTCTCGGTGCGGGGCAGCGACTGCTCGGCCATGTCGGCCAGCAGGTCGGCCACGAGGGCGGTCACGGTTCCCCAGCGGCGGTAGACGGTCGTCTTCCCCACCTCCGCGCGGCGTGCGACGTCGGCCAGATCGAGGTGGGCGAAGCCCTGTTCGGCGAGGAGGTCCCCGGCGGCCCGCAGTACCGCCTCCCGCACCCGTGCCGTCCGCCCTCCGGGGCGGACCGTCCCCGGCTCCGGGTTCCCGGGGCTCTCCGG
>CAYNNX010000025.1:1573-28395 GCA_964398515.1 uncultured Streptantibioticus sp. | reverse complement strand
GGGCTCTCCGGGCTCTGCGCATTCATAACGGGGCTCGGGTTTCATTTAATGGTCGCCGACTACGCTCAACCCCCACCTTAACGGAACTCCAGCATCGTTAACAGGGAGGTGGCTGCCGTGCAGTACAGACGACTGGGCGCATCCGGGCTCCAGGTCCCGGCCCTGAGCTTCGGCGCCGGTACCTTCGGCGGGCGGGGCGAGCTGTTCGGCGCCTGGGGGAGCACGGACGCGGCCGAGGCACGGAGGCTGGTGGCTGGGGGCGGCTCACCGGAAGGATCCGGCGCGGCCAGGCGCTCCCGGCCGGCAGCCGGCTGCACCGGATCGCCGGCTACGGCCCACCGGTCGCCGACGAGCACCTGTTCCGCGTGGTCGACGCCCTCGACGCGATCGCGCAGGAGACCGGCCGCACCGTGCCGCAGATCGCCGTCAACTGGCTGCTGCGGCGCCCCACTGTCTCGTCCGTGATCATCGGCGCCCGCGACGAGGAGCAGCTGCGGCAGAACCTCGGGGCGGTGGGGTGGGCGCTCACGCCCGACCAGGTGGCCAGGCTCGACGCGGCGAGCGCCAAGGAGGCCCCCTACCCGTACTTCCCCTACGAGCGGCAGGAGGGCTTCGCCCGCCTCAACCCGCCGGCCGTCGCAGCGGCCCGTTGACCGGCACGCCCGCCCGGCCCCCGACGCGCGAACGCCTCCCGGAAGCGGATCCGGGAGGCGTTCGCGGCGAAGCGGCGCGGCGGGAGGTCAGTCGTGCGGGGCCCAGTAGGCGACCAGGCGTCCGACGCCGTGCTCGACGTTCTTCCAGGAGCCGGTGAAGGTCAGCACGGCGATGGCGGCGGTCGGGAACCCACCGCGGTTCATCCGCTGCAGCAGGTCGTCCTCCGCCTCCCCTGCGAGGGCGTCGGCGAGCGCGTGCATGCCGGGGTTGTGGCCGACGAGCATGATGTCGTCCACCTCGTCCGGGGTCTCGTTGAGCAGGGCGATCAGTTCGCCGAGGCTGGCCTCGTAGAGCCGCTCCTCGTAGACGGTCTTGGGGCGCTGCGGGAGTTCGTGGACGAACAGCTTCCAGGTCTCCCGGGTGCGGGTCGAGGTCGAACACAGGGTGAGATCGGGGACGATGCCCGATCCGGCGAGCCAGCGTCCGGCGGCCGGGGCCTCCTTGCGGCCGCGTTCGGCGAGCGGTCGTTCGTGGTCGGACGTCTGTGACCAGTCGGCCTTGGCGTGCCGGAGGAGGACGATCCTGCGGGGCGTTGCGTCGCTCATGTCCTTCAGCTTCGCAGAAAAGGCGGGCTGGGGCGCGGGGTGCGCCCGCTCCCTCCCGGACCGTCCGGTTCGCGGTGCCGGGGTGTCCGTGCCGACCGGCATCGCCGGCCGCCACGCCGTCACGCGAAACGGGCGAAGAGCCGGAGCACGGCCTCACCGAGCCGGTGCAGGAGCTGGGCGACCGGTACGCCCGCGGCGCCCGCGTCGGCGTGCGCGGAACCGGTGGCGACGGCCAGGAGGGCGGCGAACGCCAGCGCCGGCAGCACCACCGCCCACCAGGGCAGCCGCTTCGAGACCGGCGCCGCCATGGGGTGCGCTGACCGGACCGTACTGCGGGGGGCCATGGGAACCGCCTCCAGGATCGCGTGCCGTCGACGATGACGACGCTACGGATCCGCAAGGACCCAACCCATCAGGCGAGCCACCCAGTTGACCCTGAGCCGCGCCCCCTAGGGGAGGTGGGGACAGCCCCACCCCGCCGGGCCGGTCATCCGTAGTTGGCCGCGACGGAGGCCACCACGGCCACCACGGCGGGCACGGCGAGCATCATGCACAGCACGAGCAGCAGCTTGCGCTGCGGCTTCGGGGGGTTCGGTTCGAGCACGGGCATGGCCCAAGTGTCGCACCCCGCCCGCACCCACGCGGGCAGGGGGCTCGTCACACGTAAGGGGCTCGTCAGACCTCGTCCTCGACGTGCCGGTCGCGTCCGGCCAGCACCCCCGCGACGATCTGCGGCGCCATCAGCGCGGCCATCAGCGCGATCGGCAGGCCCCAGCCGCCGCTGTGCTGGTAGAGGGCGCCCACCAGGATCGGCCCGGGGATCGAGAGCAGATAGCCGACGCCCTGCGTGAAGGCGGAGAGCCGGACCACGCCGAGGCCACTGCGCGAACGCATGCCGATCATCGTCAGGGCGAGCGGGAAGGTGCAGTTCGCCACGCCCATCAGCAGCGCCCACAGCAGCGGGGCGGCGGCGGGGGCGAGCCACAGCCCCGCGTACCCGGCGAGCCCGAAGGCGCCGAGCACGGCGGCGATACCGCCCTGGTTGCGCATCCGCCCGGCGAGCGCGGGCAGCAGGAACGACAGCGGCACGCCCATGACCATGGTGACCGCCAGCAGGACGCCCGCGGTGCTCGCCGAGACCCCGGCGTCCCGGAAGATCTGCGGCAGCCAGCCCATGGTGATGTAGGCGCCGGTCCCCTGGAGGCCGAAGAAGACCGCGAGCGCCCATGCCGTGCGGCTGCGGGCGATCGGGAGCCCGGGCGCCTCGCCGGTGCTCTCCGGGCGCGCGTCCGGCCCGGCGGCGCCGGAGCGGTCGCGTACCAGCCCGAGCCAGGGCACGACGGCGACGGCGGCCGGCACCGCCCACACCGCCAGGCCGAGCCGCCAGCTGCCGCCCATGGTGTGGGTCAGCGGCACGGTCGCGGCGGCCGCGGCGGCGGTCCCCGCGGACAGGGCCATCGAGTACAGCCCGGTCATGGCACCCACCCGGTCGGGGAAGTAGCGCTTGACGACGACCGGCATGAGGACGTTGCTCAGGGCGATGCCGGCCAGGGCGAGCGCGCTGCCGGCGAGGAAGGCCGCCGTGCCGTGGGCGAACGGGCGCAGGACCAGGCCCGCGGTGACGGCGGCCAGGCCCGCGCAGATCACCGCCCCCGGGCCGAACCGGCGGGCCAGGCGCGGCGCGGTGGAACCGAAGACCGCGAAGCACAGGACGGGCACGGAGGTGAGCATTCCGGCGACGGTGCCGCTCATGTGCAGCCCGCTGCGGACCTCTTCCAGCAGCGAGCCCAGGCTGGTGACGGCGGGCCGCAGGTTCACCGCCGCCGCGACCAGGGCGGCCATCACCAGGCGGCGGGTCCAGACGGTGCGGGCGTCCGGCGGCTTCGGCCCGGCCCCGCCGGGCTCCGGGGCGGACAGGGCCGGGTCCAGGCGCTCCTCGTACATCACGGTCTCGTCGTCACTCATGCCCGACATCATAGAATGATGGGATGATTGGTTGTCCACTCGCTTAGAGTGGTCGTCGCGCAGGGACACACACGATCCCGAAGGGCACACGAGGAGAACCATGCCGCTGATCTCGCCGCGCCGCTCCGCCCTCGCCGACCAGGTGATCGCGCAGCTGCGCACCCAGATCACCTCCGGCGAGTGGCCGGTCGGCTCGCGGATCCCCACGGAGCCCGAGCTCGTCGAGCAGCTCGGGGTCGCCCGCAACACCGTGCGGGAGGCGGTCCGTGCGCTGGCGCACAACGGGCTGCTCGACATCCGCCAGGGCTCGGGCACCTACGTGGTGGCCACCAGCGAGCTCGCGGTCGTGATGCAGCGCAGGTTCGCCGACGCCGATCAGGCGCACGTCGCCGAGGTGCGCAGCATGCTGGAGGCCCAGGCCGCGCGCCTGGCCGCACGGCGGCGCACCGAGGGCGATCTCAGGCTGCTGGACTCGCTGCTCGACCGCCGTGAGCGCGCCTGGGAGTCCGGGAACGCCCAGGCCTTCGTCGACGCCGACGCCACCTTGCACCTCGCCGTGGTGGGCGCCGCGCACAACGAGGTCCTCACGGAGATGTACGCCGACCTCAACGAGGTCCTGCGGGACTTCCTGCGCGCCGACGTCGGGCAGGACCTCAGCCCCGAGAACCACATGGATCACGCCCGTCTGGTGGAGGCGATCCGGGCCGGCGACGAGGACGTGGCGGCCGCCGAGGCGGGTGCCCACGCCCTGGGCTGCCGCTTTCCCGCGGGCGGGGTGCCCAACGCCCGTTAGCCTCACCGCCGTTGCGGCGCGGCCGCCCGGTCCGCTCAGCGCAGCGTGATCCAGGCCGCCCGGATCTCCTTCCAGCAGTGGCCGGCGAGGAAGACGGTGGCGGCGGGCCCCACGTAGGCGCGGCGGGTGTCGACGGCGGGGTCCCACCAGCGGCGGCAGGCGATGTGCAGCTGCGCCTGGACGGGAGCGGGGTCCGGGTTGTGGCAGACGGCGCGTGCGGTACTGCCGTGGATCTGGGTGCGGCACTGCGCACCGGGGACGGGGCCGGGCGCGGAGGGGTCGGCGGCGGCCGGGGAGGCGGCCGCCGCCGAGACGCCGAGCGCCAGTGCGGCCGCCCAGCGGCGGGCCCACGGGCGCAGTGGCGTGGCGGTGCGCATGGCGGGACCTCCTCGGCTCGGCCGTGTCCGGCGGCTGGCGTGCTGTTGACCTGTCCGGCTGTTCGACGTGTCCGACCGCCGCAGCCGCCCACCGCCGGCGTGGCCGGCCCGTTCGTCGTGCGCTGCCCGGACCGCTGATGAACTCCCCCGTGGGGTCCGGCGGTTGAGCACCCCTGCGGGCGAGTCGCCGCCCGTGATGCCATCGTGCCCGCTACGGCGCGGTCCGCGCCTGCGCTGCGCGCCCATCCGGGGGAGGCGGCCCCGGACACGGCCCCGGACACGCCCGAGCCCCGGCCCGCGCGAAGGCGGTACCGGGGCTCGGGGTGGCGCGGGGAGAGTGCGGTCGCCGTCAGGCGCCCATCATGTGCACGCCGCCGTCGACGTGGACGATCTCGCCGGTGGTCTTGGGGAACCAGTCCGACAGCAGGGCCACGACGCCGCGGCCCGCGGGCTCGGGGTCGGTCAGGTCCCAGCTGATCGGGGCGCGGGTGTTCCACACGTCCGCGAGCTCCTCGAAGCCCGGGATGGACTTGGCCGCCATGGACTTGATGGGGCCGGCGGAGACCAGGTTGACCCGGATGTTCTTCTCGCCCAGGTCGCGGGCGAGGTAGCGGGCGGTCGACTCCAGCGCCGCCTTGGCCACGCCCATCCAGTCGTACTTCGGCCAGGCCACCTGCGCGTCGAAGTCCATGCCGACCACGGAGCCGCCGCGCTGCTCCAGCAGCGGCAGCAGGGCCATGGTGAGCGACTTGAGGGAGTAGGCGGAGATCTGGACCGCGGTGGCGACGGAGTCCCAGCCGGTGTTGAGGAAGTTGCCGCCGAGCGCGTCCTGCGGCGCGAAGCCGATGGAGTGCACGACGCCGTCGAGGCCGATGCCCTCGCCGAGGTGCTCGCTCACCTTCTCCGCGAGCGAGGCGAGGTGCTCCTCGTTCTGCACGTCGAGCTCGATGACCGGTGCGGGCTTCGGCAGCCGCTTGGCGATGCGCTCGACGAGGCTGAGCCGCCCGAAGCCGGTGAGGATGACCTCGGCGCCCTCCTCCTGGGCGAGCTTGGCGACGTGGAAGGCGATCGAGGAGTCGGTGAGGACGCCCGTGACCAGGATGCGCTTGCCTGCGAGGATTCCACTCATGTGATCAGTGACCCATGCCCAATCCGCCGTCGACGGGAACGACGGCTCCAGTGATGTATGCGGCTTCCTCGGAGGACAGGAAGCGCACGGCGGCGGCGATCTCCTCCGGCTGTGCGTACCGGCCCGCCGGGACCTTGTTCAGGATGTCCTCGCGCTGCGCGTCGGTGAGCGCGCGGGTCATGTCGGTGTCCACGAATCCGGGGGCCACCACGTTGACCGTGATGTTGCGCGAGCCCAGCTCCCGGGCGAGCGACCGGGCGAAGCCGACGAGACCGGCCTTGGAGGCGGCGTAGTTGGCCTGCCCCGCCGAGCCGTGCAGCCCGACCACCGAGGAGATCAGTACGACGCGCCCCTTGCGGGCGCGCAGCATGGCGCGGGCGGCCCGCTTGACGACCCGGAACGTGCCGGTGAGGTTGGTCTCCAGAACGGAGGTGAAGTCCTCGTCGGACATCCGCAGCAGCAACTGGTCGCGGGTGACGCCGGCGTTGGCCACCAGGACCTCGGGCGCGCCCTGCTTCTCCTCGATCTCCTTGAAGGCCTGCTCGACCTGCTCGGAGTCGGTGATGTCGCAGCGGACGGCGAGGAAGCCCTCCGGCGGCTCACCGGAACGGTAGGTGATGGCGACCTTGTCACCGGCGTCGGCGAAGGCCCGGGCGATGGCGAGGCCGATGCCCCGATTCCCTCCGGTGACGAGTACCGAGCGGCTCAACGGCCCACCCTTTCGTTGATTGTCCTGTCCACCTGAAAACTATCGGCCCGGGACCCATCCGGAAGAATCGGGCCCCGACAGGGGCGATGCGCACGCACTGTGGGATCCCTACAGAAATCACCGGACGCCGGCGTTGTCACAGGGGCATGATTCACTGCGGGTAGCCGAACGGAGCGTACCGGCCCGCACGCGAGGAGGTGAGGCCGCCGTGCCTCAGCAGATCGACGAGTCGTTTCTGGCGCTGCCGCTGCGGGCGCTGGCCGACGCGGCGCTGGCCAGGGCCCGTGCCCTGGGTGCCGAGCACGCCGACTTCCGCTTCGAGCGCAACCGCAGCGCCTCCTGGCGGCTGCGCGACGCCAAGCCCGCCGGCACCTCGGACACCACGGACACCGGGTATGCGGTGCGCGTGGTGCACGGCGGCGCGTGGGGCTTCGCCTCGGGGGTCGATCTGACCATGGACGCCGCGGCGCGGGTGGCGAGCCAGGCCGTGGCGATGGCCAAACTGTCGGCGAAGGTGGGCGCGAGCGCCGGGGCGGACGGCCGGGTGGAGCTCGCCGACGAGCCGGTCCACGCCGACCGCACCTGGGTCTCCTCCTACGAGGTGAACCCCTTCGACGTGCCCGACCGCGACAAGGCCGCGCTGCTCGAGGAGTGGAGCGCCCGGCTGCTGGCGGCGGAGGGGGTCTCGCATGTGGACGCCTCACTGCTGACTGTGCAGGAGAACAAGTTCTACGCCGACACGGCCGGCACCAGCACCACCCAGCAGAGGGTACGGCTGCACCCTGTGTTGACGGCCGTCGCGGTGGATCCCCGGTCGGGCGAGTTCGACTCCATGCGCACGCTGGCGCCCCCCGCCGGACGCGGCTGGGAGTATCTGACCGGCACCGGATGGGACTGGGACGCGGAGCTCGCCGAGATCCCGGAGCTGCTGGCCGAGAAGATGCGCGCGCCCAGCGTGCGGCCGGGCATCCACGACCTGGTGGTGGACCCCTCCAACCTGTGGCTGACGATCCACGAGTCGATCGGTCACGCGACCGAACTGGACCGGGCGCTGGGATACGAGGCGGCCTACGCGGGCACCTCCTTCGCCACCTTCGACCGGCTCGGCTCGCTCCGCTACGGCTCGCCGGTGATGAACGTCACCGGTGACCGCACCGCCGAGCACGGCCTGGCCACCATCGGGTACGACGACGAGGGTGTGGCCGCCCAGTCCTGGGACCTGATCAAAGAGGGCACGCTCGTCGGCTACCAGCTGGACCGCCGCATCGCGCGGGCGTGCGGGTTCGAGCGCTCCAACGGCTGCGCGTTCGCCGACTCCCCCTCGCACGTGCCCGTGCAGCGCATGGCCAACGTCTCGCTGCGCCCGGCGGACGGCGGCCCGTCGACCGAGGAGCTGATCGGCCGCGTCGAGCACGGCCTGTACCTGGTGGGGGACCGCTCCTGGTCCATCGACATGCAGCGCTACAACTTCCAGTTCACTGCGCAACGGGCATACCGCATCGTGAACGGTGAACTCGCCGGTCAGGTGCGGGACTTCGCCTACCAGGCGACGACCACCGAGTTCTGGGGCTCGATGGAGGCGGTCGGCGGGCCGCAGACCTATGTGCTCGGCGGCGCCTTCAACTGCGGCAAGGCCCAGCCGGGCCAGGTCGCCGCCGTCAGCCACGGGTGCCCTTCGGCGCTCTTCCGCGGTGTCAACATCCTCAACACCTCCGAGGAGGCGGGCCGCCGGTGAACGAGGCACCCGAGGCCACCGGCCCGCAGGCAGTCCGAGACCGTTACCCCCGCCTCGCGGACGGGGAAGCGACCGAAGGAGAAGGATGACCTCGCGTACGACCGCTCCCCACGAGATCGTCGAGCGCGCGCTGGAGTTGTGCCGGGCGGACGGCTGCGTGGTCATCGCCGACGAGGAGTCCAGCGCCAACCTGCGCTGGGCCCGAGGCGCCCTCACCACCAACGGTGTCACGCGCGGTCGCACGCTCACCGTCATCGCCACGGTGGACGGCGCCCAGGGCACCGCCGCCGGGGTCGTCTCCCGGGGCGCGGTCACCGCCGAGGAGCTCGAGCCGCTGGTGCGGGCCGCGGAGGCGGCGGCGCGGGACGCGGGCCCGGCGGAGGACGCCCAGCCGCTGGTGGCCGGGGTCACCCCCGCTCCGGAGTTCACCGATCCGCCGGCCGAGACCTCCTCCGAGGTCTTCGCGGACTTCGCCCCGGCCCTCGGTGAGGCGTTCGCGGTCTCCCGCGCCGGCGGCCGGGAGCTGTACGGCTTCGCGCAGCACTCGATGACCTCCCACTACCTGGGGACCTCCACGGGCCTGCGGCTGCGCCACGACCAGCCGACGGGGACGCTGGAGCTCAACGCCAAGTCCCCCGACGGCACCCGGTCGGCGTGGGCGGGGGCGGCCACGCGGGACTTCAAGGACGTCGACCCGCTCGCGCTCGACCGGGATCTCGCCCGGCGGCTCGGGTGGTCGCAGCGCCGCGTGGAGCTGCCCGCCGGGCGCTACGAGACGCTGCTGCCGCCGAGCGCGGTGGCCGATCTGCTGGTCTACCAGTACTGGTCCTCCGCGGGCCGGGATGCCGCCGAGGGCCGTACGGTCTTCAGCACGCCCGGCGGCGGCACCAGGATCGGCGAGCGGATCAGCGGGCTTCCGGTGACGTTGCGCAGCGATCCCGCGGAGCCCGGTCTGGAGTCGGCGCCGTTCGTGCTGGCGCACGCCTCGGGCGATGACGCCTCGGTCTTCGACAACGGGCTGCCGCTGGGCCGCACCGAGTGGATGCGCGACGGTGTGCTGGAGCGGCTGATCACCACGCGCCACGCGGCGCAACTGACCGGGCTTCCGGTGGCCCCGGTGGTGGACAACCTGGTCCTGGACGCGGGGGGCGAGAAGTCCCTGGAGGAGCTGGTGGCCGGGACCGAGCGGGGGCTGCTGCTGACCTGCCTGTGGTACATCCGCGAGGTCGACCCGGCCACGCTGCTGCTGACCGGGCTCACCCGGGACGGGGTGTACCTGGTGGAGAACGGCGAGGTGACCGGCGCGGTGAACAACTTCCGGTTCAACGAGTCACCGGTCGATCTGCTGGGCCGGGCCACCGAGGCAGGGCGCACCGAACGCACCCTGCCGCGGGAATGGGGGGACTGGTTCACCCGTGCCGCGGCCCCGGCGCTGCGCATCCCGGACTTCAACATGAGCTCGGTCAGCCAGGGGGTGTGACCGCCCGATGGACGCCAAGCGCACGGTGCGGATCTCGAAGTTCCTGGCCATGGTGTTGCGCCACGACCCGGGCGCGGTGGGGATCGCGCTGGACGAGGCCGGGTGGGCCGATGCCGACGAGCTGATCGCCGCCTGCGGGCGGGCCGGCCGCCCCCTGACCCGGGCCGAGCTGGACCACGTGGTGGCGGTCAACGACAAGAAGCGCTTCGCGTTCTCCGACGACGGCCGTCGCATCCGGGCCAGCCAGGGCCATTCGGTCGCCGTCGATCTCGGGCTGCCCGCGGTGGAGCCGCCCGCGGTGCTCTACCACGGCACGGCGGCCCGCACCGTGCCGACCGTGCTGCGTGAGGGGCTGCGGCCCATGGCCCGTCAGGACGTGCACCTGTCGGCCGACGTGGCGACGGCCGTACGGGTGGGATCCCGGCACGGCCGGCCGGCGGTGATCGAGGTGGACGCGGCCGGTCTGGCCGCCGCGGGCCACCTCTTCCGCCGCAGCGCAAACGGGGTCTGGCTCACCGACGCGGTGCCCCCCGGATACCTGCGCCGGCGCCCCGAACTGTGAGCGCCGACCGGGCGGTCGGGGCAGACCCGCTCTCGTGCCGGGCAGTGCCGCGGCGTACCGTGTGAGGAGGCCGGGAGGGAATTCCGGCACGTCAGCAGGTGGTGGAACGATGCGGAAGCACAGCGGTCAGGAGGTCTTCCGGATCACCGGGGCACGAGCCGGGCTGACCGAGGACGTCAAGGGGCGCCAGCGCCGCTACGTGATCTCGATGTCGATCCGGACGGTGTGCTTCGTGCTGGCGATCGCGCTGTGGCATGTGCAGACCGTGCTGGCGGCGATCGCGTTGGTGCTCGGTGGCATCTTGCCGTATATCGCCGTGGTGATCGCAAATGCCGGGCGTGAGAACAGTTCCGCCGCCCCGCCTGCCTTCATCCCCGGGCCGACCCGGCCCGAGTTGGGCCGCGGCCGGAGCGAGGGCTCCGACCGCGCGCCGGAGCCCGCACAGGGCCAGGGCACCCCGCCCGGGCCGGAGCACGCCGGCGAGCCTCCGGCGGGCCGAGCGGGCTGACCTGCGGGATTCCCCCGCTGATCATCAAGCTCAAGAAAAGCTCAGATCAATACCGTCGTTCCGGTGCCGTGACGGGGGGTGTGCGTGACATACTTCGTACGCGCTCCGCATCCCCCGTCGGAGCGACGGACCGACGCCGGGCGGCTCCCCCCGTGGCTGCCCGGCGTCGCTCTCTTTTCCAGCAACTTTCCAGCGCCTTCCTCGCAACACAGGGTTCTTCTCATGGAGTTCGTCGCGGCCGGGACACCGATCTGCTCGGCCAAGGGGTGCCGGGCCGGCGCCGTGTGGGTCCTGGTGTGGAACAACCCGAAGGTCCACACGCCCGAGCGGCGCAAGACGTGGCTGGCGTGCGAGGAGCACCGCGAACACCTGTCGGCGTTCCTGGGCGTGCGCGGCTTCCTCAAGGACGTCGTGCGGATCGAGGAGTGGGACTTCTCCGCACAGCAGCAGCCGCCCGCCTGAGCGGGGTCTCAGCCGCCGATCGCGGACATGGGCCGCTGCGGCTGCAGGAACGAGGGGTCGTCCAGCCCGGACCCGGCCTTCTTCCCCCACATCGCCGCCCGCCACAGATCCGCTATCCGCTCGTCGGAGCCGCCGTCGCGCAGCGCGGTGCGCAGGTCGGACTCCTCGCGGGCGAACAGGCAGTTGCGCACCTGGCCGTCGGCGGTGAGCCGGGTGCGGTCGCAGGCACGGCAGAACGGGCGGGTCACCGAGGCGATGACGCCGACGCGGGCGGGGCCGCCGTCGACCAGCCAGCGCTCGGCGGGGGCCGAACCGCGTACCGAGGACTCCTCGGGGGTGAGGGCGAAGCGGGCGGCGAGCCCGGTGAGGATCTCCTCGGCGGTCACCATCTGCGAACGCTGCCAGCCGTGCTGGGCGTCGAGGGGCATCTGCTCGATGAACCGCAGTTCGTAGCCCTCTTCCAGGGCCCAGGCGAGCAGGTCGGGGGCCTCGTCGTCGTTGAGGCCGCGCATCAGCACCGCGTTGATCTTCACCGGGGCCAGCCCGGCGGCACGGGCGGCCTCGAGTCCGGCCATGACGTCGGCGTGGCGCTTGCGGCGGGTGATGGCCTGGAAGACGTCGGGGCGCAGGGTGTCCAGCGAGACGTTGACCCGGTCGAGTCCGGCGTCGCGCAGCGCCTCGGCGGTACGCGCGAGCCCGATGCCGTTGGTGGTGAGCGACAGCCGGGGGCGGGGTTCCAGGGCGGCGCACCGGGAGACGATCTCCACCAGCCCGGGGCGCAGCATCGGCTCGCCTCCGGTGAAGCGGACCTCGGTGACCCCGAGCAGGGTGACGGCGATGCGCACCAGCCGGACGATCTCGTCGTCGTCGAGGAGTTCGGGCTTGGCCAGCCACTGCAGGCCCTCCTCGGGCATGCAGTACGTACAGCGCAGGTTGCACCGGTCGGTGAGCGAGACCCGCAGGTCTGTGGCGACCCGGCCGTAGGTGTCGAGCAACACGGGCGACGCCTCCCCTCCGGGGCGCGGGGTGCGCCCGAACACTTCCAGCCTAGATCCACGGTCCGACAGCCCCGGTGACCGCGGGGGCGTACCCGGCGGTGATCGGCCGTCGCGTACTGCCGCAGCGTACGCGATGCCGACCACGTTTCAACAGATTGTTTAATCGATGGCCGGTGCGGGGCGGGCGCCGACCGCCACGGCTCCCCCGCGACACCGGGAGGGTAAAGCGGAGACAATGGGAACGAAAAGTGCGTGACCACGGAAATCCAGCCGGCGAACAGCGAGCGGACCGGGTGACGGACCGATACCCGCGGGCTGCCGGTTCGTTGTCCAGGACGTGAGTGCAGCGCCCGCCTCCCCGCCGCCCGTTCCGGGCAAACGTCCTTACGGGACGGTCAGGCTGGCGGCCGCGGTCCCGGTGGTGGGTGCGGCCCGGCGGTCCGCCGCTCCCCTGGCGCACGGCTGGCACCGGGGGCGGGTGACGATACCGCTGCTGACCATCGAGAGCCTTCGGGGCGGTTTCCCGCAACCGTGACGGCGGGTCAATCGCTGCGCCATTCCGGGGCTTCCCCGCCTGTTCATTGCTGGCATGAGCCGAGGAGCGCTAGCTTCCAACGTCACGGACCCGTCCGCGACGAGCAGCCGTGAGCGGGTTCACGGACGAATGGAGATTCCGTATGGTTCATCTCCCCAGACGGTGGCGCGTGTGGGCGCCGGTCCTCGCAGCGGCCGTCGCGACGGCGCTGGCGGTGTGGCCCGGCCGCCCGGCCACCGCCGACAACGTCACCGCCGCCCACCGTGCCGTCACCGGCGCGAGAATCTCGTACCTGGTGAACACCGCGGCCCGGCACGCCACGGTCGAACGGGTGGAGCGGGCCGTCGCCGCCGCCGGGGGCACGGTGGTGACCGCCTACGAGCAGATCGGCGTCATCGTCGCGCACGCCGCCACCCCGGACTTCGCCCGCCGGATGCGTGCCGTGCCCGGGGTGGACTCGGCCGGGGCGACCCGTACCGCGCCGCTGACCTCGGCCGCCGCCACCGACACCGTCACCCCGGTGCCGCTGGACGCGCGGCAGCTGACCGCGGCGATGGCGAGGCGGTCCGTGCCGGGCGAGGATCCGCTGGAGCCGCTGCAGTGGGACATCAGGGCCATCCACGCCGACCAGGCGCAGCGGCTGACCCTCGGCAGCCCGCGCGTGAAGGTCGGCGTGATCGACACCGGCGTCGACGACACACACCCGGACCTCGCGCCGGGCTTCGACCGGGCCGACTCGGTGAGCTGCGTGGGCGGCAAGCCGGACACCCGCGACGGCGCCTGGCGGCCGTACCCGAACGGCGGCAGCCCGCACGGCACGCACACCGCCGGTGAGATCGCGGCCGCCAGGAACGGCGTCGGCGTCGTCGGTGTGGCGCCCGGGGTGAGGATCGCGGCGATCAAGGTCGACGAGCGCAAGACGTCGCTGTTCTACGCCGAGGCGGTGGTGTGCGGCTTCGTCTGGGCGGCCGACCACGGGATCGCGGTGACCAACAACAGCTACTACGTGGACCCCTGGTACTTCAACTGCCTGGGCGACCCGGACCAGCGCGCGCTCGTGGACGCGGTCGCCCGCGCGGCCCGGTACGCCGAGCGCAAGGGCGTGGTCAACGTCGCCTCGGCCGGCAACTCGGACTGGGACCTGAGCTCCACCTCGATCAGGGACACCGCCAGTCCCGACGACGGCAAGGCGGTACCGCGGACCGTCGACCCGCACACCTGCCTCGACGTGCCGACGCAGCTGCCCGGCGTGGTCTCGGTCTCCGCGACGGGCGCGAAGTCGCTGAAGGCCTCGTACTCCAACTACGGCCTCGGGGTCGTCGACGTGGCCGGGCCCGGCGGTGACAGCACCACGTACCAGCCGCCGCCTCCCCCGGCGGCCTCGGGGCTGATCCTGTCGACGCTGCCGGGCGGCAAGTACGGCTACATGGCGGGGACTTCGATGGCGAGCCCGCACGTCGTCGGTGTGCTGGCACTGCTGAAGAGCACCCACCCGTGGGCCGGTCCGGCCGAGCTGAAGCGCCTGCTGTACCGCGACGCGGACCACACGCCGTGCCCGTCCCAGGCCGAGGCCGAGGCCGACAGCGGCGGCAGGCAGGAGGGGGCCTGCGTGGGCACGGCGGCGCACAACGGCTTCTACGGGTACGGGATCGTCAACGCGCTGAAGGCGGTCACCTGGTAGGCCCACGGGTGCGGGCGCGGTCAGTGGCGGACGAGCACCTTCAAGGCCGTGCGCTCGTCCATCGCGCGGTAGCCGTCGGGCACGCCGTCCAGTCCGACCTCGAGGTCGAAGACCGGCGAGGGGTCGATCACGCCGCCGAGCACGTCGGGGAGGAGTTCGGGGATGTAGGTGCGCACCGGGGCGGCACCGCCGCGCAGCGCGATGTTGCGGCCGAACATGGCCCCCAGGTCCAGCCCGGTGCCGCTGCCGTGCGGCACGCCGACGTAGCCGATCGCACCGCCGTCGCGGGTGATGCCGACGGCGGTGCGCATGGACTGCTCGGTGCCGACGGCCTCGATCACCGCGTGCGCGCCCTGACCGCGCGTGAGCTCACCCACGGCCTCCACCGCGGCCTCCCCGCGCTCGGCGACCACGTCGGTGGCGCCGAACTTCACGGCGATGTCGGTGCGCGCCTGGTGGCGGCCGAGGGCGATGACGCGCTCGGCGCCGAGCCGGTGGGCGGCCAGCACACCGCACAGGCCGACCGCGCCGTCGCCGACGACCGCGACGGTCGAGCCGGGCCGCACGCCCGCGCCGAGCGCCGCGTGGTGACCGGTGCCCAGGACGTCGGAGAGGGTGAGCAGGGCGGCCAGCAGCCGGTCGTCGCCGGCCGCCTCCGCGGGCAGCGCGACGAGCGTGGCGTCGGCGTACGGCACCCGCACGTACTCCCCCTGGCCGCCGTCGGAGCCCGGCGAGCCCCAGAAACCGCCGTCCGGGCAGGAGGTGGTCAGCCCTTCGGTGCAGAAGTCGCAGCGTCCGTCGGACCAGACGAAGGGCGCGACCACCAGGTCGCCCGCGCGGAAGCCGGACACCTCGGCGCCGGTCTCCTCGATCACGCCCAGGAACTCGTGGCCGATGCGCTGGCCGGGCTCGCGGGCGGACTCGCCGCGGTAGGCCCACAGGTCGCTGCCGCAGATGCACGAGCGCAGCACGCGGACGACGGCGTCCCCGGGGTGCCGGACGACCGGGTCGGGCACCTCCTCCACGCGGATGTCCTGCGGGGCGTGGATGACGGTGGCGCGCATGCGTGTCCTTGCCGGTCGGGCTTACGAAGACGGTTCCCGTACACCGTACGCCTGGGCGGGGGCGAGCGGATCGCGGGCCGCTGTGGCGGCGGGCACACCGGTGGCGATCAGGTACTGGCCGGCGAGGTAGGTGAGCATGATCCACGCCTCGGGCCGCGGGGGCTGCGGCCAGTGGGCGAGCCCGGTGGCGATGAGGGTGTCGGAGACCAGGAACAGCGCCCCGCCCGCGCCCGTGCGCCGCGAGACCCCGCTCGCGCCGAGGGCCATCGCGGTCAGCAGCGCGCTGTAGGCGGCGACCGGCCCCCGCAGCGCGCCCAGCCCGGGCCACAGCAGCGCCACCGCGACCGCCCACAGCAGCGGATACCCCGCGACGAGCACCCGGCGCGTCCCGCGGAAGCCGCCGCTGCGGGCGAACAGCGTGACGTAGGCCAGGTGCCCGGCGGCGAAGCAGCCCATTCCGGCGAGGAACGGCCCCTCGCCGCCGATCTGCAGCAACGTGTCGCCGCCGCAGCCGAACAGCAGGGCTGCCGTCAGCAGGCGGGGGCCGCCGCGCGCCGCCACCCAGCCGGCGAGGACCGGCATCAGCGCCGGCTTGGTCAGGTGGGCGACCGCTCCCCCGGTCCCGCCCTCGACCGCCAGCGCCGCCAGGTGCAGCGCGGCCAGGGCGCCGAACGCGGTGCGCAGGGCGCGCGCCGCGCGCTCGCGCCTCACGCGACGCGCTCCTCCACCGCCCGGGCGGGCGAGGCCGGTTCGACGGCCTCGGGCTGCCAGCCGGGACCGCGGAAGACCCGGCCGGCGCGCTCGCGCCAGCTGCGGGCCGCCCGCAGGTCGCGGGCGATGGCGGCGTACTCGTGGGTGGCGACCCGCAGCGGGTTGTGGGTGTCGATGTTCTTCGTCAGGCCGTAGACCGGGCGTTGCGTCTCGGGCACGAAGGAGCCGAACAGGCGGTCCCAGACGATGAGGATTCCGCCGAAGTTGCGGTCCAGGTAGCCGCCTTGGGAGGCGTGGTGCACCCGGTGGTGCGAGGGGGTGTTGAAGACGAACTCGACGGGCCGGGGAAGCATGCCGATGCGTTCGGTGTGGACCCAGAACTGGTAGACGAGGTTGGCCGAGGAGCAGAAGGCCAGGGCCGCCGGATGGACACCGAGCGCGATCATCGGCAGGTAGAACGGCCACACCGTCCAACTGGTCCACGGCTGCCGCAGCGCCGTGGACAGGTTGAAGTTGCGGCTGGAGTGGTGCACCACGTGGCAGGCCCACAGGACCCGGACGACATGGTGGCCGCGGTGCGACCAGTAGTAGAAGAAGTCCTGGACGAGCAGCATGAGCGGGACCGTCCACCACAGCACCGGCACGCGCAGCGGGGTCAGTTCGTAGACGGCCGTGTAGACGGCGACGATCGGGATCTTCCACAGCGCGTCGAAGACCAGGCTGCCCAGCCCCATGGTGATGCTGGTGGCCGTGTCCTTGGCCGTGTAGCCGACGCCGTCGTCGTCGGGATGGATGCGGTAGCTGACCACCTCCAGCACGGTGAGGAGGACGAACGCCGGTATGGACCACAGCACGACGTCGGGCAGTTGAGGTGTGGGCATGGGCGCACTGTAGGAGCGCCTGTGCCACCTTCGCTAGAGGTTGTTACCGACAAGTACTACCAGAGGTAACGATCGCGTCGTCTCTCGTCGTCTCCTGCTTGTCCGTGTTCCGCCCCGATCACCACACGCGGGCCGTGGCGTCGGCCGCGAACACCGGGCTCGTGGCGCCCGCGGGCGGTCCGGCCGGCGGCTCGGCCACCTCCGCCACGAGCGGTCCGACGCGCGCCGCGATCGGGGCCAGCGCGGCCGGGTCGAAGCCGTAGACGCGGGCCGCGTTGCCGCCCACCATGGCGGCGACCTCCTCCCGGGGCAGCCCGGCGTAGGCGGTCCGCAGCGCCGCGGTGGTGTGCGGATAGGTGCCCTCGTCGTGCGGGTAGTCGCTGCCCCACATCACCTTCCGCAGCCCGATGCGCTCGCGCAGCGCGGCCTCGTGGGCGCGCATGAAGCTGGCGCCGACGAAGCAGTGGTCGCGCCAGATCTCCTTCGGGCCGCGGCGCATGGTCGCGGCGAGCCCCGCACCGAACTTGGCCTCCGCGGTGGCCGCCTGTGCCGCGGCCCCGAGCAGCCGCCCGCGGTAGTACTCCAGCATGTCGAGCACGCCCGGAATCCATGCGGAGCCCTGCTCGGTGAGGACCAGGCGCAGCCCCGGGAACCGGTCGAACACGCCGCCGAACATCAGGTGCCACAGCGCCCGGTGGGAGAACCAGGTCGTCTCCACCATGAACACCGCGCGGGCCGCGGGCTCTTCGCCGATGGGCGGCGAGGCCGATCCGGCGTGGTGGTTGACCGGCATCTCCAACTCGGCGCAGACCGCCCACAGCGGGTCGTACAACGGGGAGTGGAGCTCGGGCAGCCCGGACCCAGGTGGCGTGCCGGGCAGCAGCACGCCGCCGTGCAGCCCGGCCTCCTTGGCCCAGCGGACCTCGCGCACCGCCTCGTCCACGTCGCCCAGCAGGATCTGGGCGACCCCGGCGCGGCGGCCGGGAGCCAGGGCGCAGAAGTCGGCGAGCCAGCGGTTGTGGGCCCGCAGGCCCGCCCAGCGCAGCGTGAACTCCTCGCCCGTCGGCGCGGGTGCGGTCAGCATGGCGCTGGGGAAGAACGGCGGGATGGTGTTGGGGAAGACGACCTCGGCGACGATGCCGTCCGCCTCCAGTTCGGCGAGCCTGCGGGCGGAGTCCCAGTTGCGCTCGGCCTCCGGCGCCATCAGGTCCTCGTGCGGGTTGACGTACGCGGCCGCCCAGGCGTCGAACTCCTCGTGGTGGCGGCGTTCCAGGTAGGGCCGGTAGTCGAGCAGGTCGGCCCCGGCGTGGCAGTCGGCCGAGATGACGGTGTACCGGTCGCCTGGCATCAGTCCACCCCCACGTGCGGGAAGTCGTGGCCGGTAAGCCAGTGGCGGCCTGTCTCGCGGGCGCGGGCCCAGGATGCCTCGACGGCCGCCTGGTCGGCCGGCTGTCCGAGGTCGCGCGGGCGCGGCCCGATCCGTGTCGCCACCGGGCGCAGCGCCTCGGCGTCGAAGCCGAAGACGTCGACGGCCGCGAGCCCCAGCATGCGCCGGGTCTCGGTCACCGGGATGTCGTGGAAGGTCTTGCGCAGCCATGCGCGCGTGTCGGGCCAGGTGCCCTCGGGGTGCGGGAAGTCGCTCCCCCACAGGATGTTGTCGACGCCGATCTCGTAACGCTGGGCGAGTTCACGGCGCTTGGTGTTGGTGGCGCAGACGAACACGTTGCGGTCGAGGTACTCGTGCGGCGGGCGGCGCAGTTCCTCGAAGGGCGAGAGCTTCTTGCCGCCGTGGGCGCCCAGGTAGAGGCGGTCCATGAACCACAGCAGGTTCGGCAGCCACCAGCAGCCGGACTCGGCCACGCCGAAGCGCAGGGCGGGGAAGCGTTCGAAGACCCCGGACCACAGCAGGAACCACAGCGGCCGGGCGGGCCACCAGGTCACCTCGCTGACGTAGATGCCCAGGTGGTCGCCGTACTCGTGGCGGGGTGCGGCGCCGGAGTGGGTGACGATCGGCATCCGCAGTTCCGCGGCGAGCGCCCACACCGGGTCGTAACGCCGGTCGTGGTAGGGAGCCTTGCCCTCCCACATCGCCGGGACCATCAGCGCGCCCAGGCCGGATTCCCTCGCCCGGCGCATCTCGGCCAGCACGACGTCCGTCTCGCCGGTGACGGGCAGCAGGGCGACCCCGCAGCGGCGTGTGGGGTTGAGGGAGCAGAAGTCGGCGAGCCAGCGGTTGTGCGCCCGGGCGCCGGCCATGCCGAGTTCGGGGTCGTGGTCGCCGCTCAGTCCGAGGCCCACGCCGAAGGGCGCCGCGGTCCGGCTGTCGACGGCGTCGGCGTCGGGGAAGACGACCTCGGCGGCCACCCCGTCGGCGTCTAGCTCCTTGTCGCGCCGGGCGCTGTCCCAACCACCGCGCAGCCCTTCGGCGTTGTCGGCGAACCATCGGGAGGCGAACGCCTCGTTGCGTACGCCGAGCCGGGTCATCGCCTCCCGGCGGGCCTGCGCCTGCGACAGGAAGTCGTCGAAGGCGCGGTGGAACCTCTTGTCCAGATAGGGCCGGTACTCCTCGGTGGGCAATCCGGCGTGGCAGTCGGAGGAGACGATCAGATAGCGGTCTTCCAGGTCGGGGCCGGTCATGGCGCCCCCCTCCTCGGGATGGCCGGGCGTGCGGGTCGAAGGATCAGTCGAGGACGAACCTCTCCAGGTAGGCCGGGTTGCCGCGGTCGAGCATCGACCGGGCCCGCGCTGTGATCTGCGCGTCGCTGTGTTCGCTCGCCGGCAGCAGCCAGAACCGGTCGGCCCGGATGCCGTCGGCCACGAGCTGCGCGACCTCCTCGACCGGGGTGTAGACGACGTCCCGGCCCGCCTTGCGCATCGCCGCCTCCCACTGGTCGAGGCTGCGGTACGGCGTGCGGCGCGGGCGGGACTTGGCGTACCGGGCGGGCCGGTTGCGGTGCGACTCCCACAGGCCCGTGCGCAGCATGTGCGGGCCCGGGAAGAGCACCGAGGCGCCGACGGGGGCGCCCTCGGCCTTCAGGTGCGCGTACAGCGACTCCGTCATGGTCACCACGGCCGCCTTGGTGACCGCGTAGACCGACGCGGTGGGCAGCGGCGCTATGCCGCCGTCACCGGAGGAGGTGTTGACAACGTGGCCCGGTTCGCCCGCGGCCAGCATCCTGGGCAGGAACGCCTGGATGCCGTGGAAGACGCCCCACACGTTCACCGCGAAGGCCCATTGCCAGTCCATCGGGTCGTGCTCCCACATGCGGCCCTCGGCGCCGGAGCCGACACCCGCGTTGTTGCACAGCACGTGCACCGCGCCGTAGGCGTCGTAGGCCGCGTCCGCGAGGGCCTCGACCGAGGCGCGGTCGCTCACGTCGGTGGGGTGGGCGAGCACGTCGGCGCCGCGTTCCCGTAAGGCCCGCGCCGCCTCGGCCAGGGCGCCCTCCTCGACGTCGGCGAGGACCACCTGCAGCCCCTCGGCGGCGAACCGCTCGGCCATGGCCAGGCCGATGCCGCTCGCCGCGCCGGTGACCACGGCCGTGCGTCCCGGGGCCAGCTCCATCACGCCTCCTTCGGCGGCGCGTCCAGGATCTGGGCCGCGTCGTCGTAGCGCTGGTGGACGTAGGGCAGCAGGGCCTGGGCGCTGACCCGTTCGGCGACGCGCCCGGTCTGGGTGGTGGACTTCTCGCCGACGGTGATCTCGACCAGGCGGCGCACTTCCAGGTCGGCGACCGGGTCGTACGCCGAGTCGCGCAGGACCACGCGGCCGGTGACGGTGTGCAGGCGGCGCACCCGTTCGCGGCGCAGGCAGTGTACGAGGACCGGCTCGCCCTCCAGGCCGCGGCCGTCGACTGCGGGCAGGAACTTGAAGTAGAAGTCGGTGCGCGCGCTCTCCCCGGGCAGCGGGAGCGGCTCGCCGACGGTACCGGTGATCTCGGTGAACGCGATGCCGTGCCGGGCGAGCCGGGCGGTGAGCGCGGTGCCGTCCCGCTCGACGGCGACCTCGCCGAGCTTCTTCGGCTCCCCGAAGACCTCCCGGCCGCCGATCAGGGCGCGTTCGCTGGTCATCGGCATCACGAGCGGATACCAGCCGGCCACGTCCCCGTGCCGGGCGGCGACGGCGACGGAACCGGCGCCGAGCGGACGGCCGAACAGGTCGACCTGGCTGATGTTCGCCCGAACCAGGGGCCTTTGATCCGGTTTGAGCGGCGGCGGCAGGACCTCCGCCACGACCCCGGGGTCGGTCTCCCAGACTGCGACGACACCCGTCGACCAGATCTCCGGCAGCGGCGCTCCGGCGCCCGCCGCCCGCATCTCCTCCGCACCGCGCGGGCCGTACCTCGCTCGCCCCATGCCCAACACTCCGATCCCCGGTCGTGCGCAAGCTTTCTGACGTACCGTCACATTCCTTGGGCGAGAGGTAAAGAGACGTGCACGGGCGTTTTGCGGGTATCCGCGCCGTGGTTGTCGGCGGCGGCCCGTATCCTCATGGACCATGCTGGACGATCTCACCGCGCCCCCGCCCGAACCGCCCGCCTCCTGGCCCGCGGGCTATCCCGAGGGATACGCGGTGGTGGACGTGGAGACCACCGGGCTCGGGCGGAGCGACCGCATCGTCTCCGCCGCCGTCTACCGGCTGGACGCGCACGGCGCCGTCCAGGACCACTGGTACTCCCCCGTCAACCCCGAGCGGGACCCCGGCCCGGTGTGGATCCACGGACTGACCAGCGAGGCGCTCGAAGGCGCCCCCCTCTTCGGCGACGTCGCCGACGAACTCGCCGAACGGCTGGCCGGCCGGGTGCTCGTCGCCCACAACGCGGTCTTCGACTGGTCGATGCTCGCCCGCGAGTTCGCCCGCGCCGGGCGCAACGCCCCCGTGGAGCAGCGGCTGTGCACCATCGTGCTCGCCAAGGAGCTCGGTCTGCCGCTGCCCAACCACAAACTCGAGTCGCTGGCGGCGCATTACGGCGTGGTGCAGCACCGGGCCCACCACGCGCTCGACGACGCCCGGGTGCTCGCCGAGGCGTTCCGGCCCAGCCTGCGGCTGGCCGCCGCCGCGGGGCTGCGGCTGCCGCTGCACGCCTGCCGTCCCCTCACCGAGTGGTCCGGCGGCCCGGCCGCGATCGGCAGGCAGCGCTCGACGCCGTACGCCCAGCGCAGTTGGCGCCCGTCACGCAGGCGCCCGGCGTGCCCGTTCCCCAACCCCGGGCGCCTTCAGCCCGGCGGGCCGCTGGTGCAGGGCATGCGGGTCGCCTTCTCGGGGGACACCAGCGTCGACCGCGAACTGCTGGAGGACCGGGCCACCGAGGCCGGGCTGCACGTCGCCTCCAGCGTCTCGCGGCTCACCAGTGTGCTGGTGACCAACGATCCCGGCTCCCCGGCCGGCAAGGTGGTCAACGCCCGTCGCTTCGGCACGCCCGTGGTGGACGAGGAGCGGTTCCGCGAGCTGCTCGCCGCGGTCGCCCCCGCGCAGCAGGTCGCCCCCACGGAGCAGGACGGGTAGGCCGGACGGGCGGAAGGCGGCCGACCCGCCCGCCGGGACGTTGTCACCTCCTCCCGGCGCCCACACCCTGTGCCCATGGCACGATGCGAGGTTTGCGGAAACGACTACGACATGGCATTCGAGGTGCACGCCCAAGGCGCGGTGCACGTCTTCGACTGCTTCGAGTGCGCCATCCACCGCATGGCGCCGGTGTGCGAGCACTGCCGGGTGCAGATCGTCGGGCACGGCGTGGAGATCTCCGAGGACGGCGGCGGGCGCTTCTTCTGCTGCGCCCACTGCGCGAAGGCCGAGGGTGTCACCGGGATCGTCGACCGGGTGGGTACGCCCACCACGGCGTGACCGGTGCGGTGCGACCGGCACCGCACCGCACCGAGGCCGCCCGTTCTCAGACCGTCGGCATCCCTCCCGGAGCCCCGGGACGCCGGCGGCCTTCGCGTGCGCCCGGCCGACCGGCACCCCTGTCCCGGGCGCCGGTTGACCGAGATGTACCGTCGTGGGGTGTACCGCTTCCTGCTGACCAGGCAATGGGTGATCCTGACCCTCGTGTGCCTGCTCCTGATGCCCACCATGGTGGAGCTCGGCCTGTGGCAGCTGCACCGCCACGAGCGCCAGGCCGCGGACAACGACCTGATCTCCCGCAGCCTGGCCGCGCCCCCCGTGCCGGTGGAGAAGCTGACGGCGCCCCGGGCGCAGGTGGCGGCGCGGGACGACTTCCGGGCCGTGACCGTCACCGGCCACTACGACCCGGCGCACCAGGTGGTGGTGCGCCGCCGCACCTCGGCCGACGACTCCCAGCTCGGCTACTACCTGGTCACCCCGCTGGTCATGGCCGACGGCAGGGCGGTCCTGGTCAACCGCGGCTGGATCCCGATGCCGGCCGACGGCGGCAGCGTCTCCTTCCCGCCCGTCCCGCCGACCCCGGCCGGCGAGATCACGGTCACCGGGCGGATCCGGCAGGACGAGACGACGGCGGGCACCAGCATCGCCGACAAGACGGGGCTGCCGCCGCGTCAGATCATGCTGATCAACAGCGGCAAGCTGGTCTCCGCCCTGCCCGAGCCGCTGCTCGGCGGGTACGTCCAGCTGAGCTCCACCTCCCCCCGCCCCTCCGGCGACCAGCCCCAGCCCGTGCCGCCGCCCAAGCCCGGCCAGGCCGACACCGGCGGCGGCTGGTACAGCCCCCCGCATCTGGCGTACGCGTGGCAGTGGTGGCTGTTCACCGCCATGATCCCGGTCGGGTGGTTCATCCTGGTCAGGCGCGAGCGCAGGGACCGGCTCGCGGCGCGCGCCGAGGAGCGGTCACCCGGCAGGACGCCCGAGACGGCCGAGGCCACCACCACCGCGGGCGCCGCCGAATAGCGGCCGCCGATCCGGGCGGAGGCGTTGCCGTCGGCCTGCCGGCGGAGGAGTGGGACCGCGGACCGGCCGCCGTCGGCCTCATCCGCCGAACCCGGCCCAGCGTCGGCCCGGGGCCAGGCGTCGGGCACGATGTGAGGCATGGATCTCGCTCTCAAGGACAGGGTGTACGTGCTCACCGGCGCGACCCGCGGGCTGGGGCTCGCGACCGCCCGCGAGCTGGTCGCCGACGGCGCGAAGGCGGTGGTCAGCGGCCGCCACGAGGAGTCGGTGTCCCGGGCCGCGGCCGAGCTGGGCGGCGCGGGCCAGGCGCTGGGGGTCGTCGCGGACAACGCGGACCCCGGCAGCGCGGAGCGGCTCGTCGCCGCGGCGCACGATCACTTCGGGCGCCTCGACGGCGTGCTGATCAGCGTGGGCGGCCCGCCCGCCGGGCAGACCACGGACGTCACCGACGAGCAGTGGCGCGACGCGTTCGAGTCGGTCTTCCTCGGCGCGGTACGGCTCGCCCGGACCGCGGCGCAGAGGCTGGGCGAGGGCGGAGTCATCGCGTTCGTGCTCTCCGGCTCGGTCCACGAGCCGATTCCGGGGCTGGCGATCTCCAACGGGCTGCGGCCCGGCCTCGCCGGTGTCGCCAAGACGATGGCCGACGAGCTCGGCCCGCGCGGGATCCGGGTGCTGGGCCTGCTGCCCGGCCGCATCGACACCGACCGGGTGCGCGAGCTCGACGCGCTCAGCGGTGACGCCGAGGCGGCCCGGCAGCGCAGCAGCGCCGCCATCCCGCTGCGCCGCTACGGCACGCCCGAGGAGTTCGGCAGGGCCGCGGCGTTCCTGCTCTCGCCCGCGGCCTCGTACGTCACCGGGGTGATGCTGCCGGTGGACGGGGGCTCCCTGCGCGGCTTCTGAGGGCCGCCGGTTCCGCCCAGGCCCGCGGGGGCCCGGGACCGGCGGCCGGGGGACGGGGTTACTCGCCGACGCCCGCCAGGTCGCGCAGACGGCGGCCCTGGGCGGCGCGTTCGGCGGCCCGCTGGTCGTCGTAGGTGCGGGAGGAGGCGTCGCGGAGCAGGGCCTTGGTCTCGATCACGGCGTCGCGCGGCGCGGCGAGCAGGGCCGCGGTCAGGTCGGCCACGGCGGCGTCGAGTTCGGCGGCGGGGACGACGAGGTTGGCGAGCCCGGTGCGCTCGGCCTCCTCGGCCTGGACGAAGCGGCCCGTGGCGCAGATCTCCAGGGCACGGGCGTAGCCGACGAGCTCGGTCAGCGGCTTGGTGCCCGCCAGGTCCGGCACGAGGCCGAGGCTGGTCTCGCGCATGGCGAACTGCACGTCGTCCGCGCAGACGCGCAGGTCGCAGGCGAGCGCGAGCTGGAAGCCGGCGCCGATGGCATGGCCCTGGACGGCGGCGACGCTGATGATGTCGGCACGCCGCCACCAGGTGAACGCCTCCTGGTACTCCGCGATCGTCGCGTCGAGCTCGGCCGCGCCGCCGCGGGCGAGATCGACGAAGGACGGCTCGCCCTCGAAGCCTTCCGGTGTGAAGGCCTGTCGGTCGAGCCCGGCGGAGAAGGAGACGCCCTCGGCGCGTACCACCACGACCCGCACGCTGCCCGGCAGCAGCCGTCCCGCCTCGGCCAGGGCGCGCCAGAAGGCGGGCGACTGGACGTTGCGCTTGGCCGCGTTGCACAAGGTGACCGTGGCGACGGCGTCGTCGACGCTGAGCCGTACGCCGTCGCGGTCGAGCAGTGCTTTCGCGGGCGTGGCGAGAGTGGAGTCGGACATCGGGCACCTCCGAGCGGACCTACGGACTTCGGTTACCGAAGAGTAACGCCCGTGTGGTGCCCGGCGTCCGTCAGGCTGTCGCTGCTTTCTTGCCCCTGGTCGCACCTCCACGACCGCGCAGAGTCACACCGGACTCGCTGAGCATCCGATGCACGAATCCGTAGGAACGGCCGGTCTCTTCGGCCAATGCCCGGATACTCGCACCGGAGTCGTACTTCTTCTTCAGGTCTGCCGCGAGCTTTTCGCGCGCGGCGCCGGTCACCCGGCTGCCCTTCTTCAGAGTCTCGGCCACCCGTGCCTCCTCTAGGGAAGTGCGCTCTGGACTCTCATGATCACCCCTCGGGCGCTTCCTGGCCACCCATTCGACAAGGTCTGCCGAAAGAACATCGCTGCCGGGCGCATTCGATTGACGGCGCCTTTGCCGCTGGCAACCCCCGAATTCCACCGACACCCCATTCCGCCGAACCGCCGAAGGGGAGGCGAATTCGCTGGTCATCACGGTGCGTAAGGAGTGAGCGGCCGGTTAGTACCTGATCATCGAAGCGCGCTCGGCCAGCCGGGTGTCCGCCGTCACCCGGTACGAGGCGTTCTCACGCAGATGACGGATCGGGCGTCGGCCGAATGATCCATCCGGCCGATCGGCCGGAATCCGGACCGACCCCGCCGGTTCAGGCCAGCGACACCAGGTCGGCGTACTCGTCGCCCCACAGGTCCTCGACGCCGTCGGGGAGCAGGATGATCCGCTCCGGCTGGAGCGCGTCGACCGCGCCCTCGTCGTGGGTGACCAGTACCACCGCGCCGGTGAAGGAGCGCAGCGCGCCGAGGATCTCCTCGCGGCTGGCCGGGTCCAGGTTGTTGGTGGGCTCGTCGAGCAGCAGCACGTTGGCGCTGGAGACCACCAGGGTGGCCAGTGCCAGCCGGGTCTTCTCGCCGCCGGAGAGCACCCCGGCCGGCTTGTCCACGTCGTCGCCGGAGAACAGGAACGAGCCGAGGATCTTGCGGACCTCGACCAGGTCCATGTCGGGCGCGGCCGAGCGCATGTTCTCCAGCACGGTCCGCTCCGGGTCGAGCGTCTCGTGCTCCTGCGCGTAGTAGCCGAGCTTGAGTCCGTGGCCGGGCTCGACCTTGCCGGTGTCGGGCTGCTCGACGCCCGCCAGCAGGCGCAGCAGGGTGGTCTTGCCGGCGCCGTTGAGGCCGAGGATGACGACCCGGGAGCCCTTGTCGATGGCCAGGTCGACGTCGGTGAAGATCTCCAGGGAGCCATATGACTTCGACAGGCCCGTCGCCATCAGCGGGGTCCTGCCGCAGGGCGCGGGCTCCGGGAAGCGGAGCTTGGCGAC
>CAYNNX010000025.1:0-1563 GCA_964398515.1 uncultured Streptantibioticus sp. | reverse complement strand
CTGGCGCACCGCCTCCAGGCCGGACAGCAGCTTCTCGGCGCGGCGGGCCATGTTCTGCGCGGCGACCGTCTTGGTGGCCTTGGCACGCATCTTGTCGGCCTGGGCGTTGAGCGCGGCCGCCTTCTTCTCGGCGTTGGCGCGCTCGCGCTTGCGCCGGCGCTCGTCGGCCTCGCGCTGGGCCTGGTAGAGCTTCCAGCCCATGTTGTACACGTCGATCACCGAGCGGTTGGCGTCGAGGTGGAAGACCTTGTTGACCACCGTCTCCACGAGGTTGACGTCGTGGGAGATGACGACGAAGCCGCCGCTGTAGGTCTTGAGGTAGTCGCGCAGCCAGGTGATCGAGTCGGCGTCGAGGTGGTTGGTCGGCTCGTCGAGCAGGAGCGTGTCGGCGTCGGAGAACAGGATCCGGGCGAGCTCGACGCGGCGCCGCTGACCGCCGGAGAGGGTGTGCAGCGGCTGGCCCAGGACCCGGTCGGGCAGCCCGAGCGCGGCGGCGATGGTGGCCGCCTCGGCTTCGGCGGCGTATCCGCCCTTGGTGAGGAACTCGGTCTCCAGCCGGGCGTACTTCTTCATCGCGTTCTCGCGGGTGGCGCCCTTGCCGTTGGCCATGCGCTCCTCGTTCTCGCGCATCTTGCGCAGCACGGCGTCCAGGCCGCGGGCGGCGAGGATGCGGTCGCGAGCGAGGGTGTCGAGGTCGCCGGTGCGCGGGTCCTGCGGGAGGTAGCCGATCTCGCCGGAGCGGGTGACGGTGCCGGCGGCGGGCTGGCCCTCGCCGGCGAGGACCTTGGTCAGCGTGGTCTTCCCGGCGCCGTTGCGGCCGACGAGGCCGATGCGGTCGCCCTTGGCGATGCGGAAGGTGGCGGACTCGATGAGGACACGGGCGCCGGCGCGCAGCTCAAGGCCGGTGGCGGTGATCACGGAACGGTCTCCAGGCGGGGTGGACGGCTAGGTCAGGGGCGGGACGCGCGGCCGCACGACGACTCCGCCGGACACGGCCGGCGGAGGGGGCGGCGGGACAGCCGTCTAATCCGTGAGAAGAACTGCCATGGCAAGCAGTCTACCGGGGGCCTGCAAGGAGTTTTCCCGGCGCCGTACGGGACCGGGGCGCATCCGGCGACCCGCCCGGCGCGACCCTGCCGAGGCCGTCGACGGCCACCAGCCGCGTGGCCGCCGCGGAGTGGGCGCCCCCGCACGGCTGCGGCAGGACGAGGGTGTTGCGGTGACCGCCGGCCAGGGCGGGGTCCGGCGGGCGGAAGGCGCAGCCGGGCCGGGCGGGCAGGACCCAGCGCAGGTCGCCGTCGCGGGTGCGGTAGGCCGTGATCCGCCGGGCGGAGACCACGGCGAACAGCCGCCCCGAGGCGTCGAGGGGTTGCAGGGCGAAGCGCCCGGCCGCTCCGGGGACCGCGCGGTGCCAGTGCACGGTGCCGCCGCGCAGATCGCTGCCGGTGACCATGCCGTCGTCCCACAGCGCGACGGCGTCCGGCGCGATCTCCCGCACCGCCAGCGGCCTGCGGCCGGTGCGCGTGTACCGCCAGCGCGGTGCACCGGTGGCCGGGTCGTACG
>CAYNNX010000024.1:0-35997 GCA_964398515.1 uncultured Streptantibioticus sp. | reverse complement strand
CTTTGCCACACTCGAACCGCCTGCACCGCTAACTGTCGAGTGCTGTGCCTCTCCGTGTACGCCTGTGAACAGCGACCTCGTCCTCCCGAATCTGCGCAGTGTTGCTGCGCATGGTGAGCGCTGGCGTCCCACGAGGGGCTCGTCGACGTACGACTGTCGTTGAACACTGCTAAATTTCACTTCATTCGACCTCTGCCTCCAGGCCTGGCGCGTTGTTGTAGCGACTAAGGTCGCGGTCAGAGGACCTGCGCAGTAATACTGCGCATTCGTTGACTCGGGACCGAAGGCAGGGGGCACGCAGAATGAAGTCGTTCTTCGAGCTGCTTGGGAAGGCGATGCAGAGCACGGGCATGACGCTGCGGCTGTGCCTGTTGATGCTTGTTGCCGCAGCGGCGTATGGCATCAGCCAGCTGAAGTAAGCCAGCCTGGAGCGAGGAGATTCACGCGTGGAGACTATGAAGGCGGAGAGCCACGCCGCGGACGTCGTTGACCGGCTTTGGCGAGCGTACGCGCCCTACCAGCGGGGCCGAAACACGTTCGGCGACCTCACGTCCATGCTCGCCATCCTGGTGCTTGCAGGATTCGTTGAGGCGGTGGGCGAACCGGAGGATGAGTTCGTCAAGCGGTGGGCTCGAGCTGTCGCGGAGGCCGGAATCGGCGTCTCGCCGCTGATCGATCTGCGCGCTGCGATGATGAGCGCCAGCGGGCATATGGGCTTTCCTGTGCCCGACCTCCGCAATCTTAATGTCGGGTTCCTCGGCGGTGACGAAGAGTCGGACGACGTGCCGTGGGCGGCCGCCTTCCTCGTCGCGCTGGAGCGGCGTCCGACGCTGGCCGAGGCCGGATTGCCGGAGGTCTGCGAGCTGCTCCTCGAACGCCACGTTCAAGAGAGCACCTTTTCGGCGGGCGAGTTCTACACGCCGCGCCCGGTCGCGCGCCTGCTCATCGAGTTGGCTTCCCCGCAGCCCGGAGACCGGATCCTTGATCCGGCCTGCGGGTCCGGCGGTCTGCTCGCGGCCGCGGCGCAGCGAATCGCCGAGCCCGGCCGCGTCGACGGGGCTTCTTTCGAGGCATACGCCACGGATCGCAGCAATCCGCGACTAGCGATGATGAACCTGGCCATCCACGGGGTAGATCAGCCCGTCGTACGTGCCTCCGATCCAGTGGCGCTGTTTCAGAGCCGGGGCAACGGCCTCTTCGACCGGGTGTTGAGCAATCCGCCGTTCAACCAGCGCATCGAGGGCATCGACATCGTAGGCTGGCCCTTCGGCCAGCCGCCTGAGTCCAATGCGAACTTCGCCTGGCTTCAGCTCGCATGGACCCGGCTGAGCGAGAACGGAACCGCGATGATGATCATGCCGCCGCGGGCGGCCTGGTCCAACGGCCGCGAGGCGGAGATCCGCAGGAGGATGATCGCCCGCGGCGCGCTCCTCGGCATCATCGCGTTGCCGCCGAATCTCTTCACTCACACTTCCACCCCCGTGCACATCTGGATGCTCGCCCGCGACAAGTCCCGTCACTTGCCGGCCGGCGAGGCGAATGCCGTCCTCTTCATCGACGCCAGCCGGCTGGGGTCGCAGGCGCCGCGGCAACCACGCGTGCTGACCGCGGAGGATATAGAACGAATCAGTAGTCGGCTTCACGCCTGGCGGCGGTCTCCTCGTGCAACGCCCGATGAGCCAGGGTTCTCTCGTTCGGTCGCGCATGAAGAGATCTTTGAGAACGATGGCAGTCTCGACCCCCGGCTGTACGTCGACGTCGAGCAAGAACGACCGACGACCGCACTGGACATGAGTCGCATGTTCGATGAGCTGGATCGGCATGTCGGGACGACGTCCAGTTCGAGCGTCGACCTCCGGAAGAGCTTGAGCATGTGCATGCGGTTGACCCGCAGCAGGATCGAACCTCCGCGCGTGCCACTTCGGAACATCGTGCGCGGAACTGTAGAAGACGTGTTTGAGGACTCAATGCCAGGTCTGCTCCTCGCCGGACCTTCGGGAAGCCTCATCCGCGCCGAAGACTACGTGGATGCCGGCGGCATCCCCGTCGTGATGCCCAAGGACCTGACAGGCAACGGTTTCAGTGTGGCGAGCATCAGATATATCACCGAGCCTCAAGCCGAACGCCTGGAACGTTTCCGCCTCCACCGAGGTGACGTCGTGCTGGCACGCCGCGGAGAGCTGGGGCGATGTGCTGTGGTTCGTGAGGAGCAGCAGGGCTGGGTCTGCGGAACCGGCTGTTTCGTGCTTCGCCCCCCCGCTGAGCTCGACGCCGACTATTTCGCGGCGTATCTCCGCAGTCCGGAGGCACGTGAGTGGCTCGAGGCCCACTCCACGGGGAGTATGACCATGAAGACCATCTCTCTCAATGTATTGGGTGAGTTGCCGGTTGTATTGCCTGATCTCGGGACACAGCAGGCGATTGCTGGCATGATGACGCGGCTGGACGAGCATGAGCGACTGTTGCGAGAGCAGCTCGCACTAACGCACAAGATCCGGCGTGACGCACTAAACGGGCTCTTGGCGAGCTAAGGCCTGGTCATGACGCCAGACAGGCCCAATCGAGTGGGCGCAGCTCAAAGAGGTGAACCTTTAGGACGGTGACAATGACTCACAGCGGCGCACTCTTGCTCTCGATGGCGGTCACGGTGGACAGGCGGTGGACGGACGCCTTCGGACGGTGCTGCACGAGGCACCACGACATAAGCGGAGACACGTGCACTGATCAGGAAAAACAGCACCCGGTAACACGAGCCGGAAGCAGGGGTCACGATCGCTGATGGTCTTGTAAAGCGGGGGTCGTCGGTTCGAACCCGACAGGGGGCTCTTGGTGTGAACAGGGCGAAGCTCCGGACCGATCATGGTCCGGGGCTTCTGCTTTGGGCGGTGGCATCCAGGGCCACACCCAGCGGTGGCATGAAGAGTGGGCGGGACGAGCGATCGCTGGATTGGCTGTCCGGGCTCCAGAGATTGTTCGGCCTTCCCTCACAACGCGGGCGCCGCCGATTCCGCAACCGCCCGGGAAATGCCCGGAGTCATGCTGAACCTCCCTGTATGGAACAGCGGTTCGTTCGGATGTTCCGACGTGATCTTGGGGCAGCGGGTCATCGCCTCAAGACTGGGGCCGCCGGGAGAAGGGGAGGAAGCCATGTCTCGACGCCACACACTGCTCGGTCTGCTGGTGGCGGTCATCTGGGGCGCCAACTTCGTGATCATCGACGCGGGCCTGGACTCGTTTCCTCCGTTGTTGTTCGCGGCCCTCCGCTTCACCTTCGTGGCGTTCCCCGCCGTGTTGTTCATCAAGGGCCCGGGCGCACGGTGGACCCATGTCGCCGCCGTCGGCCTGCTTCAGGGCGTCGGGCAGTTCGGCCTGCTGTTCACGGGGATGCATCTCGGGGTGCCTCCCGGGCTCGCTTCGCTCGTGCTCCAGGGGCAGGCCGCGTTCACCGTGCTCTTCGCCTTCCTCTTCCTCCGGGACAGGCCGCGCCCGGCGGCCCTCGCGGGGGTCATGCTGGGCGTGCTGGGCCTGGTCGTCATCGCCGCCGGCGCCGGAAAGGCCCCGCTCGGCGCACTCCTGATCGTCGTGTCCGCCGGCGCCTGCTGGGCCGCGGCGAACGTCGCCACCAGGATCGCCCGGCCGGCCAGCGGTTTCCGGTTGACCGTGTGGTCCGCCCTGGTCGCCCCCGTGCCGTTGTTCCTGCTGTCCCTCCTCCTCGAAGGGCCGCAACGCGACTGGAAGGCGGTCGCCCACATCAACGCGACCGGGCTCGGCGCGCTGGCGTTCACGGTCATCCTGTCGAGCCTCGTCGCGTTCGGCATCTGGGCTTCCCTGCTGAAGAGCAATTCGGCCGCGTCCGTCGGCTCGTTCTCCCTTCTGGTGCCCGTTGTGGGCGTCATCACCGCATGGCTGGTCCGACACGAGGTGCCCAGCACCGTCGAGATGGTCGGCGGTCTGCTCATCCTCGCCGGGGTCACGGTCGTGATCCGGCCCGACGTACTGCGCGGCGTGGGGCGCCCGATGGCCCGCACAGGCCGCACCGCAGAACCGGCCCGCCTGCAGGGCGACGGTTCTGCGCACACCTCCCGGGAATCCCCCGTATCCCCTGCCATCGACACCTCCGCGAAGTGAAGGGTGGCTCATGAGCCTCCACATGACACAGAACCGAACGATTGCGGACGATCTGCGCGACGTCGGCTACGCCGCCGGGCAGATCGACACCGTCCTGGGCCGGCCCCTGACCATGACGCCCGAGTGGCAGACCTTCCTGTCGTCCTGGGAGCGGCTGGTGGTGGACCCTTTCATGGCGGACGGCGGCGACTACCGGGTGCGGCGCTACTCGGAGTTCGACTGCACCGCCGATTCCGTCGAGTTGCTTCCGCACCGCGCCTATCACCAGACCAAGCGCATCAACCGCCTCAACGGTGGTGTGGAGCGCCTTTTCGAGCCGTTCGAGGATGAGGTCGCACGCGGCCCGGTCGTCCACTCGCTGCTGTCATGGTGCGCCCGGCGACTCGACGAGACCGAGAAGAGCGCCGGCACCTGGTACGCCCAGTGCTTCCAGAACCGCATCCTGGCACGCCCGAAGAGCGAGGGAAGGCCCACCCCGGAGGGCATCCACCGGGACGGTGTGGACTACGTGTTCACCGTGGTCGTGGGCCGGCACGCCGTCGAGGGCGGCGAGAGTTCGCTGTATGCCGCAGAGCCCGGCGGCGGCCACGGGCGGCAGCTGGTGAGCGTGGTCCTCCAGCCTCCCGGCGACTTCCTGCTCAACGACGACGAGCGGACTCTGCACGGTGTCACACCCATCGTGCCGACCTCCGACGACGGCACCGGCCACCGGGACACGTTCATCGCGGTCCTCACCCGCCGTACGTGACAGGGCCCGCTCGCAACGGCCGCCTTCGGGCACCCGTACCGCATCCGAGCCAGGACGGGCCCGGTCCTTGCAGCGCGAGAGGCCGGGCCGTCCGCGTCTCGTCGTCCCGCACGAACACCGCTGCGTCGGCGGGGGCGCCACACCGACGGAAAGGACACGCATGTCTGCCGACCCTTCGGTCAGCAGTGGGATCCAGCGACCGCTCAGCGAGGCGGACAGCGGTCCGGCCGCCCGGCCGGGCACCGAGCGGGACGGCGGGCCGGCCCTGCCCGCCGGGGCGGAGCGGGCCGACGGCTTCTACCACGACGGCAGCCGGCGGTTGCAGCGCAGACTCGGCACCGAACGCCTGGCCCAGCACATCGCCCGCCATTACGTGCAGGACTTTCTCGCCGAGGAGCACATCGGCTGGATCAGGGGTGCCGATGCCGTCTTCCTCGCCACGACCGACCCTCACGGGCGCCCCGAGTGCTCCTACAAGGGCGGCCTGCCCGGGTTCGTCCGCGTGCCGGACCCCCGCACCCTGGAGATCCCCAGCTACGACGGCAACGGCATGTTCCGGTCGTTCGGCAACGCACTGGTGTGCCCGAACGTCGGGCTGCTCTTCCTCTTCCCCGAACACCGCGCCAAGCTGCGGGTCAACGGCGTGTGCGAGGTGCTGACCGACACCGCGGCCGTGGCCGGGCACACCGGCGCAGAGGCCCTGCTGCGGGTGACGGTCGGCGAGGTCTTCGAGAACTGCCCGCGCTATCTGCACGATCGGTCGACCGGCGAACGCTCGGCGGACTGCCCGCGAACCGAGTACGTACCGCCGGATCCGGACTGGAAACTCAAGCCCGAGTACGAGGGCATCGTGCGCCGGACGGGAATACGCCGCACCCGTCCGTAACACAGGACGACCGAGCGGGCCCGGCCCGACCGCCTCGTCGCCGCCGTGGACATGAAGCCTGGTCAGGAGAGAGGTCAAGATCGTTTACTGAACCCCCGCTGCTATCATCCTGAGGTAACACAACATCACAGGCATGGAGCAGCCGTGGTCAGCATGTCGACCCTCCAGACGCTGAGCGAGCTGCGTCGCCACGGCTCTGTGCACGCGGCGGCCAAAGTGATGCACTTGGCGCCTTCCTCCGTCTCCCAGCGGATCAAGGCTCTGTCCGAAGAGTGCGGTATGACCCTCTTCGAGCGCCAGGGCCGCGGCGGCCGGCTCACCGAAGAAGGGCGGGCCACGGCGGAACTCGCCGACAAGATCGTTCTCATGTGGGAGCGCGGCCTGCTCAACATAAGGAGCGGCACCCGCCCCTCGAACCGCCGCACCATCCGCATCGGCGCCTTCCCGTCCGCGCTCGCCGCCTGCGTGCTCCCCGCCGCGGCGCGGCTGCGCCGCCAGCAGCAGTTCCACGTCGAACTGCTGGAAGTGGACCCGCTGGAGGCGGCGAGCCTGGTCGAGCACGCGCAGCTCGACGCCGCGCTGACCCTGGGCGAGATCCTGGACGGCGACCTCACCATGGACCCGCGGCTGACCCACCGCACGCTCTGGCGGGAGCCGTTCGCCCTGGTCCTGCCCAAGGCGTACGCCGCGATGGGCACCCGCCCCACCTCCATCCGCGGCTACTCGGGGCTGCCCTGGGTGCTCCCGCGGCGGGGCTCGGCCTGTGACCAGTTGCTCGGACGGCATCTGGCACGGATGGGTGTCCGGCCGCGCACCGTGGCGCGCTCCGACGACTGGTCACTCCTGCAGCGCATGGCGGACACCCATGACGCTGTGGCGCTGATACCCGTCTCCAGCCTGGCACTGGACAGCGTCGGCCTGCAGGTCGCCGCGGTCCCGGCGGAGGAACTCCCGCAGCGCACCGTGGTGCTTCTGGAATCGGTGGAGACCGCCGGCTCCCGCCTTCTGCCGACGGTACGTCAGGAACTGACCCGGGCCGCCGAGGACCTGATGGCACGGATGCCCGCCGTCCAGGCTGCCGCACCAGCCCATTGACCGATCCATTCGGGTAGGCCACACATCGGTCGGCGAGTCAACCGGGAAGCTTGATCGTTCGGTTTTTCCGTCGGGATGGCCGTGCGCATCGCGGCATTCTTCGGGAGACGTCCCGTTTGGCTGGCCTGCCGCGCCGCGCCGCCACCGGACCGCGGTTTGCGTCTGCGGTTCTGCCGAACATGTCTGGACCCGCCTCTCCCGCCCAAACAAAATTACACCGAAAGCAGTCCTGGCAAAGCCGGGTCGAAAATGAACCCCTGAGGCGCAGAAAGACCCGGCCACAGGTCGGCGGAAAATATCGTCACCGCGATATTCGCCGTAAAAAGCAGTCGATGGTCCAGACACCGGTCCCGAAACACTGAAAAGGAGCGACCATGGCGCTCAGCCCTGCCCAAGAGAGCAGCACGGTCTCCAGTGATGCCCCCCTCGACACCCAGTTGGCGGCGGCCTTTCCGCAGCAGGGAACCCCGGACCGGGCTGTCCGGCTGCGGCTGCTGCGCCGCCTGCACGCACACTACGTCAGCTACATGGCGGGCCCGGAGGAGTTCCACCGTATACCGAGGCTGAACGCCGATCCCGAGATCCACGAGATCGAGGAGTCGTGGCTGGCCTGGGAGGACTCCCAGGCCGACGCCGCCGCCCTGCCGGCCACCGGCGCCGAGTTCCGGGACTGGTTCCTCGCCACCGCCGACGCGCACACGCAGCCGGAATTCTGCGCGTACCTGGCCGACCAGGCTTCGCTCAACGAGATCGCGCTGTTCTTCATGGCCGAAGAGCTCGTCGACAGCAAATTCGACGACCTCATGGCCATGGTCCAGATCGGCACGGAGGGCAAGACCAAACTCACCATCGCCGAGAACTACTGGGACGAGATGGGCGAGGGCGACCTCAGCCAGGTGCACACGCGCATGTTCGAGCACTCCGCCCAGTACATGCGCAAGCACCTCGACAACAACGGCATCGACTACTCGCAGCTCCATTTCGCCGAGGCGTACGAGAACGCCTCCCTGCTGCTGATGTACGGCATCCACCGGCACCTCAACCCGCGCGCGCTCGGCGCGATGGGAGTTCTCGAACAGAGCGCCTCGCCGCGTTTCCAGGCCATGGTGGACGGTTGCAACAGGCTCAATGTTCCCGAGGACGTCATCGATTACCAGCGCATCCACGTCCACGTCGACGCCGATCACGGAGCCGAGTGGTTCGAGGGCGTCTTCGTGCCGCTGGTGGACCGTTCCCCCGGACTGCTCCGGGAGATCGCGCTCGGCGTGGCCACCCGGGTCCGGGTGGCCAACGCGTACTACAGCGAGATCTGGAACCAGATGAGAGAGCTCGGCTGACCCGCATCACCCGCTCGGAAAGGAAGCGAATGACGAGCACAGGGGAACGGGCAGCACCGAAGCTCCTCTATCAGAGAGCTCGCGTCTCCGCCCGTGATCAGAAGATCTTCGTCGGCAAGCTGACGGCGGTGCTTCTACTCATCATCGCCGGGGGCGCTCTCGCTCTACAGGCGAACGTGTTCGCGATGATCACCGGATTCATCGTCCTGGGGGCGGTCTACACCCACGCGGTAGAACTGCAGCACCAGTGTCTGCACCATTCGGCGTTCACCAAGGCGCAACCGCACCGGCCGGTCGGATTCCTGCTCGGCCTGCCGATGCTGGTCTCCTACAGCCACTACCGGGTACGCCATCTCCAGCACCACAAGTATCTCGGCACCCCGCAGGACTCCGAGTTCTTCGGGTTCGACACCAGGCAGCCGCTCACGTTCCGGCTCCTCCTCCGCGGGCTGTTCGACTACGCGCGATTGCTCGTCGTGCTCAGGGCGATCGTCCGCAGCTGCCGCGGCACCTGGGCGTACGACCTGGGGCAGATCGCCGACCGCAGGCGCCGCGACATCATGTCCGAGTACCGGCTGATGGGGGCGGCCATCGTGGCCACCGCGGCGGTCTCCGCTGCCGGTTTCGGCGAGTACGCGGTCAGGCTGTGGCTCGCTCCGCTGGTCTTCGCGGTGCCGATGCACTTCCTCGTCGAACTGCCGGAACACATCCTGTGCGACTCGGAGACCAGTGACGTCCTGCGCAACACGCGGTCCATCACCGGGAGTTGGTTCACCACGTGGTTCACGAACGGGAACAACCTGCACGTCGAACATCACGCGGCGATGACCGTGCCCATCAACCGCCTGCGCGAGCGGCACACCGAGGTGCAGGACCTGGCGAAGTACGTGGACCACACGTACCCCGCCTTCTTCCGCCGGGTGCTGGCCGAAGCGCGCCGCAACGCCGGGTCGGCGGTGTGAGGGGCAGTGTGCTCCGCCCGCCCGCCGCGGACGAGGCGCGCGCCCAGGTTTCGGCAGCACGATTCGCCCGGGACCTGACCAGGGCCTTCCCCGACGCGTTGGCTCTGTCCTGTGCGGGAGACAGGATCGCACTCGACGTCAGGGAGGCCGACTTCCGGATCAGGATCCATTCGGCGCCCGACTTCACGGCCGGGCGTATGGACATCAAGGCGGCGTTCCGCGCGTCGGGGGCGGTGGAGGGGACCTGGTGGACCGAGTGGACCGTGGAAGTCGGTCGCGGCCGGTCCGAGGTCCGCGGCGCCGCCGCACTGCTCGTCAGGGAGATCCGGGCGAGTCGCCTGCGGTTCGCCCGGATGCTCGCTCACGGCCGGGTGGCCGATTTCTGACACCGGGTCCCGACCTCCCAGTGCGCCCTCGCACCCGGACCACCGCCGGGTGCGAGGGCGCCAGGTGACGGAAGAACCGGATTTCGCCCACCAGGCGCCCAAGGAGACGAGGCGACGGGATCGGCCGTGGGTCACGTGCGGCTGAGCAGACTGCGGAAGGATTCCCGAATCCAGCGGTCGGTGCTGATGCGTTCCGGTCTGTCGCGCTGTGACCCGGTGGGACCCGGTGTGTATGGCTGTCCGGCCGCGGCAGCTTAAAATCCCGGGAAAGAAACGGATCCGGTGGCTCCTCTTTACCCTGCTTTTCCCGTCCCGGCTTGTCGATCGGCGACCTCGCTTGCCAGTATCGGCTGCGTTCAAACATCGCCGTGAAGGCCGGGGGAGTCGGGGGACGCATGGCTGATCACATCAAGGTCAGTACGCAGCAGCTCAGGGACATGGGCCGGGCGCTGACCACGCTGGAGTCGGAGTTCCAGCACGGGACGGACCTGGTCGACTCCTTCCGGGGGTACCTCGGCTCCGGTGAACTGGCCAAGGCGCTCGACGACTTCGCCTCCGACTGGTCGAAGAAGCGCGACGAGCTGTGCAAGGGCCTGGACGCGCTGGGCAAGTGCGCCACGGGGGCGGCCGACACCTACGACGGGGTCGACGGGCACCTGGCGGACGCGCTGCTGAAGGCGGACAAGAGCAGCGGCGGAGGCGGCAAGTGAGCATCCCGGACTGGTCGAGCTTCGACTGGGACAACGCCAAGTACAACGACCCGGACCTGGTACCGGGCGATCCGTACGAGGTCGCGATCCTCGGCAAGAGGATGCAGGACATCGCGGACATGATCCAGACGCAGGCGAACAACCTGCGCAATCTCGTGGACGGCAACGGCTGGGACTCCGATGCCGGGCGGGCGTTCCAGCAGAAGGTCGGGGACACGGCCGACCTGCTGCAGAAGTCCCATGTGCGGTACGCGGCGGCGGCCGGCGCCCTCGGCAGCAACGTCTACGACACCCGGGCGTGGGCCGGGCGGCTGGAGAAGCTCCAGCAGGACGCGCGCAGTGCGCTGACCAACGCGCAGACCGCGTACCACGAGAAGACGGCGAACCACAAGAAGATCGACGCGGCACCGCAGAACACCAGCTCGGCCGACATGGCGCGACTGCACGCCCAGGCCGGCCAGTCCGACGCGGAACTGACCAAGTGGCAGCGGGCGTTGGAGGGCATCCTCCACGAGCGGGACAGCCAGGCGGGTGACGCGGCGAAGGCGATCCGCGGCGCCATCGACCACGACGGCCTGAAGAACCCCGAACACCACTGGTACGACGGCTGGCAGGACCTCGTCGCGAAGGTCGGCCACTGGGCCGGGGTCGCGGCGGCCGCGCTGGGCGTGGCCGCGCTGCTGCTCAGCTGGGTGCCGGTGGTCGGCGAGGTGCTCGGGGCACTCGCGGCGATAGCCTCCGTCATCGCACTCGCCTGCGACTTCGTCTCCGCTCTGGACGGCAAGGGCACCTGGCTCGACGTGGCCATCGACGTGGTGGGCGTGCTCTCCTTCGGCGCCGGGCGGGTGCTCGGCGAGAGCGCCAAGCTCGCCGAGGGCGCGGCCAAGGGCATGTCGGTCATCCGGGACTTCGAGGGCGCGGCCGGCATGCTGCGGGCCGGCGGGCTCGACGCCGAGACGGCCTGGGACGTCGTGACCTCCGTCAAGGGCGAGGCGAAGTTCGGCGATGCCCTGCTGAACGTGGCGAACGGCCCGACCAAGCTGCTCCCCAAGCTCCAGATGATCAACAAGTCGATCAACCCGAAGGTCTACATCCAGGCGATCAAGGATTCCAGCCAGGAGTGGAACGGCCTGAGGGAGGCCTTCAACCCCAAGAACGGCCTTCAGTACTTCGCGGACATGGGGAAGGGGATGGGCAACCCCCTTGCCAACGAGGTGAGTTCGCCGTTCAAGACCATGGCGGTCAACGCGAACCGCGCCTACGTCGCGAGCCAGACGCTGCCGCTGGTCGCGGGCTGGGGCAACCTGTCCGTGGTCAACGAGCCCAAGAACTGGATCACCGGTCCCGACCTGTTCAACAAGATGCACATCAAGGACATCCCGGTGATCGGTGCGCACGGTACCCCCTTCGTCACGCACGGGTCCGCGGCCTGGTACTGGAGCACCCCGGCGCAGTGAACCGCGACGGCCGGTTCGGCGGCGATCAGCAGCAAGGAGTGGAGCACCACCGTGCGTAACAGGGACGAGCCCTCGGTCGAGGAACTCATCGAGACCATGCCCGAGTCGCGGCGCCAGGTCCTGGCGAGCGGCGGCATGACGCCGCAGCGTCTGCGGGAGATGGCGGCGACCAAGGACGGCGCCCGCAAGGTCCGGATGCTGCTGGCCGATTGGCCCGAGGACGAACCGGCGCAGGACCGGTCGACCGAGGAGCTCCTCGACCGGCTCTCCGCGCAGGACCGGCGCCGGCTCGCCGACGCCGGGGTCACCCTCGACGTGCTGCGGAACCTGTGCAGGACCGAGCGCGGGGTGCGGCTCGCCCGGCAGATCCTCGCCACCCACACCGACCTGATCGACGCACCGGAGGCCTCGCAGCCGGAGCGGACCGCGCGGCGGGAGCGCTTCGTGACCGAGGGGCACCCGGACGGTGCCGCGGCCGGGCAGGCCGCCGGGCCGTGGCTCCTGCTGCTGCTGGCCGCCGTGCTCGGTGCGGTGCTGTGCGCGGTGAGCACCCTGTTCCTGCACGAGCTGGCGATCCTCGTCGGCATCGGCTACCTCATCTTCGTCTTCTTCGCGGTGGCCGCCCGCACCCGGCGCTCGCGCGGCTCCGGCGCCGCCCAGGCGCTCATGGCGGTCGCCTTCCTCGTGCTGGTCTTCGTCACCGCGTTCAACACCGCGGACTGGTACATGGCGGTACGCGGGGTGCAGGCCCAGGCCACCGTCGCCGCGCCCGTCCACTCCTGGTCGCACGGCTCCCTGCACGCCTACTGCCGGGTCCGCCTGCCGGACGGCTCGGTACGGGAGGTCGACACGAACAAGGGCGCGTGCGCGACCGACGTGGGTGCCGCGGCCACCGTCGTCTACGACCCCGACAACCGGTACGCGCCGCGCTTCGGCACCAAGGCGGACCTGAACGTCGCCGTCAGCGCCGGCGTCGCCGCCGCGGCGGGCGCGGTGCTCGTGCTCTCCCCGCTCGCCGTCATCGGCGCCGCCGCACGCAGGAACAAGGACTGGATGACCGGGTGACCACCACAGCCGCCGAACAGCTTCCGATGCCCACCGACTTCCGGCTGGCGGTGCCGGACGGATGGGAACGCATCGTCCTCGACCCGGAGCGCTGGCCGCACCGGATCGAGAAACTGGTCAACCGGGGCCTGCGCGGCTCCCGCGCCGAGCCGGCCCTGCGCATGCAGGCGGTGGAGCGCCTGTGCGAGCAGGCGACCGCCGCGCACGCCAACGGGGGCGTGGAGATGTACCTGGCGACGAACACCGTCGCCGGGATCCCGCTGTCCGCCGGACTCGTCGTCACCTTCGTCCCCGCGCCGGCCGGTGAGGGGGGCGCGGGCGATCTGGAGCGGCTAGGCGTCGCCCGCGGCGCCCGGGGCGAGGACGTGTCCATGGTCGAGCTGCCGATGGCGGGCCCGGCCCTGCGCACCCGCTACCGTCGCCTGCCCACCGAGGGCGACCCGGACGGCAACAAGCTGCCGGTGACCCACCTGGACATCCAAGTGGCCGTCCCCGGCAGCGGGTTGCACCTGCTGCTCTCCTTCTCGACGCCCATGGAACCGCTGGCCGACGCCCTGGTGGGCCTGTTCGACTCGATCGCGACGACCCTGCAGTGGACGGTCTGATGTCTGATTCCTTCCAAGTCTCGATCGGTGTCCCGGCGGGCGCGGTCGTCCTTCCCGTCGAGCGGCCGGAGGAGGAGTGGTCCGCCTGGGCCGAGGAGGCCGCGCGGCTGCGCCTCGGGCCGGACGCCGACGGCTCCGACGTCGCCCTGTTCAGCGAGGCGCTGCGCGGCGCGCTCGCCGACGCGGCGACCCGGGAGCCCGTCACCGCCCTGTCCTTCTGTCCCGAGCCGGGCGCGGGCGAGCTGGCCCGGATCGAGGTCTCGACCATCGCTCCGGCGGCGCCCGGCGACCCCGAGCTCACCGTCGAGGAACTCGGCCGTTTCCTGAGCACCCCGACCGGCCGCTCGATGCAGCCCGCGGAGATCCTCTACGGCGACCTGCCGATCGGCCCGGCGGTGCGGGTGCGCCACCAGTACGTCGTCGACCGCCCGGCCGGGGGCACCGGCGACGCCGACGAGGCGGCCGGGGGCGAGGACGGCGAGGGCAACCTGCTGCAGACCGTGGCCTACGCGGCCCGTCCGCCGCAGACCGAGGGCGCCGTGCTGTTGTTCGTCAGCTGGCAGGCGCTCGCCTTCACCGACCGGCTGGGCGATCTCGTCGACCACCTGGCGACCACCTTGCGCCTCACCTCGGAGCCGCAGGGCTGAGGCGGGCGGGCGGCACCCCGCCACCGGACCGCAGCTCAGTGGGCCGTCCACACCTTCACGGCCACCACCCCCAGCCCGACCGCCAGGTCGGCGACGCCCGCGGCCAGTGAGGGAAGCAGCCCCGCGCCCAGCCGTACGCCGCCGACGACGCCCCACACGAACAGCTCCGCCACGTCGATGCCGACGGCCGTGAGCAGTGCCACGTGCAGCTTCATCGCGCCCAGCGCGGACACCCCGGTGAACAGCAGCGGGCCGACGGCGCTGAGCAGCAGCGGGCTGCTCGTGTACAGCATGCGGCGCAGGTTCGCGCCCTGTGCGGCGCGCCGGAAGACCATGCGGTGCGCCTGCTCGTCGGCCACGAGGACGGCGAGCCACAGGGCGACGGCGGTGCCGCCGACCGTCCAGGCCGCGTCGTTGTGGCTGAGGCGGGGCCCGCCCTCCTCCGCGAGGCCCACGACGACGGCGACCATGGTGATGGTCGCGTAGACGCGCTCCCTCAGCCGCTGGGCCGCGACGGACATCACCGGCCCGGCGGGTCCGCCGGCCGCCCGCGTCCCGGGTGCGCCGTACGGTCCGGCCGCCGCGGGGCGTCCGTCCTGGCCGTCCGGTTCGCCCTGACCGGCCGGGCCGCGCTCTCCGTCCGGCTCGTCCGCTCCGCGGTGTCGTTCCGGCGTCAGTGCGGGGTCTCCATCACCAGCGGCCGGTACCAGCCCTCGATCATCGCGCCGAGGCCGCGCACCGCGCAGATGTCGGGGCGGTCGACGACGTGGACGGGCATGTCGGTGGTCTCCCGCAGCATCGTCTCCAGGCCCGGCAGCAGGGCGCCGCCGCCCGTGAGCATGATCCCGCGCTCGCCCAGGTCGGCGACGAGGTCCGGCGGGCAGCGGCGCAGCACCGCGCGGATGCCGTCGAGCACGGTGTTGAGGGGACTGCGGATCGCCAGCCGTACCCCTTCGGTGTCGACCTTGACCGAGCGGGCCAGCCCGCTGTCCGCGTCCGTGCCGTGCACCTCGGTGCAGGCCACCCGGGGCTCCTCGGCGCCGAAGATCGCGTGCAGCGGGCGCACCGCCTGGTTGGGCAGCATCAGGGCGTGGTGGTTGCGCAGGTGCAGCACGACCGCGCGGTCGACGACCTCGCCGCCCACCGGGATCGTCTCCGAGGCGACGATCGCGCCCAGCGACAGCACCGCGACGTGGGTGGTGCCCGAGCCGCACAGGACGACCATGGTCGCCTCCGGACGCTCGACGGGGAGCCCGCAGCCGACGGCCGCGGCGACGATGCTGTCGACGCGCTCCACCCGGCGGGCGCCGATGCCCAGCAGCGTCTCGATCACGGAGCGCACGGCGAGCGGTCCGCTGTCGTGCGCGGTGCAGACGGCGGCCCGCAGGATCGGTCTGCGGCGCAGGGTCCGTCGCATCCGCTGGTCGAGGAAGTGCCGCAGCATGCGCTGGGCCATTCCGATGTCGGTGACCGTGCCGCCGGAGACCGGGCGGACCACCCGGATGTGCGCGGGGGTGCGTCCGGTCATGGGGTCGGCGTCGGCTCCCACGGCGACCAGTGCTCCGGAGCGGCAGTCGACGGCCACGACGCTGGGCTCGTCGACGACGACACCGGAGTGCTTGAGGTACACCCTGGTCCTCGATGCGCCGAGATCGACGGCGATGGTGCAACGGCGCAGATGTTCGAGGCTGGCGTTCACGGGCGGTTCCTCCCGGTAGACGGTCCGTTGCCGTCATCGTGGGCGCGGTGACCGGGCCCCGCCCGTCGAGGTGCGCCGGGCGGGGGAGGGTGCTACGGCAACCGGGGTGCCCGGGTGCCGGCCGGCTCCCGCGTTTCCTACGTCCCGTCAGCTCCGGTGCCGACGCCCCGTCAGGAACCTCCGTCGGAGGCCGCCCCGGCCCACCGTGCGGAGCGTGGTCGGGCGGTGACGTATTGATGTCTACTAAATGGCGAGCAAATCAGACGAAACTGGACATATTTGTCCAGTTCTTAACGCGTGGACCGATCTGTTTCGTACTCGACCGGCGCTCGCTGCCAGGTTGTTACCAAGCTATGACGTAATTCATTGCGGTGGAGGGATCCAGGGGGGCCTTTTTTGCATCTCACAGGTGGTAAATGACCAGCCATGTCCCCGTTAGGAAGCACAATCCGGTGGAGCGACCCTTGTTGAAACGCTGGCTGACCGCGGCCGTAGCCCTTGTCTCCCTGGGCCTCGTCGCCGGCTGCAGCGACGAAGGAGACCCGGTGTCGTTCGGCAACCCGAGCGCCGCCCCGTCCGGCAATTCCGGAGCCCAGGCGGCCAAGCCCGGTGGGCTGATGCAGCCTGCAACCGGACCTGCGGCCCAGTTCAAGATCCAAAGAACCGTCGAGGCCGCCGACAACACCAAGATCGGTGTGGCCACGTACACCGGGCCGAAATCCGGCTTCACCGGCAAAATCTGGGTCTGGGCGCCGCCGGCGTACTTCAAGGCCGAGAATGCCAACAAGGGCTTCCCGGTGATCATCGCGCTGCCGGGCGGGGAGGGCTGGCCGACCAACTACTGGTTCGGCGCCGACCTGAAGCTCCAGGAGGACTTCTACAGGTGGTCCCAGGAGGGCAAGGCGAAGCCCTTCATCCTGGTCATGCCGGTGCTCAACCCGGACAAGCAGTACCACGACTGCAGCGACATCCCCGGCTCGCAGAAGATGGACACCTGGCTCACCCAGGACGTGCCCGAGTTCACCCGGGAGAACTTCCGCACCCTCAAGACCCGCGACGGCTGGGGCTTCATGGGCTCGTCGTCCGGTGGCTTCTGCAGCCTCAAGAGCGTGCTGAAGTACCCGCACACCTTCAAGGCGGCCATCCCCTCGGGCCCGGACATCGTCCCGGACTCGCCGCTGTGGCACGGCAACCAGGCCGCCATGCGGCTCGACAACCCCGAGTACCTGGCCAAGCAGATCACCAGGAAGGGCGGCCCGGACGTCTACCTGGGCTTCCAGGTCGGTACGACCGAGCGCTCCGACATCCCGAAGGTGAAGAACTTCATCGCCACGTACTGCCACGGCCCGGTCCACTGCCGGCTCCAGATGATCTCCGGCGGTGCGCACAACGCCCGGAGCTACACCAAGGGCATGGACGAGGGGACCATACAGTGGATCAGCAACGAGATGGCGGACGCCTCCGAGTGACCGCCGTCGCACGCTGAGACCCGTAAGACCCGGCACGCGAGGGCGGGCGGGGAGCGCATCGAGCGCCTCCCGCCCGCCCTTGCCGTCGGAGCCGGGCCGCGCCGGCAGGTCAGGACGAGGGCGACGGGCTGGGCGAGGCGCCGATCTGCTTGGCGTAGGTGACCGTGTATTGCGGGATGAGCTTCTCGATCCGGTCGACGTAGTTGACCGTCTCGCTGATCTGCGGGATCCCGCCGGCCTTGAGCACGGCGCCCGGTCCCGCGTTGTAGGCGGCCAGGGCGAGCCGGGTGGGGTCCCCGGGCACGTTCCTGACCGCCCTGAACAGGTGGCACATGTAGGCGGCCTGGGACGGGATGGCGTCCTGGGGGTTCCACACGTCCGGCTTGCCGCCGCCGCTGTACGACCGGCCCCACTCCGCCCACGTCGACGGGTAGAACTGGGCGATCCCCTGGGCCTCGCCGGAGTCGGCCTGCGGGTTCCAGTGGCTCTCCGCGTCGATCTGCGCGGCCAGCAGCGGCACGCTGACGTCCGGGCAGGCCCCCGCGGCCGAGCGGACCGTCGCGAGGTACTGCTGGGGGATGGTGGGCAGCGCCGGGGGGCGGGTCAGCCACCAGGTGACCCCGAGTGCGGCGGCGATGACGAGTACGGCCGTGACGATCAGGCCGACCAGACACCCGCGGCGACTCGTCCTGCCGGAGCGCCTGGACTCGCTATCCATGTTGATCCCGAATTCTCCACCGCTTGCGGTACGTGACTGCTTCCCCTCTATACACGGGGAAACCGGGCCAGCAGGTTCCAGACGGCCGGGTTGTCCGCGAGGCCCTCGTGCATGTCCGCCAGGTCCGCGACCACATCATGCAGGAAGTCGCGGGCCTCGCGGCGCAGATCGCCGTGGTTCACCGTCAGCGGCGGCTCCTCCTCGGCCCAGTCCGCGGTGATGTCCACCCAGCCGAAGCGCCGCTCGAAGCGGAGCATCTCCGTGGACTGGGTGAAGTCCAGTTCGGCCCGCTGCGGGCGAGCGGACCTGCTGCCCAGCGGGTCGCGGTCGAGCCGCTCGGTGATGTCGCACAGCGCCCAGGCGAAGTCCAGCACCGGCACCCATCCCCAGGCTGTGGACAGCTCGCGCTCGCCCTGCGCGATGTAGACGTCGCCGCAGAACAGGTCGTGGCGCAGGGTCCGCACGTCCGCCGCCCGGTAGTCCGTCTGCGGCGGATCGGGGAAGCGGCGCGAGAGGGCGTACCCGAGGTCGATCACGGCTCGATCGTACGGGCCGCGCACCCGGGGCCGGGCCCGCGGGTGACCCGCACCACTCGGCAAAACGATGTGACGTGGCGCATGGGCCGCGGGATCATGGAGGCATGTCCGGGCCACTTGTCATCCGCGGCTCGGTCTCCATACCGGAGGCCGAGCTGATGTGGCGTTTCTCCCGTTCGTCCGGTCCCGGCGGGCAACACGTCAACACCACCGACACCTTGGCCGAGGTCCGCTTCGACCTCGCCGGTACGGCGTCCCTGCCCCCGGTGTGGAAGGAGCGCGCGTTGCAGCGGCTCGCGGGCCGGCTGACCGGGGGCGTGCTCGTGGTGCGGGCCGGCGAGCACCGCTCGCAGTGGCGCAACCGCGAGGCGGCCGCCGCCCGCCTCGCCTCCCTGCTGGCCTCCGCCACCGAGCCGCCGCCCAGGCCGCGGCGCCCGACGAAGGTGCCCAGAGGCGTCAACGAGCGGCGGCTGAAGGACAAGCGGCTGCGTGCGCAGGCCAAGCGGGGCCGCACCGCTCGCGGTTGGGAGTAGCGGCCGGGTGCGGCGCCGGTCCGGCTCACCCCAACTGGTGGTAGCGGCCCCGGAAGTACGTCAGCGGGCGCCCGTTCGTGCTCGGCGTCGCGGCTGTCAGGACCAGTCCGAGGACCAGCGTGTGGTCGCCCGCCGGGATCCGCTGGGTCGTGCGGCACTCCAGGGTGGCCAGGGCGCCGCCGGGCAGGGGGGCGCCGCAGACCTCGCCGCGGCGGTAGGGGATGTCCTCGAAGAGCAGGCGGTCGCTGACCCGGCCGCGCATCGCGAAGCGGCCGGCGATGTGGCGCTGGCTCTCGCTGAGCACGGAGACCGCCCAGTACGGCTGGCGTTCGAGCAGCTCGTCCATGCGGGAGCCCTCGCGCAGGCTGATGAGGACCAGCGGCGGGTCCAGCGAGACCGACAGGAAGGCGGTCGCGGTCATGCCGACGTCCTCGCCGCGGGGTCCCTCCTCGGGGTCGTGCGCGGTCACCAGGGACACGCCCGCGGTCAGCCTCGACAGCGCCGCCCGGAACTCGTCGGGGGTCACATGCGGCTGTGCGCTGCTCGTGTCGTGGTCCGGTGGCACGACACCAGCATGCGCGAAGACCGAAGCGCTCTGCTCAGCGGGGGGCATGGGCTGCACGCTAGCCAGCCGCCCCCGCCCGCACATCGGGCAGAGGGCGGAGGCGGGTCCTAGGACTATGGACCGGCTACCCTCGCAGGAATCCGACCATCCAGAAGCTTTCCGCATGAAACCACTGAGGGTATGCAACTTTGCCACCCACTCTGTGACGTCAGTCACAAGGGGGTGGAATTGTTGACCCTGTGTACCGATCGGGCTGCTCCCTGTGATTCAGTTGCGGTGGCAATCGGACGATAAGAAGTCACGAAGGACTGAAGCACTCAACGGAACTCAGGAGTCGAACCGACAAGGGCTCGGGGGAGAGCGACATGGACACCGAGTCGGAGCCGTATGTCCGCCTGGCGACACTGCGGCAGCTCCACCAAGTGGTAGCGGACCTCAACACGGCCCGCAGCCTGGCCGACACCCTGCAGGCCGTCGCCGACGGCGTCGTGGGCGGGCTGGGCTACGAACTGGCCGCCGTCAACCTGGTGCGCCCGGACGGCGACCTCGTGGTCGCCGCCGTCGCGGGCAGCGCCGGTGCCGAGGCGCTGATGGCCGGGCGCGTGGGCTCCCGCGCGGCCTGGGAGCGGCGGCTGGCCATGGGCCACCGCTGGGGCACGCTGCGCTTCATCCCGCACGACGAGGGATGGATGCTCGACGGCGACGACATCCCGACCTGGCGGCACGAGGGCCCGACACCGCGCTTTCCCGACGAATGGCACCCCGACGACCGGCTGCTGGCCCCGATGTACGCGCCCGCGGCCGGCGGCGACCTCATCGGCGTGATCTCCATCGACAAGCCGCGCAACGGCCGCCGCCCCGGCGCGTGGGCCCGGGAGGCCCTGCAGATGTACTCCTTCCAGGCCACCATCGCGATCAGCAACGCCCGGCTGCGCGCCAACATGCAGCGCGCCCTGGTCCGGCTGGAGCGCGAGCAGCAGGCGCTGCGGGCCAGCGAGGAGAGCTTCCGGCAGGCCTTCGAGTACGCGCCCAGCGGCATGGCCATCGCCGAGATGGGCGGGGAGCAGCACGGCAGGCTGCTGCGGGCCAACGACGCGCTGTGCCGCCTGCTGGGCCGCCCGGCGTCCGTGATGCGCCGCTACTCCTTCTCCGACCTCGTCCACCCGGAGGACATCGGCACGCTGCTGCGCACCTCCGCCGAGGGCGGCCGCGCCGAGTTGCGGCTGGCCCGCCGGGACGGCACGTACCTGTGGGTGTCCCTGCGCAACTCGGTGGTCGCCGACACCACCGACGGCCCGCGGTTCCTGCTCACCCATGTGGAGGACATCGAGGAGCGCAAGCGGCATGAGCTGGCCCTGGCCCACCGGGCCAGCCACGACTCCCTCACCGGCCTGCCCAACAGCGCGGAGCTGCGCGCCCGGCTCAGCGCCCGGCTGTGCTCCATGCCGCAGATCCCCGAAAGCCGCGCGGTCGTCGACGAGGAGCTGGGCGAGCTCGGCGGCGAGATCGACGAGTTCGGCTACGGCTTCCCGCCCGCGCCCGCCCTGCCCTACGACCACCATGTGCATGCGGTCGAGCCGGGCGAGGACGGCGAGGGCGCCGCGGGCAAGGGGCTCGCGGTGCTCTTCTGCGACCTGGACGGCTTCAAGTCGATCAACGACCGCTTCGGCCACCACACCGGCGACGCCGTACTGATCGAGGTCGCCCGGCGGCTCAGCAGCGTCGTGCGGGACGGCGACACGGTGGCCCGGCTCGGCGGCGACGAGTTCGTGGTGCTCGCCGACGGCCTCGACCGCGACGGCGCCCAGGACCTCGCGATGCGGCTGCGCAACGCGATCGTCCCGCCGATCCGGGTGGACGGCCGGGCGGTCCGGGTGGGCGCCAGCTTCGGCATCGGCTGGGCGGGCTGCGGCATGACGGTCGAAGAGGTGCTGCACTCCGCCGACCAGCGCATGTACGTCGAGAAGCGCGCCCGCTCCAAGGCGCACCGCAGGGCGGGATGAACCGTCCGGCCGGTTGACCCGTCTGATCGGGTGTGTCGCGCACCACGCCACGCAGCGCGTCCGGTCACCGGATCGGGGTAGGCTCGCGCGGGTCCAGTCTTGTCCGGTCCGCGGTGGCCGGACGCAGTGGGGAGTGAGCAGCGGATGACGGCCGGCAGCAACGGCACGCCAGAGCCCGAGAACGACGACCCGTTCGCGTACCTGTACCGCGGGGAGGCGGAGACCGCCCAGGCGGACCGCCCTGGCATCCCCCGCACCTCGTACAACAAGGTCACCCGGGTCGGAGAGCGGCGGCCCGCGGCGCCGCAGGGCGGCTACGGCTACCCGCAGCAGGGCTACGGGCAGCAGAGCTACGCCCAGCCGGGGCCGAGCCCGCAGCCCGCGGCCCCGGGCGGCCACCGGGGCGGCCACGGCGGCCAGGGCGGATCCAACCGGCGCGGGCTGATGCTGGGGGCCATCGCGGTCGTCGTGGTGGTCGCCATCGGCATCGGCGTGGCCGCGATGACGGGCAACGACAAGAGCGGCAAGCAGGCCGCGGGCGGTGCGAACAGCCCCTCGCCGGGCGCGACGCAGTCGCAGGCGCCCTCCGCGGCGGCGAGCACCGACCCCAACACCGGCCTGCCGCAGGAGTTCGCGGCGAGCCTGACCCTGGGCGGCGGCGCCAAGACCGACAACAACCACCAGAAGGCGCAGGGCCCCAACGGCACGTTCGTCGACGGCATGGAGACCCCCGGCGCCAGCGCCGCCTGGACGGCCAAGGCCCCCAAGGCCGGCTCGTACGTACTGTGGGTCCGGTACGCCAACGCCCAGCCGGACGACGCCAAGACCACCGTGGTCGTCAACGGCAAGCCGCTGGGCTGGAAGCTCAACCTGAAGGACTACGGCACGCCGGGCAACTGGGACCAGTGGTTCACCTCGTACGTCACCGTCCAGCTGAGCCAGGGCGCCAACACGATCGCCCTGACGTGCGCCGCCGGTGACGTATGCCACTACAACCTCGACCGCGTCGGGCTGTCGGCCTCCGAGAAGGAGAAGCCGCTCGGCTGGAGCTGACGCTGCGTCAGCTCCCTGCGGTCACCTTCAGGAAGCGGGCGACGGTCGCGGCCATGGCGTCCCGCGCGGGGCTCAGGTACCTGCGCGGGTCCACACCGGAAGGGTTCTCCTCCAGCCAGCGGCGGACCGCGCCGGTGAACGCCGTGTTCAGCGCCGTACCGACGTTGATCTTCACCATGCCGGCCGCGATCGCCCGCCGGATCTCCTCGTCCGGCACACCCGAGGAACCGTGCAGCACCAGCGGCACGGCAACGGCCGCGCGCAGCCGGGCGATCAGGTCGTGGTCCAGCGCGGCGGTCCGCTCGGTCATCGCGTGCGAACTGCCGACGGCCACCGCGAGCGCGTCGACCCCGGTGGCGGCGGTGTACGCGGCTGCCTCACCGGGATCCGTCCGGACCCCGGGAGTGTGCGCGTCCCCGGCCTTGCCGCCCACCCGGTCGGCGTCTTTCCCGCCCACCCGGTCGGTGTCCTTCCCGCCCACCCGCCCGAGTTCTGCCTCGATCACCATCCCCCGTTCGTGCCCCCAACGCACCGCCTCCGCCGTCGCGTCGACGTTCTCGGCGTAGGGAAGCGCCGACGCGTCGAACATGGCGGAGGAGAAGCCGCACCCGTGCGCCGCGTGCAGCAGCTCGACGCTCTCCACGTGATCGAGGTGGAGGGAGAGCGGAGCCGACGATGCACGGGCGACCTCGGCCGCCGCGGCCGCGATCGGCGCGAGGCGCCCGCCGTGGAACTTCACCGCGTTCTCGCTGACTTGCAGCACCGCCGGCGCTCCGGCGGCCTCCGCTCCGGCCGCGACGGCCTCCGCGTGCTCGACGGTGATGACGTTGAAGGCGGCCAGTCCGCGGCCGTCCGCCCGGGCCGCGCCGAGGAGTTCGCCGGTGGTGACGAGCGGCATGGTTCCCCCAAGGGGTCGTTGTCGTCAGGTGGTTCAGGCCGCCTCGTGCTCTTCGGTCACCGCGACCTGCGGCAGCAGCTTGTCGTACGTGGCACGGTCGAACTCGCCCGCGGCCGGTGCCCGCACCGTCGCCGCCGACAGCGCGACCGCGCGGGCCAGCCGGTCCGGCCACGGCGCCCCTTCCACGAGCGCCGACAGCAGCCCGGCCACTGCCGAGTCTCCCGCACCCGTCGGGTTGCCCGCCATCCGCCGAGGCGGTGCAGCGCGCCAGGAGCCGCTCTCGGTCACCGCCAGCAGCCCCTGCGGGCCGGCGGAGGCCACGACCGCCCGCCCGCCGCGCCGCCGGGCCTCGTAGGCGGCCCGCCACGGATCGGTCAGGCCGGTGAGCTGGGTGAGCTCGTCGCTGTTGGGCTTCACCAGATCGGGCCGCGCGGCGATACCGCGGCGCAGCGCCTCACCGCTGGTGTCGAGCAGCACCGGAACGCCCGCGGCCCGGGCCGTGCGCACCAGGTCCGCGTAGGAGCCGACCGGAAGCCCCGGCGGGAGGCTGCCGCACAGGGCCACGGCCCGCGCCCCGCCCATCAGCCGCCGGTAGGCGTCGCAGAAGGCGGCCCACTCCTGCGGGGTGACCGCCGGACCCGGCTCGTTGAACATCGTCGTGTCGCCCGTCGAGCCGTCCGCCACGGCGACCGTGCGCCGCGTCTCGCCCGCGACCGGCACCAGCTCGTCGGTGACCCCGGGCGCCGACTCCCGCAGCCGGGCCCGCAGCGCCTCGCCGGTGCGACCGCCGGCCAGGCCCGTGACGACGGCCTCGTGCCCCAACGCGGCCAGCACGCGCGCCACGTTGAGCCCCTTGCCGCCCGGCCGCTCGACGACCTCGCCCACCCGGTGGGTGGTGTGCGGTATCAGCCGCGGCACGCGGTAGGTCACATCGAGGGCAGCGTTGAGCGTGACCGTCAGGATCACCGCGAGCACCCCTCTCCGACGCCGTTTCGCGAGCGATCATGCCAAAAGACGAGCGGTCGGCCCAGAGGAGGACCGGCCGCCGTACTGCTTTGTCGTATTTACGTTTACCTGGGCGTGGGCCGGGCCAACCATTCGCCCTTGCGCATCACACCGACGAGTCGGAAATCGCCGTCCAGGACCACCAGATCGGCGTCCTTGCCCGGCTCCAGCGAGCCGATCGTGTCGTAGCGGCCCAGCAGCCGGGCCGGGGTCGCCGACAGCGCCTCCACGGCCTGCTCGACGGGGATCCCGTCCACCGTCACCGCCCGCCGGAACGCGGTGTCCAGCGTCAGCGTCGAACCCGCGATCGAGCCGCCCTCGACCAGCCGGGCGACGCCGTCCTTGACCTCGACCTCCAGCGGTCCCAGCGGATAGCGGCCGTCGCTCATCCCGGCGGCGCCCATGGCGTCGGTGATGAAGGCGACCCGCCGCGCGCCGGCCGCGCGGAAGGCCAGCTGCAGCACCGCCGGGTGCAGATGCGTGCCGTCGTTGATCAGCTCGACGGTGACCCGCTCGTCCTCCAGCAGCGCCGCGATCGGGCCCGGCGCCCGGTGCTGCAGCCCCGGCATCGCGTTGAACAGGTGCGTGGCGACCCGCGCCCCCGCCTCGATCGCCTCCAGCGTCGCCTCGTAACCGCCGTCCGTGTGGCCGGCGGCGGCGATCACCCCGTGGTCCACGAGGAGCCGCACCGACTCCAGGCCGCCGGGCAGTTCGGGGGCGAGCGTCATCATCGCCGCCGTACCGCGCGCCGCGTCGATCAGCTTGCGCACGTCCGCCGGGTCCGGGGCCCGCAGCAGCGACGGGTCGTGGGCGCCGCAGCGGTGCGGGGAGATGAACGGCCCCTCGAAGTGCACCCCGGCCAGCTCGCCCTGCTCGACGAGCTCGGAGAGCACGGCGGCCTGCCGTCCCAGGTCGTCCAGGTCGCCGGTGACCGTGGAGGCGAGCATGGTCGTGGTGCCGTGCGCCCGGTGGGTGCGGATCGCGGTCAGCGCCTCCTCCGCGTCGCCCGCGGAGAACGAGGCCCCACCGCCGCCGTGCACGTGGATGTCGACGAACCCGGGGACGATCCAGTGCCCGGTCAGGTCGAGCCCGGCCGCCGCCGCGTCCCCGGGGCGGCCGGCGGCGATCCGTCCGTCCTCGACGGTCAGGGTCTCGGCGACGACACCGGACGGGAGCACGAGCTGGGCCCCGGTCAGGACGTGTCGGGTCATCAGGCGGAAACCTCCACGGAGAGTCGGTCCCAGGCGAGCAGACCTGCGCCCAGGCAGCCGGCAGCGTCCCCGAGGGCCGCCGGAACGATGAGGGGGAGCTGCTGGAAGGTGAGCCGCTCGGCCACCGCAGCACGCAGCGGTGCCAGGAGCGTCTCGCCCGCTTCGGCCAGACCGCCTCCGACGATCAGCACGCGCGGGTCCAGCAGGGTCAGACCGGTCACCAGCCCGGCCGCGAGGGCATCGACCGCGTGGCGCCAGACGGCCAGGGCCCGAGGGTCGCCCGCCTCGACGGCACTCGCGCAGTCGGCCGCGGTGGCGTCGGCGGCGCCGCTCGCCTCGGCCCAGTCACGCGCCACCGCCGCCGCCGACGCCTCGGTCTCCAGGCAGCCGGTCTGCCCGCACGGGCAGCGCCGCCCGCCGGGCGTCACGACGATGTGGCCGATCTCCCCCGCGCAGCCGTGGGCGCCGGCCTCGATCCGGCCCTCGATGCCGATGGCGGCGGCGATCCCGGTGCCCAGGGCGAGGAAGAGGAACCGGTCCTGGCCGCGGCCCGCGCCCAGCCGTCCCTCGGCGAGGCCGCCGCCCCGCTGGTCGTGCCCGAGCGCCACCGGCACGCCGCCCAGCCGTTCGGCGAGCAGGGTCCGCATCGGCACGTCGCGCCAGCCGATGTTGGCCGAGTACACCGCGATCCCGGCGTCGTCGTCGACCACGCCGGGTACGGCGACGCCGGCCGCGGCGGCCGCCGTGCCGTAGGCGCGCAGGCCGTGCTCGCGCAGGGCGGCGGCGAAGTCGAGCACCGATGCGACGACGGCCTGCGGACCGCGCTCGCGCCCGGTCGCCCGCCGCGCCTCGTACAGCGGCTCGCCGTCCGGCCCGAGCAGGGCGCCCTTCATGCCGGTGCCGCCTACGTCGAGGGCGATGACATGTCTCACGTGAACAGTCTGACGCGGGCAGGGGGAAAGGTCTAGTCCAGTTCACCCGCCTGGTTGCGAGATCCCGGGCGACGGCCCGTGGCCGGGGCAGCGATATGGTGTAGACCTCCAGGTTGAAGAAGGCGGTAGGACAGGTGAACAGGCGGGGGATGCTGGGTCTCGCGGGCGCGGGCCTCGCGGCGGCATTGACGCTCACGGCGTGCGGCAGCGGCGCCGGAATCGGCGGGGGCGTCAGGCTCACGATGGTCGCGGCGGACTACGGGGACGGCTCCACCGACTCCTCGCAGGCGTACTGGGACGGCGTGGCGCGCGATTTCGAGAAGCAGAACCGCGGCGTCACCGTGGACGTCAAGGTCTACAGCTGGAACGAGGTCGACAAGAAGGTCGCCGACATGGTCGCGGCCGGCGACGCCCCCGACATCGCGCAGATCGGCGCCTACGCCGACTACGCCGCCAAGGGTGACCTCTACAGCGCCGACGAACTGCTCTCCATACCCGTGCAGGCCGACTTCATCGGCTCGATGGCGAGCGCGGGCGAGGTCAACAGGACCCAGTACGGCATGCCGTTCGTCTCCAGCTCGCGCCTGTTCTTCTACAACAAGAAGCTCTTCAGGCAGGCCGGGATCGTGGGCCCCGACGGCGCGCCCAAGCCCCCGGCCACCTGGGACGAGCTCAAGGCGGACGCCGAGAAGCTCAAGGCGATCGGCGTGAAGCAGCCGGTGGGGCTGCCGTTCGGGCCGGAGGAGCCGGCCGCGGAGACCCTGGTGTGGATGCTGGGGGGCGGCGGCAACTACACCGACGCCGTCGGCAGCTACACCATCGACTCCGCGCAGAACCGCCAGACGTTCGAGTGGCTGAAGGAGAACCTGGTCGACACCGGTCTGACCGGCACCGACCCGGCCACCACCAACCGCCGGGAGGTCTTCGACGCCTTCGGCAAGGGCCAGGTCGGCATGCTCAACGGCCACCCCACGCTCATCCAGCAGGCCCGCAAGGGCGGTGTCGACTACGGCATCGCCAAGATCCCCGGGAAGGACGGCCCGTTGAACGCGACCGCGGGCGTCGCCGACTGGATGATGGCATTCAAGCAGCGGGGTCACCGTCAGCAGATCGGGAAGTTCCTGGAGTTCGCCTACAGCCGGCAGAACACCCTGAAGTTCCTCAACGCCTACGACCTGCTGCCGGTGACCGTCTCGGCCTCCGAGGCGATGCGCGCCGACCCGGCGCACAAGGACGTCTGGCAGTTCATCGACGCGCTGCCGAACGCCCAGTTCTACCCTGACGACAAGACCTCCTGGGGCCCGGTCAACGCCCGGCTCAAGCAGGTGATCGGCAAGGCCGTCACCCACGACCCCGCCGGTGTGCTCACCTCCTTGCAGCGCATGGCGGAGACTGCGGACAACAGCGCCAAGGCCAGGTAGGGAGGGGCGCGATGACGGACGGTGAAGGCGAGCCGGCCCGGCGGACCGACGAGGCCGCCTCGCACGACGCCCGGGACGACACCCACGGCCTGAGCGAGGTGGACCTCGCCGTCCTCGCCGTCGCCGCCCGCCAGTGGCCGACCGTCGGCGCCAGGGAGCGCGCGGTACGGGAGCGCCTGGGCATGTCGCCCACGCGCTACCACCAGCTCCTCAACGCCCTCCTCGACGACCCCCGCGCGCTGGCGCACGCGCCGGTGACCGTCAACCGGCTGCGCGCGGCGCGCGAGGCGCGGCGGCGCAACCGCTGACCGGGCGGCGGGCGGAGCCGGGCCATCGAGAAGGGCTGCGGTGGCGCACGTACGGCGGACGCGCCCGCCCGTACCCCGCTAGGGTCGTGCCATGGGCAGCCATCCCCTTCCCACTCCCGCCACCCCCGCAGGCAAGGCCGGCCTCGAGGCGCTGCTGGCCGAACCGGGGCGTGCCGTCATCGCGCTGGACTTCGACGGCACGCTCGCCCCGATCGTCCCCGACCCCGAGCAGGCCCGCGCCCACCCCGGTGCCGTGCGCGCCCTCTCCCGCCTCGCCCCGCGCGTCGGCTCCGTCGTCGTGATCACCGGCCGCCCCGCCGGGGTCGCCGTACGGTACGGCGGCTTCGCCGGCGTGCCGGGTCTGGAGAACCTGACGGTCCTCGGCCACTACGGCGCCGAACGCTGGGACGCCGCCACCGGCGAGCTCCACACCCCCGGCGACGACCCCGGCGTGCTCGCGGTCCGCGCCGAGCTCCCCGGCTTCCTGGAGAACCTCGGCGCCTGGCGCCACACCTGGGTCGAGACCGCGCACATCGAGCACAAGGGCGGTCGCGCCGTCGCCGTCCACACCCGCCGCACCGACGACCCCCAGGCCGCTCTGGAGGCGCTGCGCGGCCCGCTGACCGAGCTCGCCGCCCGGCACGGCCTGATCGTCGAGCCCGGCCGGATGGTGCTGGAACTGCGCCCGCCGGGCATGGACAAGGGCGTCGCGCTCGCCGAGTTCGTCCGCGCCGCCAAGGCGAGCGCCGTGCTCTACGCGGGCGACGACCTCGGCGACCTCGCCGCCTTCGACGCGGTCGAACGACTGCGTGCCGAAGGGGTGCCGGGCTTGCTGGTGTGCAGCGGCAGCTCCGAGGTGACCGAGCTCGCCGAACGCGCCGACCTGGTGGTGGACGGCCCGGCCGGGGTCGTGGCGCTCCTGGAGGCCCTGGCCGACGCGCTGGAATGAGGCGGGCCCGCTCAGCCGCCCAGCGCCGCCAGCTGGTCCAGGAACCACCGCTGCGGCGGCAGCGCGGTCGCCGCGGCGGCCAGCCGCTTGCCGCGCTCGGCCCGCTCCACGTCCGGCATGGTCAGCCCCTCGTGCAGGGCGCGCGCGGTCGCCTCGACGTCGTACGGGTTGACCGCGATCGCCGCGTCGGCCAGCTCGGCGTACGCGCCCGCCTCACGGGACAGCACCAGCGCGCAGCCGCCCTCGGAGACCACCGGCACCTCCTTGGCCACCAGGTTCATCCCGTCGCGGATCGGGTTGACCAGGGCGACGTCGGCGAGGCGGTAGGCGGCCAGCGAGCGCGCGAAGTCGTCGCGGACGTGCAGGATCAGCGGCTGCCAGTCGCCGGTGGCGAACTCGGCGTTGATCTCCTCGGCGAGCCGCCCGATGTCCGCGGTGTACTCGCGGTAGACGGCGAGATCGTGCCGGGAGGGGTAGGCGAAGGCCAGGTGGACAACGCGGCCGCGCCACTCGGGGTGGTCGGCGAGGAACCTGCGGTAGGCCAGCAGGCCGCGCAGGATGTTCTTCGACAGCTCGGTGCGGTCCACCCGCACGATCACCTTGCGGTCCGCCCCGATCTGTGCGCGCAGCGAGGTCAGCCGTTCGTCGACGTCCGCGCGGCGGGAGCGCTCCCGCAGGAAGTCGCCGTCGGCGCCGAGCGCGTGCACCCCGATCCGGGTGGTCCGCCCGCGGTGGGTGACGGTCAGCTCCTCGCCGTCCCGCCCCGCCTTCGCGCCGAGCACGCGCTCGCAGCACGCGGTGAACGCCTCCGCCCACCGGCGGGTGAGGAAGGCGGCCCGGTCCGCGCCGAGGATCCCGCCGAGCACCTCGGCCGCCACGTCGTCCGGCAGCAGCCCGAAGTAGTCCGGCGGCGCCCACGGCGTGTGCGAGAAGTGGCCGATGCGCAGGTCCGGCCGCCGCTCGCGCAGCAGCCCGGGGGTGAGGGTGAGGTGGTAGTCCTGCACGAGCACCGCGGCGCCCTCGGCCGCCTCCTCGGCGAGCGCGTCCGCGAAGGCGGCGTTGTAGCGCTCGTACGCCGCCCACTGGGTGCGGAATTCCCGGTCGAAGATGGGTGCCAACGGCGTCTGGTAGAGCAGGTGGTGCACGAACCACAGCACGGAGTTGGCGATGCCGTTGTAGGCGCCGGCGAACACCTCCGGCTCGATGTCCAGCATGCGCACCCGCTGGCCGCCGGTGTCGCGTGGGTCCAGCCGCCCGCCCGGCACGGCCTCGGCCGCCGCCCGGTCACCGTCCGACAGCGCCGCGCACACCCACACCGCGTCGGCGTCCGGGCCGATCGCGCTCAGCCCCGACACCAGCCCGCCCCCGCCACGCCGTGCGGACAGCGAGCCGTCCTCGGCACGCGTGTACGACACCGGTCCCCGGTTGGACGCCACCAGAACCCGGGCGCCCGAATGCGTTGCGGCCATGCGCCGAGCCTAGCCCCGGTCTCCGCCCGGTAAACGCGCCCTTGACGCCGTCCGGCGCGTCGCCGCCGGCAGCGGTGGCCGCTCAGGCCGCGCGGCGGCGCACGTACTCCGGGACCGTGATCATCGGAGGCCGCTCCTCCGCCGCCACCTCGTGCACCCGCGGTTCGAAGCCGCCGCCCGCCCCCCGGTCGAACTGGGTGAGCACCGGCCGGGTCAACTGCCCGCGGGCCAGCCGGACATGGGCGGTGCGGTAGATCGTCGCCGCCATCCGGCCCAGCGCCTGGCTGTCCTGGTGGCGGTGGTGGCGCACGCCGACGTCGACCTGGGCCAGCGCGTCGAGCCCGGCCACGCCCAGCGCGTCGATCAGCATGCCCAGCTCCACCCCGTACCCCACCGGGAAGGGCAGCTGCTCCAGCAGCGAGCGGCGGGCCGCGTACTCGCCGCCCAGCGGCTGGACGAACCCCGCCAGCTGCGGCCAGTGCAGATTGAGCAGCGGCCGGGCGACCAGCTCGGTGACCCGCCCGCCGCCGTGCGGCACGACGGTGCCCCCGGCGGTCAGCGGGCGGTCGTACATCGCCTTCACCAGAGCGATACCCGGGTCGGTCAGTAGCGGCCCGACGATGCCGTGGACGAAGGCCGGATCGAACTCGCGCAGATCGGCGTCGACGAAGCAGACGATCTCGCCGCGGGTCACCAGCAGCGACCGCCACAGCACCTCGCCCTTGCCGGGCGCCGCCGGTATGCGCGGCAGGACCTCGTCGCGGTGCACCACCCTCGCCCCGGCCCGCGCGGCCACCTCGGCTGTGCGGTCGGTGGAGCCGGAGTCCATCACCACGAGCTCGTCGACCAGTGGAGCGGGCTCGTCCATCAGCTCGCGGCGGATGGCGGCGACGATCGCGCCGACCGTCTCCTCCTCGTCGAGCGCCGGCAGGACGACACTGACCGTGCCCGCGTTCCCCGCCGCGCGCTTGGCGGCGAGCAGCAGGTCGAGGGGCCGGTCGGCCGCGGTCCACGACCGCCGTTCCAGCCAGCGCTCCACCTCTTCCAGCACGTGCCTGTCTCCCTGCTGTCTCGCGGTTCGGACGACCCGTTCCACTGTCCATGCCGTCGGTTACAGTCTTGAACAACGCACGTGACGACCGCATGCCGGGGCTGTCACGCCGACAAACGCCGGGCTCCGTCAGGGGCCCGTGCCACAGAGCTCATCCAGAGGGACTGAGGGAACGGCCCGTTGACGTCCCGGCAACCCTCCCGCCCGAGCTCGTCGCGAGGCGAGGCCACGGTGGGGACGGTGCCAATTCCGGCCCGCGGCGAGACGCGCCGTGGGGAAGATGAGGAGAGAGGCCTCGCCACTATGGCTGTCGAAACCGTCGTATCCGCCACCGACTCCGCCACCGGCTCCCCCACCGTTGACTTCGGCAACGCCGTCGCCCTCTCCTGCCGCGAGTGCGGCCTGCGCGTTCCGCTCGGGCCGGTCTTCGCCTGCGTGGAGTGTTTCGGCCCCCTGGAGGTGGCCTACGAGTTCCCCGGCGGCGACCCGCAGGCCCTGCGGCGGCAGATCGAGGCCGGCCCGCACAGCATCTGGCGCTACGCCCCGCTGCTGCCCGTCCCCGCGGACGTGGCGACCAAGCCCAACCTGAACCCCGGCTTCACCAAGCTGGTGAAGGCCGACCGCCTTGCGGCCGAGCTCGGCGTCACCGGCGGCCTGCACATCAAGGACGACTCCGGCAACCCCACGCACTCCTTCAAGGACCGCGTGGTCGCGATCGCCGTCGAGGCCGCCCGCAACTTCGGCCTGACCACGCTCTCCTGCTCCTCCACCGGCAACCTCGCGGGCGCGGTCGGCGCCGCGGCGGTACGGGCCGGCTTCCGCTCCTGCGTCTTCATCCCGCACGACCTGGAGGCCGGCAAGGTCGTCATGGCCGCGGTCTACGGCGGCGACCTCGTCGGCATCGAGGGCACCTACGACGACGTCAACCGCTTCTGCAGCGAGCTGATCGGCGACCCGATCGGCGAGGGCTGGGGGTTCACCAACGTCAACCTGCGCCCCTACTACGGCGAGGGCTCCAAGACGCTGGCGTACGAGATCTGCGAGCAGCTCGGCTGGCGGCTGCCGGACAACATCGTCATCCCGATCGCCTCCGGCTCCCAGCTCACCAAGATCGACAAGGGGCTCCAGGAGCTGATCAGGCTCGGCCTGGTCGAGGAGAAGCCCTACCGGATCTACGGCGCCCAGGCCGAGGGCTGCAACCCCGTCGCCGCCGCCTTCAAGTCCGGCCACGACGTCGTGCGCCCGGTCAAGCCGAACACGATCGCCAAGTCGCTCGCGATCGGCAACCCGGCCGACGGCCCCTACGTGCTCGACATCGCCCGGCGCACCGGCGGCGCGGTCGAGGAGGTCGACGACGAGCAGGTCGTCGCCGCGATCAAGCTGCTCGCGCGCACCGAGGGCATCTTCGCCGAGACCGCCGGCGGCGTGACGATCGGCGTGCTGAAGAAGCTGATCGAGACCGGGCAGCTCGACCCGGCCGCCGAGACCGTCGCCATCAACACCGGTGACGGGCTGAAGACCCTGGACGCGGTGGCGCCGACGACCGGCCCGACCGCGATCATCCGTCCCACCCTTGACTCGTTCCGAGAGGCTGGCCTGGCATGAGCGTCAACGTCCGCATCCCGACCATTCTGCGCACCTACACCGGCGGGCAGGCCGAGGTCCCGGCCGAGGGCGGCACGCTCTCCGAGGTGATCGCCTCGCTGGAGGCGAACCACCCCGGCATCTCCGCCCGCGTCCTGGACGACCAGGGCAAGCTGCGCCGCTTCGTCAACGTCTACGTCAACGACGACGACGTCCGCTTCGCCGAGGGCCTCGCCACGGCGACCCCGGACGGCGCCGGCGTCTCGATCATCCCGGCCGTCGCCGGAGGCTGACCTCCCGCCGCAATCCACCGGTCTCCGGCGGTTCCACCGGGTTCCGGCGGTTTTCAGCCAGTCGCCCATGCCCCGTTTGCCAATGCGGCAGGCGGGGCATGCGCATGCCCTCAGGCGCGGTACAGTTGCCCGGAAGCGGTCGTCGATGATTCAAGTGCATCGCTCTGGGCAGTCTCAAACCCTATTTCCGGTCATTCCACGGCGGCAGTCGGGAACAACCGGGCGCAGCGTATTTCGCACCGCCGCACCACCCGCGGTACCACCGCCAGAACCACCCTCAGCGCCACCCGAGTTGCGGCGTGCGCGCCGAGGAGACGTGAAGAACGCGACAAGTTGCGCTCGCCGTAACGGCGGCAATTGTCGCGATGGTCGGCTATGCCCGGCCCGAGTTGCCCTGAATTGTTTATCCGTTTCGGAAAAGTGCCGATAGACCGTGCACAGAATTCTCGTCCGATTGACCTGTTGCTCAGGGCGTCCGTGCAGATACATTCAGCCGCGGTCGACGCGTTCCGGCGCACGCCCCCGTCCGATGGGGGGTGAGGTCTGACCCGGGTCCGCGAAGTGTGGATCTGTGCAAGGGCCAGTAATCGGGGAGTTTGGAATGGCTCAGGGCACCGTCAAGTGGTTCAACGCGGAGAAGGGGTACGGCTTCATCGCGGTCGACGGTGGTGCGGACGTCTTCGTGCACTACAGCGCGATCCAGATGGACGGCTACCGCACCCTCGAGGAAGGCCAGCGGGTCGAGTTCGAGATCTCGCAGGGCCAGAAGGGGCCGCAGGCCGACATGGTCCGGGTCGCCGTCTGACCTGCCGCCACGACTTCGTAGCCGAAGGGCCCGCACCCCGCCTGGGGTGCGGGCCCTTCGCGCGCGGCCCCCGGCACCAGGAGAGGGGCGCCCGCCCGTCACGGCCCTACCGTGCTTGCCCCCGCCCGTCGCCCACCGCCACCCTCAACGGGCTTCGGCGCTTGCCCCCGCCCGCCACCCCTCAATCGAGCCCGCGGCGCTTGCACTCGATGGGTGAGAGTGCTAATCATTGCGTTAGCACTCTGATGTCGAGAGTGACAGATGGACCGGGTCGGTGAGGTCCGTTCGGCTGCCGGGAAGGAACCGGCGGGCGAGGGGCCGTCCGTCGCGGGCGCCAGCACGGTCCGGAGCTAGCCACCCCGTCCGGGAGGACCACTTCACATGGCCAAGATCATCGCGTTCGACGAGGAGGCGCGGCGCGGCCTCGAGCGCGGGATGAACCAGCTCGCCGACGCCGTCAAGGTGACCCTCGGCCCCAAGGGCCGCAACGTCGTCCTCGAGAAGAAGTGGGGCGCCCCCACGATCACCAACGACGGTGTATCCATCGCCAAGGAGATCGAGCTCGAAGACCCGTACGAGAAGATCGGCGCCGAGCTGGTCAAGGAGGTCGCGAAGAAGACGGACGACGTCGCCGGTGACGGCACGACGACCGCGACCGTCCTCGCCCAGGCGCTGGTCCGCGAGGGCCTGCGCAACGTCGCCGCGGGCGCCAACCCGATGGCCCTCAAGCGCGGCATCGAGAAGGCCGTCGAGGCCGTCTCCGGCCAGCTGCTCGAGCAGGCCAAGGACGTGGAGACCAAGGAGCAGATCGCCTCCACCGCCTCCATCTCCGCCGCCGACACCCAGATCGGCGAGCTCATCGCCGAGGCGATGGACAAGGTCGGCAAGGAAGGCGTCATCACCGTCGAGGAGTCGCAGACCTTCGGCCTGGAGCTCGAGCTCACCGAGGGCATGCGCTTCGACAAGGGCTACATCTCCGCCTACTTCGCCACCGACATGGAGCGTATGGAGGCCGTCCTCGACGACCCCTACATCCTGATCGCCAACCAGAAGATCTCCGCGGTCAAGGACCTGCTCCCGCTGCTGGAGAAGGTCATGCAGTCCGGCAAGCCGCTGCTGATCATCGCCGAGGACGTCGAGGGCGAGGCCCTGTCCACCCTGGTGGTCAACAAGATCCGCGGCACCTTCAAGTCCGTCGCCGTCAAGGCCCCGGGCTTCGGCGACCGCCGCAAGGCCATGCTGGAAGACATCGCCATCCTCACCGGCGGCACGGTGATCAGCGAAGACCTCGGCATCAAGCTTGAGAACGTCAAGCTGAACGACCTCGGCAAGGCCAAGAAGATCCTGATCGAGAAGGAAAACACCACGATCGTCGAGGGCGCCGGCCAGAAGAGCGAGATCCAGGGCCGGATCAAGCAGATCCGGGCGCAGATCGAGGAGACCACTTAGGACTACGACCGCGAGAAGCT
>CAYNNX010000023.1:0-36303 GCA_964398515.1 uncultured Streptantibioticus sp. | reverse complement strand
CCACACCGGATGAGCGGGCACCGCGGCGCAGCCGACCGTGATCGTTTCCGCCGAACGGGCGAACCCGGGCACGCTGCGCGCTGCGGTCGCAGTCGCGGCTGCGGCCATCGCTCGCGGAGAACGCCTACAGGCGGCGCCAGTCGTCGAACGGGAACACGATCCAGTCCGCCCTGCCGATCACCTGGGACTCGGGGACGAATCCGCCGCCCGGATCGCCGAGGTGGTCCCGGGAGTCGCGGGAGGCGCTGCGGTGGTCGCCCATCACCCACAGCCTGCCTGCGGGCACTTCGACGTCGAAGGGCACGGTCGAAGGGGCGTCGCCTGGGAAGAGGTAGCGCGACTCGTCGAGGGGCGTGCCGTTGACGGTGATCCGGGCGTGCTTGTCGCAGCATCTGACGCGGTCTCCGCCGACACCGATCACGCGCTTGACGTAGTCGCTGTCCGGGAAGGGCACCAGGCCCAGGTAGGCGGCGAGCTCTCGCGCGGTGTCGCCGGCGGAGGGCTTCGGATCGTCGTCGAGGAAGGAGCCGTGTCCGTCGAAGACGACGATGTCGCCGCGGCGCACGTGCCCGCCGAAGCGGTAGGCGAGCTTGTCGACCACCAGCCGGTCGCCCACCCGCAGGGTGTTCTCCATCGACCGGGAGGGGACGACGTACGGCTGGGCCACGAAGGCGTTCACCACTACCACCGCCAGCAGGCAGACCGCCGCGATCAGCAGGTATTCGCCCCACGGGCCCAACATCCCCGACAGGCCACGCAGGCCCCCCGGGCCGGACCGGGCGCCGCGTCGGCTCTCGCCGCCGGGTTCCGCGGCCGGCGGCGGGTCGTGGTCGTCGCCGGGTCCGGCCTGCCGGACCCCCTCCCCGTCCCGCGAACGCCTCATCGCGCCCACTGCCCGCTCCCGAGCGACGCGGTGAAGGTCCGGCAGGCGGCGTAGTCGGGCAGAAGCCCGCGGCTGCGGGCGTCGGCGAGCGAAGGGGCGTCCTGGTCCCGGGCGGACAGCTGCGGCGTGTCCACGGGCCAGTCGACGGCCAGTTCGGGGTCGAGCGGGTGGACGCAGTGCTCGGCGGCCGGGTTGTACGTCTCCGAGCACAGGTAGCACAGCGTGGCGTCGTCGGTGAGGGCGCAGAATCCGTGGCCGAGCCCCTCCGAGAGGTAGACCGCGCGCCGGTCGGCGTCGTCCAGCCGGACACCCTCCCAACGGCCGTAGGTGGGCGACCCCGCACGCAGGTCCACCACCACGTCGAGCACGGCGCCTCGCACGCACGTCACGTACTTGGCCTGGCCGGGCGGGGTGGCGGCGAAGTGGATGCCGCGCACCACACCACGGGCGGACACGGACATGTTGGCCTGCGCCAGCCGCAGCGGATGGCCGACCTCCTCGGCGAGGCGGTCGAACCGGTACCACTCCAGGAAGACGCCCCGCGGGTCGCCGTGCTGCCGGGGCGTGATCTCCCAGGCGCCCTCGATGCTCAGCGGCCGCAGCTTCACGACCTCACTCCACTCTGCGCCTCGTCCCGCGCACCCGCCCGAACTTCCTCTTCGGCGGCGCCCCTCGGCCCGCCGCCCTTCTCGTCGAGCAGCTCCAGCAGGTACCGGCCGTAGCCGCTCTTGAGCAACGGGCGGCTCAGCTCGCGCAGTTGGTCGTCGCCGATGAGGCCGCAGCGCCAGGCGGCCTCCTCCACGCAACCGATCTTGAAGCCCTGGCGCTCCTCGATCACCCGGACGTACTCCGACGCCTGGACCAGGGAGGCGAACGTGCCCGTGTCGAGCCAGGCGGTACCCCGGTCGAGCACGGTCACCCTCAACTCGCCCCACCGCAGGTACGTCTCGTTGACCGCGGTGATCTCCAGCTCACCGCGGTCGCTGGGGACCAGTCCGCGGGCGATCTCCACGACCCGGTTGTCGTAGAAGTACAACCCGGGTACGGCGTAGCGGGACTTGGGCTCGCGGGGCTTCTCCTCGATGGAGACCACCGATCCGTGCTCGTCGAACTCCACCACGCCGTAGGCGGAGGGGTCGGCCACCGGGCAGGCGAAGATCCGGCCGCCGACGGGGTCGGCGTACTCGCGCAGCCGCGTGCCCAGGCCGGCGCCGTGGAAGATGTTGTCCCCCAGGATCAGGGCCACCGACTGGTCCTCGATGAACTCCGCGCCGAGCACGAACGCCTGGGCGATGCCCTCCGGCCGCTCCTGGACCAGGTACTCCAGTCGCAGGCCGAGCTGCGAGCCGTCGCCGAGCAGCCGGCGGAACTGCTGCTGGTCCTCGGGGCCGGTGATGACCAGGATCTCCTGGACGCCGGCCGTCATCAGCATGGTCAGCGGGTAGTAGACCATGGGTTTGTCGAAGACCGGCATGAGCTGCTTCGACACGGCCCGGGTGATCGGCCACAGCCGAGAGCCGGTGCCGCCGGCCAGAAGGATTCCCCGCATCGTCGTCGAAGGACGCCACGCCCCCGCGGGCCGCCCCCCATTCCCCCTTCGCACACCGCATCCGAACGTCGCATGTGGGCCCTCATGCAAGGGCGTTGTGATCCTATCGACTGCCTGCGGCGCCGCGGAGCCGGCCAGAGTCCGACTAGAGTTGGCGGCCATGCGGCTCCTCGTGACCGGCGGTGCCGGGTTCATCGGCTCGGCGTTCGTCCGATCCCTCCTCTCCTCCCCCGACGCCGACGCCGGCGGCCTGCGGATCACCGTTGTGGACAAGCTCACCTACGCCGGGGTCGCGGCCAACCTCGATCCGGTCGCCGGGCACCCGGGGTACTCGTTCGTGCGCGGCGACATCTGCGACGCGGACCTGGTCGACCAGGTGGTGCCCGGCCACGACGCCGTGGTGCACTTCGCCGCGGAGTCGCACGTCGACCGGTCCATCGCCGGGGCGGGACCGTTCGTGACGACCAACGTGCTGGGCACCCAGGTGCTGCTGGACGCGGCCCTCAGGCACCGGGTCGGCCGTTTCGTCCACGTCTCCACCGACGAGGTCTACGGCTCGATAGCGACCGGTTCGTGGACCGAGGAGAGCCCGGTCGCCCCCAACTCGCCGTACGCGGCCTCGAAGGCCGGATCCGACCTGCTGGCCCTGGCTTACCACCGCACGCACGGCATGGATGTCGTGGTGACCCGCTGCTCCAACAACTACGGCCCCTACCAGTTCCCGGAGAAGGTGATCCCGCTCTTCGTCACCAACCTGCTCGACGGGAAGCGCGTACCGCTCTACGGCGACGGGCGCAACGTGCGCGACTGGCTGCACGTGTCGGACCACTGCCGCGGCATCGAGCTCGCGCTGCACAAGGGGCGCCCAGGGCAGGTCTACAACATCGGCGGCGGAACGGAGCTGACCAACGAGGAGCTGACCCGGCTGCTGCTGAAGGCGACCGGCTCGGAGTGGGACATGGTCGACCGGGTGCCCGACCGCAAGGGCCACGACCTGCGGTACTCACTCGACTGCGGGAAGGCCGCGAAGGAGCTCGGTTACGCCGCCCAAGTCGGTCTGGAACGCGGGCTGTCCGACACGATCGCCTGGTACCGGGAGCACCGGGACTGGTGGGAGCCGCTGAAGGCGAAGGGGGCCCGGCAGTCGTGACGGCCGCGGGCGGCGCCGGCCGGCCGACGGCACCGGTCCGGTGGCTGGTGACGGGGGCGGGCGGCAAGTTGGGGCGGGACCTGCTCACGGTGCTCGCGGCGGACCCGGCGGCCGAGGTGACCGCCCTGGCCCGGTGCGACCTCGACGTCACGGACGCGGCCGCGGTGCGCGACGCCGTCGCCGGTCACGACATCGCGGTCAACGCGGCGGCATGGACCGACGTGGACGGCGCGGAGACCGCCGAGGAGGCGGCCACCGCCGTCAACGGCACCGGCGTGCGCCACCTGGCCGAGGCGTGCGCGGCGAGCGGCGCCCGGCTGCTGCACGTCTCGACCGACTACGTCTTCTCCGGGCAGGCCCGCACCCCCTACGCCGAGGACGCGCCCACCTCGCCGGTCAACGCCTACGGACGCAGCAAGCTGGCCGGCGAACGAGCGGTGGCCGCGGCGCTCCCGCGGACCGGCTACGTCGTCCGCACCGCCTGGCTCTACGGCGAACACGGCCGCGACTTCGTCACCACCGTCCTGGAACTGGCCGGACGGCGGGAGACGCTGGAGGTGGTCGACGACCAGTACGGCCAGCCCACCTGGTCCCACGCGCTGGCCGGACAGCTCGCCCGGCTGGGGCGCGCGGCGCTCGCCGGTCAGGCGCCGCCCGGGGTGTACCACGGCACGGCGACGGGCTCGACCTCCTGGTTCGGGCTGGCCCGGGCGGCTTTCGAGCTCGCCGGCCTCGATCCGGAGCGGGTGCGCCCGACCACCTCCGCGGCCTTCGCGCGCCCTGCTCCACGCCCCGCCTTCAGCGTGCTCGGCCACGAGCGGTGGGCGTCCTGCGGCCTCCAGCCGCTTCCGCACTGGCGCGGCTCGCTCGCCGAGGCGCTCCGGCGGCCCGCCTTCGCGACGGCGGCGGCCTCGACCGGCTGAGCCGGGCCGGCGCCCTTGGCCTGCTGAAACGGCCGGGCCCCGACCCGCTGAAACGGGCCGGCCGCCGCCCGGTGGCGGCGGCCGGCGCGAGGTGCGTCAGGAGGACTTCTCCATGGCGGCGATCAGGCTGGCGGGCCGCATGTCGGTCCAGTTGGCCTCGACGTACTCCAGGCATGCCTGCCGGCTGTCCTCGCCGTGCACCACACGCCACCCCGCGGGGACATCGGCGAACACCGGCCACAGCGAGTGCTGGCCCTCGTCGTTGACGAGCACGAAGTACTGCGCCTCGTCGTCCTCGAACGGATTGCTCATCCTCTTCCTTCCTCCAACCTTCCTGCGATCTTGTTGAGTTGACCGGAATCCGACCAGGCCGCCCGGCCACGTCACCGGGCGGGCGTCACGCACCGCCTCCGGGCGTGGCACCGCGCAGCCGGGCGGCGATCACCGGCCCGATACGGGCGAGCGACTCCGGCCGGGTCATCTCCTCGTGCCCGCAGGCGACCGGGTGCTCCTCGATGGCGCCGTCGACGTGGGGGCGCCACATGTCCGCGGTGAACTCGCCGTCCACCCTGCCCTCGGTGGCGTTGAAGTGCACCAGGGTGCCGCGGAACCTGCGCGGGGTGAACTCCCGCGCGGCCCTTACGTTTTCGGCGAAGGTCCGCAGAACGTTCTCGACCACCTGGTCGTCGAGGAGGAAGTCGCCCGCCTGTCGGCGCAGCGACTTCTCCGCCTCGGCGGGGGAGGGCTCCGGGACGCCGCCGACCGGGTAGGCGTCGAGGGCCGCCAGCAGAGCGACCTGTTCGCCCTGCTCCTGCAGCCGGACGGCGATCTCGTGGGCGATCAGGCCGCCGACCGACCAGCCGACGAGGTGGTAGGGCCCGTGCGGGGCGACGCTGCGGATCCGGGCGATGTACTCCTCGGCCATCTCCCCCACGGTCGCCAGGGCCTCTCCGGCCCTCTCCAGGCCGCGCGACTGCAGCCCGTAGATCGGGTGGGCCGGGTCGAGGTACCTGGTCAGCCCGACGAAGGACCAGCTCAGACCGGCCGCGGGATGGACGCAGAACAGCGGTGCCGCACTGCCGCCCACCCGGATCGGGAGGAGCACGTCGAGCTCGCTGAGGGATTCGGCGGTGTCCAGCGCCTCGGCGAGCGCGGCCACGGTCGGCGCCTGGAACAGCAGCCGCACCCCGACCTCGTGACCGAGCGCGGCGTGGACGCGGCTGATCAGCTTGGCCGCGAGCAGCGAATGGCCGCCCAGGTCGAAGAAGTCGTCGTCGATGCCGACGTCCGGAACCTGGAGCACCTCGGCGAACAGTTCGCACAGCACCCGTTCCCGCGGGGTGCGGGCCTCACGGCCGCTCGCCGGCACGCCGGGCTCCGGCGCCGGCAGCGCACCGCGGTCGAGCTTGCCGTTGGGCGTCGAGGGCAGCGCGTCGAGCACCACGAAGGCGGACGGCACCAGGTAGCCGGGGACCCGGGCGGCGACCCTGCGGCGCAGCTCCTCGGCGCCGGGTGCGCCGGGTGCGCCGGGTGCGCCGGCGTCGGCGTCGGCGTCGGCCGGGACCACGTAGGCCACGAGCCGCTTGCCCGCGTGGCCGTCGTCCCGGACCACCACCGCGGCCTGCACCACGTCGTCGTAGCCGGTCAGCAGCGATTCGATCTCGGCGGGCTCGACCCGGAAGCCGCGCAGTTTGACCTGCTCGTCGGCTCGGCCGGCGAAGTGCAGGTCGCCGGCGCGGTCCCAGCGGGCCAGGTCGCCGGTGCGGTACATGCGCTCGCCCGGCGCGCCGAACGGGTCGGCCACGAAGCGCCGGGCGGTGAGGGCCGGTCTGCCGAGGTAGCCGCGGGCGAGTCCGGGGCCGCTCACGTAGAGCTCGCCGACGGTGCCGGGTGGCACGGGACGCAGCCGGGCGTCGAGCACGCGGACGCGGGTGTTCCGGATCGCCCGGCCGATCGTGGGCGGGCGGTCGGCCGACAGCGGTTCGCTCATGGTGGAGCAGACCGTCGTCTCGGTCGGCCCGTAGGCGTTGATCAGCCGTACCGTGCCGCCCCAGCGGCGGACCGCGTCGACGGGCAGCGCGTCGCCCGCCACGGCGACCGTGACCAGCGCGTCGAGGCTTCCTTCCGGCATGAGCGGGAGGGCCATCGGCGGCAGGGTCACATGGGTGATGCGCTGCCGGTGCAGCAGCTCGGCGAGCGGACGGCCGGGCAGCAGCTCCTCCCGCGGCGCCAGCACCAGCGCGGCTCCGCTGAGCAGCGCCATGCACAGCTCGGAGAAGGCCGCGTCGAAGCTGGGCGAGGCGAACTGCAGCACGCGGCTGCCGGCGCCCACCTGGAACCGGTCGATCTGGCCGGCGGCCAGGGTCGCCGGGCCGGTGTGCGAGACGACGACGCCGTTGGGCCTACCGGTGGATCCGGAGGTGTAGATGACGTACGCCGGGTGCGACCTGTGCACCGGCCGCGGCAGGCCCGCGCCGGTCGGTTCGCGGCCGGGCATGCCGGCGATCCGCGCGGCGGTGTCGGGGTCGTCCAGGAGCACCATCCGCGTTCCGCCGGGCAGCCGCTCGGCCAACTCGCTGTGGGTGAGCAGCAGTTCGGGCCCGGCGTCGGCCAGCATGTACTCGATGCGCTCGGCGGGGTACTCCGGGTCCACGGGCAGGTATGCCGCACCCGCCTTGAGCACCGCCAGGGTGGCGACCACCTGGTCGACCGAGCGCGGCAGGGCCAGCGCCACGATGCGCTCGGGTGCGGCGCCCAGCCGGACGAGCCAGTGGGCCAGCCGGTCGGACCGCGCGTCGAGCTCCGCGTACGACAGTTCCTCCGCTCCGCACACCAGGGCCGTGGCCTGCGGTGTTCTGGCGGCCTGGGCCTGGAAGAGCTCGGGCACGGTGCCCTCGGTGACGGGCTCGGGGGTATCCGCGGGGGCGCCGAGGAGCTCGCGGTGTTCGGCCGGCAGGAGCAGGTCCACCGTGCTGACGGGAGCGTCCGGTTCGGCGGCCACGGCCTCCAGCAGCAGCAGGAGCCGCCGGGCCGTGGCGGCCGCGGTCTCCTGGTCGAACAGGTCGCTGCTGTACCGGACGGCGCCCGAGATCCCCAGCGGTTCGCCGGCCTCGCCGGACTCCTCGGCCAGGTCGAACTCCAGGTCGAACTTGGCGACGCCCGACTCGAGTTCGAGCACCTCCACCTCCAGCCCCGGCAGGTCGGCGGTGGCCGCACCGGCGGGCCGCAGCGCCACCATCACCTGGAACAGCGGGTGGCGGCCCGCCGACCGCTCCGGGTTGAGCACCTCGACCAGCCGCTCGAACGGCACGTCCTGGTGGGTGTAGGCGTCCAGGGAGGCGTCCCGCACCCGGGCGAGCAGTTCGGTGAAGCTCGGGTCGCCGGAGGTGTCGGTGCGCAGCACCAGCGTCTTGGCGAAGAACCCGACGAGGTCGTCGAGCGCCTGGTCGTTGCGGCCGGCGACGGGCGAGCCGACGGGGATGTCGGTACCGGCGCCGAGCCTGGACAGCAGCGCCGCGACGGCGGCCTGAAGGACCATGAACACGCTGGCGCCGCCCCGACGTGCCAGCGCCGCCAGCCGCCCTCGCAGCTCGGCGGGGACGACGAACCGCACGACGCCGCCGCGGTGACTGGGCAGGACGGGCCGGGGCCGGTCGGCGGGCAGGGCGAGTTCGGCCGGCAGGTCGGCGAGGACGTCACGCCAGTGGGCCAGTTGGCGGGAGATCGCGCTGTCCGCGTCCTCCTCACGGCCGAGGAGGACGCGCTGCCAGAGCGTGTAGTCGATGTACTGCACCGGCAGCGGTGCGAACTGCGGCTCCCCGCCTGCGGTCCGCGCCCGGTAGGCGGTGGCCAGATCGCGGGTGAGCGGCGCCGTGGACGCGCCGTCGGTGGCGATGTGGTGCACCACGAGCAGCAGGACGTGCTCGGTCGGGCCGAGGGCGAACAGGGTCGGCCGGAACGGGGGTTCGGCGGTCAGGTCGAACCCGGTCGCGGCGGCCTCGCGCAACAGCCGTTCGAGGTCGTCGGCGCCGGTGGCGACCAGCGGGACGTCCGGGCGGGCCTCGGCCGGGTCCAGGACCAGCTGCCGGGGCTCGCCGTCCGCCTCGGGGAAGACGGTCCGCAGCGGCTCGTGCCGGCGGACCACGTCGGCCAGCGCGGCCACGAGCGCGGCGCGGTCCAGCTCGCCGGTGAGCCGCAGGGCCAGCGGCACGTTGTAGGTGGCGGTCCGGCCCTCGAACCGGTTGAGGAACCACAGCCGGCGCTGGGCGGACGACAGCGGGATGCGGGCCGGCCGGTCCACGGGGACCAGGGCCGCCTGGGCCCGCCCGGCCGCCTCGATGCGCTCGGCCAGGCCTGCCACGGTCGGCGTCTCGAAGACCGCCCGCAGCGGCAGTTCCACGCCGAAGTGCGACCTGACCCGGTTGACCAGCTTGGTGGCGAGCAGCGAGTGGCCGCCGACGTCGAAGAAGCCGTCGTCGATCCCGACCGCCGGCACCCCGGCCAGCTCGGCGAAGAGCGCGCAGAGCACCTCCTCGCGCGGGGTGCGCGGGGCGCGCCGGTGCCCCTGACCGGTCAGGCCCGGGGCGGGCAGCGCCCTGCGGTCCAGCTTGCCGCTGGGGGTCAGCGGCATGGCGTCGAGCACCACGACCGCGCCCGGCACCATGTAGTCGGGCAGCACGGCGGCCATGCGGCGGCGCACCTCGGCGGGGTCGATCTCGTGGCCGGGTTCGGCCACCACGTAGCCCACCAGCTGCCGGTCGCCCTCGGTGCCCTGCCGCACGACGGCGACCGCGGCCGCCACATGGGGTTCGCGGCCGAGGGCGGCCTCGACCTCCCCGAGTTCGATGCGGAAGCCCCGTACCTTCACCTGGTCGTCGGAGCGGCCCAGGTACTCGATGTTCCCGTCGGCCCCCCAGCGCACCAGGTCCCCGGTCCGGTACATCCGGGATCCGGGCGGGCCGAACGGGTCGGCCACGAACCGCTCGGCGCTCAGCGCGGGCCGGTTGAGATAACCGCGTGCCACACCGGTGCCGCCGATGTAGAGCTCGCCGACGACGCCCACCGGCACCGGACGCAGCCTGGCGTCCAGGATGTGGGTGCGCGTGTTGGGCAGGGGGCGGCCGATCGGCGGTGCGATCTGCTCGGTGCCGTCGGTGTACCAGGCGGTGGAGTACACGGTCGCCTCGGTCGGCCCGTAGATGTTGCCGATCCGGCACCCCGGCACGGCCTTGCGGATCTGGGCGACGACCCGTTCGGGCAGGGCCTCGCCGGCCAGCACGACGGTGTCGGCCCGCACGGCCAGGTCGCCGCCGCCGGTCAGGGCGGCCACCACCGAGGGGACGCCGCTGATCAGGGTTGCCCGGAACGGCCGTTCGGCGAGGACCAGCAGGTCGCGTACGACCTCCACGCAGCCGCCGGCGACCAGCGGCGCGAAGATCTCGAAGACCGAGACGTCGAAGCTCAGGGAGGTGGAGGCGATCACCCGGGCCAGGCCCTCGGCCCTGAACTCGGCCACGGCCCAGTCGAGGAGGTCGGCCATGCTGTGCCGGGAGATCACCACGCCCTTCGGCGTGCCCGTCGAGCCCGAGGTGTAGATGGCGTAGGCCGGGTTGGACCCGTGCGAGGGTGCGCGCCGGTCGGCGTCGGTCAGGTCGCCCGCGTCGAGCGCGTCGACGGCCGCGGCCTGCGCGGGGTCGTCGAGCAGGACGCGGGGCACGCCGAGGCCGCCGGGCAGCCGGTGTTCGCCCTCGCGCGTGGTGATCACCAGGTCCGGTGCGGCGTCGCCGAGGACGAAGGCGATCCGTTCCGCCGGATAGTCCAGGTCCACGGGGAGGTAGGCCGCACCCGCCTTGAGCACCGCGAGCAGCGCGACGACCGTCTGCGTCGAGCGCGGCAGGGCCAGCGCGACGAAGCTCTCCGGTCCGGCGCCGAGTTCGACGAGCCGGCGCGCCAGCCTGTTCGCCCTGGCGTTGAGCTCGCCGTAGGTGAGCTCCCCGTCGCCGGAGACGACCGCCGTCGCCTCCGGGGCCGCCGCCGCCCGGCGCTGGAACGACTGGGTCACGTCGCCTTGCGGCGGCACCCGGGTCGGGCCGCTCGCGGCGCGCAGGACGAGCTCGCGCTCTCCGGCGTCCAGGATGTCGATGTCGGCGATCGAGACCGCCGGGTCGGCCACGACCGCCTCCAGCAGGCGGACGAGGCGGCGCATGAGGCGTTCCACGGTCGCCCGGTCGAACAGGTCGACGCGGTAGACGACCCGGACGTGGACGCCGTCGGGGGCGCGATCGGGGGTGAAGCGCTCGCGCACGTCGAAGTCGAGGTCGAACTTGGCGGCGTCGGCCCGGACCCGCACGGGCTCGGCCCGCATCCCGGGCAGTGCGAGGTCGGCCTCGACGTTGTTCTGCATGGCCAGCATCACCTGGAACAGCGGGTGCCTGGCCAGCGAACGCGGCGGGTTGAGGACCTCCACCAGGCGTTCGAACGGGACGTTCTGGTTGGCGTAGGCCGCCAGGTCGCCGTGGGCCACCCGGCCGAGCAGCTCGGCGAAGCCCGGGTCGCCCGAGGTGTCGGTGCGCAGCACCAGGGTGTTGACGAAGAAGCCGACCAGGTCGTTGAGCGCGTCGTCCGTGCGGCCGGCGATCGGGCTTCCGATGGGGATGTCGGTGCCGGCGCCGAGCCGGGTGAACAGCGCGGCGATCGCCGCCTGAAGGGTCATGAAGAGGCTGGCGCCGTGCTGCCTGGCGAGCCGGACCAGCCCGGCGTGCAGGGCCGGCGACACGTCGAACTCCACCGTGCCGCCCTGGTGGCCGGCCTGCGCCGGGCGAGGGCGGTCCGTCGGCAGCTGTACCTCGCCCGGCAGGTCCGCCAGGGCCTCCCGCCAGTAGGCGAGTTGGCGTGAGATGGCGCTGTCGGGGTCGTCCTCGGAGCCGAGCACGGACCGCTGCCACAGTGTGAAGTCGGCGTACTGCACCGGCAGCGGGGTGAACCGGGGTGCCTCCCCGGCCGCCCGGGCCGTATACGCCGCGGTCAGATCGCGTGCCAGCGGTGCCATCGACCAGCCGTCGGCGGCGATGTGGTGCACCACGAGCAACAGGACGTGCTCGGTGGGGCCCGAGGTGAACAGGGTTGCCCGCAGCGGCGGTTCGGCGGTCAGGTCGAAGCCGGCTCGGGCCGCCTGCGCCAGCGCCCGCTCGAACTCGTCCCCGGCGGCCTCCACCACCGGCAGGGCGACCTCGAAGGAGGCGGCGTCCAGGACCACTTGGCGGGGCTCGCCGTCGGCGTCGGGGAACACGGTGCGCAGGCTCTCGTGGCGTGCCGCCACATCCTGGAGGGCGGCCCACAGCGCCTGCCGGTCCAGCGGCCCGGTCAGCCTGACGGCGAGGGGGATGTTGTACGCCCCGCTGCTCCCTTCCAGGCGGCTGAGGAACCACAGCCGCCGCTGGGCGAAGGAGAGCGGCACCACGGCCGGCCGCTCCGCCGCGGCCAGGACGGCTCCGGCCCGGCCCGCGGCGTCGATACGCCGCACGAGGTCGCTCACGCGCGGGGCCTCGAAGACCGCCCGCACCGGCAGCTCGACGTCGAAGGTGGAGCGGACGGCGTTGACCAGGCGGGTGGCGAGCAGCGAGTGCCCGCCGAGCGCGAAGAAGTCGTCGTCGATGCCGACCCTGGCCAGGCCCAGCACCCGGGCGAACAGGCCGCAGAGCACCGCCTCCTGCTCGTTGCGGGGTTCGCGGCCCGAGGCGTCGGCGGCGAAGTCGGGCATGGGCAGCGCGGCGCGGTCGAGCTTGCCGTTGGCGGTGACCGGCAGGGCGTCCAGCACGACGAAGGCCGCCGGGACCATGTAGTCGGGCAGCCGCTCCCGCAGATGGGTGCGCAGCGACGCGCCCAGCTCCCCCGCGTCCCGGAAGATCACGGGGTCGTTGGCGGCGGGGCCGGGCGGTGTGCGGCCGGTGTCGGTGTCCAGGCACCAGCCGTCGGGCGTGTGCGCGGCGTCGACCAGCAGGATGTCGAGCGCCCCTTCGGCCGCGCCGGTGTCGGACCAGGTGGCGGCGACCCGGTAGCCGAGCCGCTCGCCGAGGTCGAAGAAGTCCTCGGGGTCCATGCCCTGCGGCGTGGCCAGCGCACGCCGCACCTCGGCCAGGGGGCTGCCGGCGAAGAGCTCGGCCGCTGCGGCGGCCTCGTGGGCCATCCGCCCGTTGGCCACGCCGACCAGCCGCAGCGCCGCCGGGTGCCGGTCGTGGAGGTGTTCGGCGAGCGCCGCCAGGTCGGCGACGTCCTGCGCCCACCGCAGCTGCGGTGCCTGCCGGAGCGAGACCATCGCGTCGGCCGGCTTCTTGTGGAGCACCACGTCGTAGCGGTAGCGGCTCAGCTCGTTGTGGCGGCGGGCGCGCTTGACGCGGACGTCGACGCCGCCGATACCGGGCAGGACGCGGCGCAGCGTGTGGAAGAACTCGGGGGCGACCAGGAGTTCCTTCTCCCGCAGGGTGCTGCGGTCCACGGCGCGACGCACCTGCGCCGCGTCCTCGGCCCGGTCGGCGCCGGCCAGCTGCACCGCGGTGTGGAAGACGCGCAGCAGCCGCAGGTTGCGCACGTCGCCGACGAACACCGCGCCGCCGGGCGCGAGCAGCTCGACCGCCTGGCGCAGCACGGTCTCCAGGTACTCGGCGTGCGGGAAGTACTGCACGACCGAGTTGACGACGACGGTGTCGAAGAAGCCTTCGGGCAGACCGGTGACGTCGTCGGCGGGCTGGGCGCGCAACTCGACGCGGGCGGCCAGCTCGGGCCGCGCCGCGACCTGTCGGCGCAGCGCCTCGATCGCGGCGGGTGAGAAGTCGGTGGCCCAGTACGCCTCGCACTCGGCCGCCAGCTGGGACAGGATCAGGCCGCTTCCCGCGCCGATCTCCAGCACGCGCCGGGGGCGGAGGGCCCGGATGCTGCCGGCGGTGGCGGCCTGCCACTCCCGCATGCTCTCCAGCGGCAGCGGCTCGCCGTCGTAGCTGCTGTTCCAGCCGGAGAAGTCGGCGCCGAAGTCAGCGGCGGGCGCGCCGCCGTACATCGTGTCGTAGATCTGCTGCCACTCGGCGACCTGCTCCTCGCTCCTCTCGGCGCGCGTTCCGGACCGCTCCCGCTCCGGGACGACGTAGCCGACGAGTTGCACCTCTCCCATGGCGTCCTTGCGGGCGACCACTTCGGCCTGGCCGACACCGGCGTGCCGGGCCAGCACGGAGGTCACCTCGCCGAGCTCGACGCGGAATCCGCGGACCTTGACCTGGTCGTCGGCGCGGCCGATGAACTCCAGCTGCCGGCGGGGGTTCCACCGCCCGAGGTCGCCGGTGCGGTACATCCGGGCACCGGGAGGTCCGAACGGGTCGGCGGTGAACCGCTCGGCCGTCAGCGCCGGCCGGCCCAGGTAGCCGCGGGCCAGGCCGGCTCCGGCGACGTAGACCTCGCCCGTCACCCCGGGCGGCACCGGCCGCAGCCCGGCGTCGAGCACGTAGACCCTGGTGCCCGCCAGCGGGTGGCCGAGCGGCACCCGGGCGGAGGCGGTGTAGGGGGCGCGCACCTCGAACTGGGTGGCGCACAAGGTGACTTCGGTGGGGCCGTACAACTGCCGGAAGGTGACGTCGGGGCAGTGCGCCAGCACGTTCTCCACGGCCGTCGGCGGGACGACGTCGCCGCCGGAGAGCACCTCCCGGACGCCGGCGAGGGCCTCGGGGGCGTCCTCGGCGACCGTGCGGAACAGCCCGGCGGTGAAGTGGACCGAGGTGATCTCCTCGTCCTCGATCAGCCGGGCGAGGTCCGCGGTGTCCAGCCGTCCCGGAGGCGCCAGGACGATCCGCCCGCCCTGGCACAGCGGCACCCAGATCTCGTAGTCGGAGATGTCGAAGGCGTACGGCGCGTGCAGCAGCACGCGTTCGTGGTGGCCGGTGTGCCAGCAGGGGTCGTCGGCGAGGGCGAGCAGGTCGCGGTGGGCGACGGCGACGCCCTTGGGCACCCCGGTCGAGCCCGAGGTGTACATCACGTAGGCGAGCCGGTCCGGCCGGACCGCGGCGCGGGAGGCGGGGGCCGGCGCGTCGGCGGACGGGGCCTGCCCGTCGGCGACCAGCACCGTGCAGTCGTGTTCCAGCCGCCGGGCCGCCGGGCCGCCGTCGGTGACCAGCACCCGCACGCCCGCGTCCCGCAGCACCCACCGCAGGCGGTCGTGCGGATACGCCTCGTGCAGCGGGACGTATGCGGCGCCCGCCTTGAGGACGGCCAGCACGGCGACGATCAGCTCGGGCGACCGCTCCAGGAACACGCCGACCGGGTCCTCCGGGCCGACGCCCAGCGCGGTCAGGCGGTCTGCCAGCAGGTCGGACCGCTCGTCGAGTTCGCGGTAGGTCAGCAGGCGCTCACCGGCGCTGACCGCTACCGCCTCGGGCGTGCGGGCCGCGTGCTCGGCGAACCGCCCGAGCACCGTGCCGGACGGGCGGTCGTCGGGCCGGTCGAGGCCGAGCAGCCGCCGCCGCTCCGCCCCGGTCAGGATGTCCAGCTCCCCGATGCGCGCGCTGGAATCGGCGACGAACGCCTCCAGCACGGCGACCAGCCGGGTGGCGAGGTCGGCGACCGTCTCGCGGTCGAACAGGTCGACGCTGAACTCGATCACACCGCCGATGCCCAGCGGCGCGCGGTCGTCCGAGAACCGCTCCTGGAGGTTGAAGGCGAGGTCGAACTTGGCCGTGCGGATGGCGTCGGGCTCGACCGTCGCGTCCAGGCCGGGGAAGTCCACCACGGCCGCGGTGTTGTTCTGCAGCGCGAAGAACACCTGGAACAGCGGGTGGCGGGAGAGCGACCGCCGCGGGTTGAGCACCTCCACCAGCCGCTCGAAGGGCACCTCCTGGTTGGCGTAGGCCGCCAGGTCCGACTCGCGTACCCGGGCCAGCAGTTCGCCGACGTCCGGGTCGCCGGAGGTGTCCGTGCGCATCACCAGGGTGTTGACGAAGAAGCCGATGAGGTCGTCGAGGGCGGCGTCCATGCGGCCCGCGATGGGGCTGCCGATGGGGATGTCCTCACCGGCGCCCAGCCGGGTGAGCAGCGTGGCGATGGCCGCCTGGACGACCATGAACAGGCTGACGCCGTGGGCCCGGGCGAGGTCCAGCAGGCGGACGTGGAGCTCCGCGCCGACGGTGACGCCGACGGTGCCGCCCTCGGAGCCGAGCTCGGCCGGACGGGTGCGGTCGGTGGGGAGGGCGAGCTCCTCGGGCAGGTCGGCGAGGGTCCGCCGCCAGAAGGCCAGCTGACTGGCCATGGCGCTTTCGGGGTCGTCCTCGCTGCCGAGCACCTCCCGCTGCCAGACGGCGTAGTCCGCGTACTGCACCGGCAGCGGCTGCCAACCCGGTTCGCGGCCCGCCGTGCGCGCCGCGTAGGCCTGGGCCAGGTCGCGGGCGAGCGGCGCCATCGACCAGCCGTCGCCGGCGATGTGGTGCATGACGAGCAGCAGCACGTGCTCGTCGGGCCCCAGGGCGAGCACGTGCACCCGGATCGGCAGCTCCCGGGCCAGGTCGAAGGCGCGCGCCGAGATCCCGGTGAGCGTCGGGCGCAGCTCCGCCTCGGTCACCGCGGCGTACGACAGCGTGGGGCGGGCCTCCTCGGCGGCCAGGATGTGCTGCACGGGCCCTGCGTCGGCCTCGGCGAAGAGCGTGCGCAGCGATTCGTGGCGCGCCACGAGGTCGGTCAGCGCCGCCTGGAGCGCGGCGCGGTCCAGTGCGCCGCGCACGCGGATCACGCGGGAGACGTTGTAGGAGGAGCCGCCGGTCTCCATGGTGTGCAGGAACCACATGCGCGCCTGTGCGAACGACAGCGGTACCGCCGCCGGCCGTGCCACGGGACGCAGTTCGCGGCGCGCGCCCTCGGCGCCCCGCAGCCGGGCCGCCAGACCGGCGGGCGTCGGCGCCTCGAAGACCGCGCGCACCGGCAGCTCGACGCCGAAGGCGGCCCGGATGCGGTTCATCATGCGCGTGGCCAGCAGCGAGTGGCCGCCCAGGGCGAAGAAGCCGTCGTCGACGCCGACCCTGGGCAGTCCGAGCACCTCGGCGAAGATCGCGCAGAGGATCTCCTCCTGGGGGGTGCGCGGTTCGCGGCCGCCCGCGTCGGCGACGAAGTCCGGCTTCGGCAGCGCCTTGCGGTCGAGCTTGCCGTTGGAGTTCAGCGGCAGCGCGTCGAGGACGACGACGGCGGACGGCACCATGTGCTCGGGCAGCACCTCGGCGAGCCGGCGGCGCACGGCCGAGGCGTCCGGGGTGCGGCCCGCGGCGGGCGTCACGTAGCCCACGATGGCCCTGCCGCCCGGGAGGTCGTCGCGGACCACGGCCGCGGCGGCGCCGACGTCCGGCTGCCGGCCGAGGACCGCCTGGATCTCGCCCAGCTCGATGCGGAAGCCGCGCAGCTTCACCTGGTCGTCCGCGCGGCCGAGGTACTCCATCAGGCCGTCGCGCCGCCAGCGCACCACGTCGCCGGTGCGGTACATCCGCGCGCCGGCCGGGCCGAACGGGTCGGCGGTGAACCGCTCGGCGGTCAGTCCCGGGCGGCCGAGGTAGCCCCGGGCCAGCAGGTCGCCGCCGACGTACAGTTCGCCGGCGACGCCCACGGGTGCCGGGCGCAGGGCGTCGTCGAGGACGTAGGCCCGGGTGTTGCGGAACGGCCGGCCGATCGGGACGGGACCGTCGCCGACCGGATCGCCCGGGTCGATGCGGAACTCGATGCAGTTGACGGTGGTCTCGGTGGGCCCGTAGGAGTTGAAGACCGTCACCTGCGGGTGGGCCGCCCGCCACTGCCGGAGGACGTCGCCGTGGAGCGCCTCGCCGCCGATGACGAAGGTGTCCGACGGCGAGAACTCCTCCGGCAGCGCGTTCAGCATGGCCAGATGGCTCGGGGTGGCCTTCAGGAAGACCGGCCGGGCCCCGGTGGCCTCGGCGGCGTCCAGTGCGCCCAGCCGCACACTGCCGCCCCCCGCGAGCGGCGTGTAGAGGGTGGTCACCGTCGCGTCGAAGGCGATCGAGGCGTGCAGCAGCGCGGTGCCGGTGTCGCTGGGCTGCGCCGCGCCGGCGTAGGTGTCGTGGGCCCGCGCCACGTAGGCCGCCAGGGAGCCGTGCTCGACGGCCACGCCCTTGGGCCGGCCGGTCGAGCCGGAGGTGTAGATGACGTAGGCGAGGTGGTGCGGGAGCGCCCGGGTTCCGGGATCGTCCGCACGGTGGGCGGCGAGCCGGGAGACGGTCTCCGGCGCGTCGATCACCAGCCGCGGCGTGCCGGTGTCGGGGAGCCCGTCGGCCAGGTCCGCGGTGGTGACGAGCAGGATCGGCCGGGCGTCGCGGAGGGTGTAGGCGATGCGCTCGGCCGGATACCGCACGTCGACGGGGAGGTAGGCCGACGACGACTTGAGCACCGCGAGCAGGCCCACGACCAGGTCCGCGGTCCTCGGCAGCGCGACCGCCACCAGCCGGTCCGGGCCCGCACCCAGGTCGGCCAGGCAGCGCGCCAGCCGGTTGACCCGGGCGTTGAGCTGCGCGTAGGTGAGCACCTCGGTCCCGCAGATCACGGCGGTCGCGTCCGGTGTGGCGCGCACCTGCGCCTCGAAGCGGTCGACGACGCCGCGGAACGCGACGGGGGCGACCGGCCCGTTCCACTCGTGCAGCACGCGGTGCCGTTCGGCGGCGTCGGTGATCTCCACCTCGCTCAGCCTGATCCCGGGGTCGGCGGCCACCGCCGTGAGCAGCCGGGTCAGCCGGGTGGCCAGGTCGGCGGCGGTGTCCCGGTCGAACAGGTCGGTGCTGTAGTCCACCCGGGCCTGAAGGCCCGCGGGTGCGCCGTCCGGGCCGAACTCCTCCGTGACGTGGAGGGCGAGATCGAAGCGGGCCTCGCCGAGCGTGCGCTGACGGGCGGCGACGCGCAGGCCGGACAGCTCGATGACGGCCGCGGTGTTGTTCTGCAGCGCGAGGAGCACCTGGAAGAGCGGGTGGCCGCCGGTCGACCGTGACGGGTTGATCGCCTCGACCAGGCGCTCGAACGGCACGTCCTGGTGTGAGAAGGCCGCGAGGGCGGCCTCGCGCACCCGGCCCACCACATCGGCGAAGCTCGGGTCGCCCGAGGTGTCGGTGCGCAGCACCAGGGTGTTGACGAAGAAGCCGACCAGGTCGTCGAGGGCCTCCTCGGTACGGCCCGCGACCGGGGTGCCGATCGGGATGTCCTCGCCCGCGCCGAGCCTGGTGAGCAGGGCGGCGAGCCCCGCCTGAAGCACCATGAAGAGACTGGCGCCGCCGCCCTGTGCGATGCCCAGCAGCCCCTGGTGCAGCCGCGCGTCGAGCCGGAACGGCAGGGAGGCGCCGCGCCGCCCGCCCGCCGCGCCGCGCGGGCGGTCGGCGGGCAGGGTCAGCTGGTCGGGGATGCCGTCCAGGGCCTGGCGCCAGTAGGCCAGTTGGCGCGAGATGCGGCTGTTCTCGTCGCTCTCCTCGCCGAGCAGTTCGCGCTGCCACAGGGTGTAGTCCGCGTACTGCACCGGCAGTTCTTCCCAGCCGGGTGCCCTGCCGTTGCGCCGGGCCTCGTAGGCGGTGGCCACGTCCCGGGCCAGCGGGGCCATCGACCAGCCGTCGCCGGCGATGTGGTGGACCACCAGCATCAGCACGTGCTCGGTGGGCGCCGACGCGAACAGGGTGGCTCGCAGCGGCAGTTCAACGGAGAGGTCGAAGGGTGCGCTCGCCGCCCGGTCCAGCGCCTCCTCCAGCGAGGCCTCGTCGGCACCGACGACCGGCAGCGCCACGGTGACCTCTTCGGCCTCGAGGATCCGCTGCTCCGGCTCCCCGTCGACGTCGGGGAAGACGGTGCGCAGCGACTCGTGCCGGGCGACGACGTCGGCGATCGCGGCGCGCAGCGCCTCGCGGTCCAACTCGCCCGAAAGCCGCACCTCGAGCGGGATGTTGTAGGCGGCGCTGTTCTCGTCCAGCCGGTGCAGGAACCACAGCCGGCGCTGGGCGAACGACAGGGGGATCATGCTACTCCTCGCCTGCCCGACGGGATCTCGGGCGCAGCACGGGTCGAGGCGGCTCGTCCTTCGCGGCGGCCGCGGCGCCGAAGTGGCCGGCGACGAGCCTGGCCACGCTGGGCGATTCGAAGAGGGTGCGCGGTTCCAGGTCGACGCCGAGCGTGTTGCGCACCCGGCTGATCAGCTTGATGGCCATCAGCGAGTTGCCGCCCAGTTCGAAGAAGTTGTCGTCGATGCCGATGGATGCGACGCCGAGCAGTTCCGCGATGAGCGAGCAGAGCACCTCCTCCTCGCGGTTGCGCGGGGAGCGCCCGGTGCGCTGCGCGGCGACGTCGGGTGCGGGCAGCGCCTTGCGGTCGAGCTTGCCGTTGGGCGTCAGCGGCAGCCGGTCCAGGACGACGATCACGGCCGGCACCATGTAGTCGGGCAGGACGGCGGCGAGCCGTGCGGTGAGCTCCTCCGGGTCCAGCACGCGGTCCGGTTCGGGCAGGACGTAGCCGACGATCCGCTTGTTGCCCGGCTGGTCGTCACGGGCGGCGACGACCGCGTGGCGGACGCCGGGGGCCTTGGCGAGCACGGTCCGGATCTCGCCGAGTTCGATGCGGAAGCCGCGCACCTTGACCTGGTCGTCGGCGCGGCCGAGGTACTCGATGGTGCCGTCCGCACGCCACCGGCCCAGGTCGCCGGTGCGGTACATGCGCTCGCCCGGCGCCCCGAAGGGGTCGGCCACGAACCGGTCCGCGGTCATCCCCGGCCGGTGCAGATAGCCGCGGGCCAGCCCCTCGCCGCTGATGTAGAGCTCGCCGGTGACGCCGACGGGCACCGGTTCCAGCTGCTCGTCGAGCAGGTGGACCCGGGTGTTGGGCAGGGGACGGCCGACCGGTGGCGTCAGCACCTCGTCGCCGGTGGAGAACCAGGCCGTCGAGTAGACGGCGGCCTCGGTCGGGCCGTAGAGGTTGGCGATCCGGCAGCCCGGTATGGCCTGCCGGATCTCGCCGACGACCTGCTCGGTGAGCATCTCGCCGGTGAGCCCGATCGTGCCGGTCTTCAGGTCCAGGCCGGTCCCGGTCGCCAGGGTGGAGATCACCGAGGGGACGCTGCCCGCGTACGTGCCGGACAGGGACCGTTCGCCCAGCGCCAGCGGGCCGCTGAGCACCTCGACCTGGCCGCCGGACACCAGCGGCCCGAAGATCTCCAGCACGGACGGGTCGAAGCTCAGCGAGACGGACGCCAGCACGTGCGACAGGCTCTCGGTGCCGAAGTCGCGTACCACCCAGGTCAGGAAGTCGACCATGCTGCGGTGGGAGATGACCACGCCCTTGGGCCGTCCGGTGGAGCCCGAGGTGTAGATCGCGTAGGCCGGGTTGAGCGGGTGGCCGGGACGGATCCGTTCGGCGTCCCCCAGCGGTGTACCGGGCTGCCGGGCCACGTCGGCGGCGACTTCGGGGTCGTCCAGCACCAGGCGCGGCGTGGCCGATGCGGCGGGCAGGGCGGCGGCGGTCTCCCGCGCGGTGATCACCAGCACGGGGTTCGCCTCGCTGAGCATGAAGGCGATCCGGTCGGCGGGGTAGGTGACGTCGACCGGGACGTAGGCGGCACCGCTCTTGAGCACGGCGAGCAGGCTGACGACCGTCTCGGCCGTGCGCGGCAGCGCCAGCGCCACGAACCGCTCGGGTCCCGCGCCGAGCCCGGCCAGGTGGCGGGCGAGCCGGTTGGCCCGCGCGTCGAGTTCGGCGTAGGTGAGGGTCTCGCCGTCGCAGGTGACCGCGGGCGCGTGCGGGGTGCGGGCCGCCTGGCCTTCGAAGAGCTCGCGGACGCTGCCGGCCGGGATCTCCTGGCGCGGCCCCTGCCATTCGCCCTGCAGCCTGCGCAGTTCGTCGGGGTGGAGCATGCCGATCGTGCGGATGGGCTCGTCGGGGTCGGCGGCGGCGAAGGAGTCGAAGACCAGGGCCAGCCGGTCGCGGTGCGCGATCAGCGTGTCGGCGTCGTACAGCCGGGGGTTGGCGTCCAGGCAGACCCGCAGGCCGGGGATGCTGTCGCCGCTGTAGACGGCGAGGTTGAAGTCCTCCACCGGGCCGTTGGACAGGATGTTGACGGTCGCGCGGTGTTCGCCGAACACGAGGTCGTCCTGGAACCGCAGCACGTCGACCGAGGGGCCGAACAGCCGCTGCCCGTCGGCGAGTTTCAGGTCCCGGCGCATGTCCTCGAAGCGGTACCGCTGGTGCGCGAGCGCGCCCTTGATCTCCCTCGACGTCTGCCGGACGAGGTCCCGCACGCTCATGGCGGGGTCGACGTCCAGCCGCAGCGGCACGATGTTGGCCGCCATGCCCGGGGTACGCCGCATCACGGGGCCGAAGCGGGCGGCCACCGGAAGCCCGATCACCACGTCCCGCACACCGCGCATCCGGCTGACGTAGACCGCCATCACCGCGCAGACCGCCACCGACCAGCTGGTCCGCGCGCTTCTGGCCAGCGCCTGGAGGCTGTCGCGGACGGACTCGCCGACCTCGATCGTCTCGCGCAGGAAGGTGTGGGCCGGCTGCGCGGTCTGGTCGGCGAGCCCGAGGACGTCCGAGCTCTGGGCCATCCGCTCCAGCCAGTACGCGCGGTCCTCGGCGAACTGCTCCGACGCCCGGTACGCGGCGTCGTCGTCGAGCAGGCTGCTGATCGGGCCGAAAGCGCCGTCGGAGAAGTCGGCCCCCTTGGTCATCGCCGTGTAGATGTCGGCGACACGGCCCGCGAAGAGCGACGAGGAGTACCCGTCGCACACGATGTGGTGGCCGCGCTGGAACCAGAAGTACCGGTCCGCCGCGACCCTGAAGAGGGTGCAGGTGTACAGGCCGTCCCGCTCCAGGTCGACCGGGACCCTCATCTGACGCCACATCAGTTCTTCGGCGGCCGCCCGGGGGTCCGCCGAGTCGCTGACGTCCGCGAAGGACAGCGCGGTCGTGCACTCGACCGGGGTCTGCACCGGACCGTCCTCGCCGTAGGCGAACCGGACGTGCATCCCCTCCGCCTCCGCAAGGGCCTGCTGCACGGCCGCCTCGAAGACGGCCGGGTCGACGGCACCCTCGATCTCGACGTACTGCCCGCCGCTGAAGATGGGATTCGTCTTGTCCAGCTGCTGTGCGAACCACATGCCGGCCTGCGCGGCGGACAGCGGCTTGCTCTCACCGGTTTGGTGGGACATCTCTCACATTCCAGTCAACGTGCTGTGCCGAGGCAGGTCCTCGGACAGCGGGGAGTTCGCCATCGCGTACGTCGATGCCGGCGAGGCCGCGGCGGCGCGCGGCCTCAGCGGCATCGACGCCTCAGCGCCTCAACCGGCCAGGGCCTCCAGGCGCCCCACGACCTCGGCCGGGCTCGGCATGCCGCCGATCTCGTCGCGCACCTCTTCCGCGGCACGCCGGAAGCCGGCTTCGTCGAGCAGCCGGACGAGGTTGTTCCGCACGGCGGCCGGGCTGATCTCGTCCGGGCGCATCAGGATGCCGACCCCGCGGGCCGCCAGCACTTCGGCATTGGCCGGCTGGTCGGCCGTCCGCGGCAGGACGAGCTGCGGCACTCCGGCGGTCAGCGCGGTCAGCGAGGTGCCGGCTCCGCCGTGGTGGACGACCGCGGTGCAGCTGGGCAGCAGTGCGCTCAGCGGCACCCAGCCCGCGATCCGCACCCGGTCGGGCAGCGGTCCGGCCGCCTCCAGCTCCGTGTCGCCCATCGCGACCACGATCTCGATGTCCAGCTCGCCGAGTTCGACCAGGATCGCCCGCACGGCCGCCACGAACAGCTCCTGGAGCGACGAGCCGTCCGGCAGCGTGCCGAGGACGCTGCCCATCGTCACGCACACCCGCGGCCGCTCCGGCTTGTCGAACACCCACTCCGGCAGCAGGCGGCCCTCGTTGTACGGCACGTACCGCATGAGCCACTGCGACTGCGACGCCCGGCCGCCCAGGCTCGGGGGCCGGATGTCCAGCACGGCGGCGGGCTCGGTCCACGGCCCGGGCACGCCCAGGCGCTCCCGGGTCGGCTCCAGGTAGGCGGCGACCGAGTCGCGGTACTTCCTGGCCTGGTCGTCGGAGCCCGCCCAGGCCAGGCGGACGCTCTGCTCGACGTAGGGGATGCCCAGTTGGGCGGCGACGATCTGCCCCGCCCCCTGCTCCAGGGTGGAGACCACCAGGTCGGGGCGGAAGCTCTCGGCGAGCTTGAGCAGCCCGTCGGCCATCTCCTCGCCGAACAGCCCCATCCCGCCGCGCCGCGGCCGCGGCCGGCCGGGCGGGGTCGCGTTGATCGCCTGGCTGGCCGCCATGAAGTTCGCGAACACATCGGCGTCCGGGGCGACGTCGACGGTGGAGAAGCCGCTGGCGGCGATGGTGCGCGAGGCGGCGCCGGTGTTGGCGACCATCACCTCGTGGCCGGCGGAGCGCAGGGCCCAGGCGAGCGGAATGGTGGGCAGGAAGAGGCCGGAACCGGGTGCGGCGGCGGTGAGGACGCGCATCAGCGGCCCGCCGCGCGCATCGAGACCGGCAGGCGGACCGGGCCGATCAGGCCGATCGAGCGGTGCAGTTCGATCCCCGCGTCGCGCAGCACGGTCAGGTCGGAGGACCGCTCCAGCAGGTGCTGAACGGCGACCCGCGTCTCCAGCCGGGCCAGCGGCGCGCCGAGGCAGTAGTGGATGCCCTTGCCGAAGGCGCGGTGCGGATTGGGGTCCCGGTGGATGTCGAACGTCGCGGGGTCCTTGAAGACCCGCTCGTCGCGGTTGGCCGACGCCAGCCAGACGCAGACGTTGGCGCCGGCCGGGATGACGGTGCCGCCCAGCTCGGCGTCGCGCGTCGCCACCCGCTGGTCCCGCACGAGCGCCGGGCGCCAGCGCAGGACCTCCTCGATGGCCGGGGCGAGCGCCGCCGGGTCCGCGCGCACCGCGGCCATCGCCTCCGGGTGCTCGTCCAGGCACATCACCGTGTTGCCGATCAGCAGCGACGTCGACATGTGGCCCGCGATCAGGAACATGCCGATGATGCCGAAGATCTCGTCGTCGGCGAGCCGCCTGCCCTCGACCTCCACCCGGGTCAGCGTGGACGTCAGGTCCGAACCCGGGCGGGCCCGCAGCGCGCTGATGTGGGTGAGCAGGTACTCGCTGGCCTCGCGCAGCATTTCGCCGATCTTGCGCATCGCGGCCTCGTCGACCACCCCGAGCTCGCCGAAGGGCCGGGAGCCGATGAGCGCGTCGGACCACTTCCAGAACATGGTGTGGTCGGTCTCGGGGATGCCGAAGAGCTCGGCGATCACGGCGGCGCTCAGCCTGCTCGCGAAGTCCTGGCTGAGGTCGAAGGTCACCTCGCTGCCGCCGTCCGCGATGGCGGCGTCGAGCAGCCTGCCGGCGAGGTGCCGCACCCGCGGTTCGAGGTCGGAGATGACCCGCGGAGTGAAGGCGCGGTTGACCAGGGCGCGCATCTGCGTGTGCAGCGGCGGGTCCACGCCGATGAAGTTGCCCCGGGCGGCCTGCGCCAGCTGCTTCTGGTCCTCGGGGATCAGCGCGGTCTTGTCGCTGCTGAACGTCTCGTGGTCGCTGAGGACGGCCATCGCCTCGTCGTGGCGGAAGACCTCCCACACGCCCTGCTGCTCGCTCGGTCCGGCCGCCTCCACGGCGCGCCGTGCGTCGAAGTAGTCGAACAACTCCTTTATTCGCAGGTCGTAGGGGAGCGTCGTCATGCGTTCGAAGTCGGCCACCAGCACTACCTCCAGATGCGTGCGCCAAGGCGCGGTCACAGCGATGGCGTGCTCCCCGCCCGCGAGGCGGACGAGCACGGAACGGTTACCGGCCGCGGCGGGGTCCTCCCGGCCGCGGCGGATCAGGGCACGTCGGGGCGCCCTCAGGCCCCTACGACGTCCCCCCGCTGCAGGCCGAATCCGTCCGGAACATCGGCGGGGTCGCTGCCCGACGTGATGCACCTGTTGTCGGCGTCGACGAAGACGATCCTGGGCTGGAACTCGCGTGCCGCCTCTTCGGCGACCGACGCGTAGGAGATGATGATCACCAGGTCGCCCGGGCTCACCAGCCGGGCCGCGGCACCGTTGACGCCGATCACACCGCTGTCCCGGGGACCGGAGATGACGTAGGTGGTGAACCGCGCGCCGTTGTCGATGTCGACGACGTCCACCTTTTCACCGGGCAGCAGGTCCGCCGCCTCCATGAGAGCGGCGTCGATGGTGATGGAACCGACATAGTGCAGATCCGACTGCACCACGGTCGCCCGGTGAATTTTGGACTTCAGCATTTCCCGAGACACAATATGCCCCGACATTCAGAGCCCCCGTTTTTCCTTGCCTTTGCGCTTTCACGCCACGCTGTCCCGCCCGGAGACGGGCCTGCCCTGAGCCGACTGCACGCTACTGACGACCCAGGGAGCCGAACAACCTGAGCCGCACGTGACGTAACTCACGCGGACAACGCCAACTCTGCCATGAGCACGGAACCGTGACGTCTGATCAGCATATCCTCCTCGGCGCGCGACCCGCACCGCGCGCCGACCGGACACCCGGCGTTCACCGTGCGCATGTCCGGACCGCACCCCAGGGATGTGTCCCGCAAGACGCTGACAGGAGATGTCTTGAGTCCATGGAGACCAATAAGGTCGACTCGTCCCGCTGAGGGCCCGGATAATACGGTTCACGAAGCGGCGGAAATCGCCTCGCCGGACCGCTCGTCGCCGCAGCGGGATTTCCGCTGGTACTGGTTCGGGCAGAGCGTCAGTGTGGTCGGCGACCAGATCGCCGCTTTCGTCCTGCCCACCGTCGCGATTACCGCGTGCGGCGCCTCGGAGCTCCAGGTCGGCGTGCTGGGCGCCATCGGCACCGGGGCCTACACCGTGCTCGGGCTGTTCGTCGGGGCGTGGATGGACCGGGTGCGGCGGCGCCCGGTCATGGTCACCGCCGATCTCGTGCGGGCCGCGGCCTTCTGCGCGATCCCGGCCATGGCGATGGCGGGCCGGCTGAGCATGGGCCTGCTGTACGCCGTGGCTCTCGTCAGCGGTGTCCTCGCCGTGGTCTTCAACGTCGCGAGCCAGTCCCATCTGCCCACCCTGGTCCCCACCGGCATGCTCGGCACCGCCAACTCGCGTATGGAGGTGTCCAACACGCTCAGCCTGTTCGCCGGTCCCACGCTCGGCGGGCTGCTGATCCAGTGGTGGGACGGGCCGACGGCGCTCGGTGTGAACGGTGCGTCGTTCCTGTTCTCGGTGGCGGGTGTGGCCGTGCTGCGATCGGTCGAACCGCCGCCCGCCGAGCGCGCCGCCGGCTCCTCCGTCCGCGGCGACATCCGCGAGGGCATCGCCGCCCTGTGGCAGCACCGGATACTCCGGCGGACCACGATCGCCTCCGCCCTGCGCAACTTCGGCAACGCCGCCGTCAACACCGTGCTGCTGCTCTTCGCCTACAAGGGCCTTCACCTGTCCGCCGGGATCGCGGGCGTGCTGTTCGCCACCGGAAGCGTGGCGGCCGTGGCCGGTGCCTGGGCGACGACCCGGCTGACCCGGGGCCTCGGCACGGGACGCGCCCTGCTGCTGGCCAACTCGGCGGCGGGGGCCTGGATCGCCGCGCCGCTCGCACTCGTCCTGCCGACCGTCCCCGTGCTGATCGCCTTGCGCGTCCTGTCGTCGTTCTCCCTTCCGTTGTGGAACTCGACGATCGCCACGCTCCGGCAGTCCCTCACCCCGGCTCATCTGCTCGGCCGGTTGAACGCGACCGCCGGAACCCTCAACTTCTGCGCCATTCCACTGGGCACGCTGCTGGGCGGTGCCGCGGCTCAGCTGTCCTCGGCGCTCATCGGCCCCGGTGCGGGCCTCGGCCTCACGCTCTCCGGCGCGGGACTGGTCGCCGCCGGCGGCACCGTTCTGCTGGCGCACCCGCGGATCCGCAGGCTGGGCAAGGCCGAAGACCTCGTCGCATGACGGCGGTGGGCCGGGAGCGGGCCGGCGGCCCGCCCCGGCTCACGCGGGGAAGAGGCTGGCGAGCGCGTCTTCCAGCGAGGGATGCCTGAAGGTGAACCCGCTGCCGGTGAGGACCGCGGGCGCGACGCGCTGGGTGATGAACAACCCGTCGGCGTACTCCCCGAGCACCGCACGCACCAGGGGGCGCGGGGCTACCCAGGGCGCCGGCCGGTGGAGGGCGCGGGCCAGGGCGTGCGTGAACTCCCGGTTGGTCACCGGGTTCGGGGCGGTGAGGTTGACCGGCCCGGCGACCGGGGTGGCGGCGTGGCCGCCCTCGAGAAGGTGGCGGATCGCCGCGACCGTGTCGCCGACGGAGATCCACGGCACGTACTGGCTCCCGCTGCCGAGGCGGGCGCCGAGGAGGAGCCGGAAGGCCGGCGTCATGGTCGCGAGGGCGCCGCCGGCCCTGGACAGCACGACTCCCGTGCGCAGCAGGACGACTCGCGTGCCGGCGTCGGCGGCCGAGGCGGCCGCCTCCTCCCACTCGCGGCAGACCCGGGCGAGGAAGTCCTCACCTGCCGCGGCGCTTTCGTCGGCGACCCGCCCGCCGGTGTCACCGTAGTAGGAGGTGCCCGAGCCGTTCAGCAGCAGCGGCACGCCCGCCTTGGCCACCGCCTCCGCCAGGGTCCGCGCGGGGATCACCCGGCTGTCGCGGATCTTCCGCTTCTGGGTCTCGCTCCAGCGCTTGCCCGCGAGTCCCGTGCTGTAGAGGTTGACCACCGCGTCGACGCCTTCGAGGGTGCCGGGGTCGATCCGTCCGAACGACGGATCCCAGCCACGCGTGTCCGGCGCGGTCGCCTCGCCGCGGACCAGCCTGACCACCTCGTGCCCGTTGTGCCGAAGGTGACCGGTCAAGGCGGTTCCGAGCATGCCGGACGCACCGGCGATGGCTATCAGCATGCACACATCATGGCAGAAGTGCCTTCTCCACGGTCTGGAAAACGATCTCCGCGGCGACGCCGGAGCGGGTGAACTCCGGCGGTATTCCGCCCGGTTGCCTCAGTCCCGGCGGACCGCGACGTACTGGGTGCCTGCCGCACTGGCCAGCAGGACGAGGACGCCGACCGCGGCGAGCCCCGAGACCGGTGCCATCAGGTCCGCCGCCTTCCGGCCGCCGCCCAGCAGGCTGAGCAGCGGATGGACCGGCGGAATCCACTTCACCAGCAGCAGGGCCAGCACCAGGGCGAGCGCGGCCACCAGGGAGTAGCCGGGGCGCCCGATCACCAGCCGTGAGGTCAGCAGCCCCATCCCGATCCCCACGAATGCGCAGGTCAACTGGGCCTCGGCGCCGAGCAGCAGATCGCTGCCGGTCACCGTGTGCTTCCCGGAGACCAGCGGGTAGTACAGGCCGATCACGGTCAGGAAGAGCGAAGCCGCCAGCGCGACCAGCACGGCCGCGGCCAGGACCTTGCGGGAGTCCCTGGAGTTCACCACGACGATGGCGCGGCTGACCGGCTCCTCGGTGTTGACCAGCGAGACGGTCAGCCAGGTGCTGCACACGAACACCAGGCCCGCGCAGACCGCGTAGACCGGCAGGATCGGGCCCGAGTCGCTGCTCGTCAGGATCGCCAGCAGCGCCAGGAAGGCCAGCGTGGGCGGCAGGTAGCGCTGGGAGTGCAGCAGGACGGAGAGCGTGTACCGGAACAGAGCGATCACCGGGCACCGCCACGGCTCGCGAACCCTGCCCCGGCGCCCTCGCCGGAGGCGTGCCGCACATCCCCCACCGACCAGCCGTTCTGCAAGGCGGTGAGCAGCAGCAGATCGCACTGCGCACTGGTGACCCGCATGCTGATGTGCTCCTCCCGGCGGAGGATCTCCAGCACCCCGCCCACGGCGTACCAATCCACTTCGTTGGGGATCCGGCCGTCCCCCGGCGCGCGCAGCACCACCCGGGCCACCTCGGTCCGGTGGCCGTACGGCGTCTGCTCGCGCCTGGTGAGCCTGCCGGAGTCGATCTCGTAGACCTTGGACGCGGTCACCTGCGCGACCGACTCGCGGTGGTCGGTGAAGACGACCGCCCCGCCGGCCTGCGCGACCTCGCCGATGAGCTCGGCCAGCACGCCGTGCGCGGACGCGTCCAGCCCCGACCACGGCTCATCGAGCACCAGCAGCTGCGGAGGCACCAAGAGCGCCTGCGCCAGCGCGACCTTCTGCGCGTTGCCCTTGGACAGCGCCTTGATGGGGGTTCTCGCCCCGCCGACCAGCGCCAGGCGCTCCAGCAGCTCCGCCGACCTGGCGGCGGCCCGGCGGGTGGACAGTCCGCGGACGCGGCCCATGTGCCGAAGGTACGACGAGGCGGACAACCGCTCGTTGGGCGGGAAGCGGTCCGGCACGTAACCGACCGCCTCGGGCCTGCCGGTCAGCGAGCCGGACGTCGGCCGGGTGAGGCCGGCCAGGATCCGCAGGAGCGTCGACTTGCCCGAGCCATTGCTTCCGGTAACCGCCACGACATCACCGGGCGACACTTCCATGTCGACGCCGACGAGCACTTGCCGACCTTCGCGGTAGGTTTTGCTCACCGCTTCCAGCCGAAATTCGCGCATGCCTCTCCCCAAGTTCTCGGGATTCACGTCGCACGTTCGCTGCGCGAAGCACGCCCGATGGACGAGAACACCCGGCTCACCCCCGGCGGTCACCACCCGTCGCACCCTAGCGTACCGAGATAAGAGGCGGTGGGAGCGGCGACGCGGGGTTGCGAACGCGTCAACTCTCCCTGGTCGGCGGGTGATACGCGTCACCGTTCGCCGGAGCTGACGCGGCATCGACTGGTTTGTCCCTCGGTGCTTCCCGGAAGCGGGTCGCGGCCTGCACGCGGGTCCCCGGTCGGCCAAGTCGCTTGCACATTGGGCGTTCTGCCGAGTGATCACACAGCTGACGCAGTTCAGCCAAGGGGCTATGCTGTCGGCGCGGTGCCGAGGGCACCCGCTTACGTCACCAGAACACGGGGGAAACAGCGTTGGAATTCCACGAAGCAGCCGCGCCGCATTTCCGACGTTTCTGACCGTCGGTCAGCGCCACTTTTTTCACGTCGCGGGTGTGACGCCCTGCGGCGATCTCGTCCGGCCTCGACCGGATTTGAGCCGCGCCCCGGTTTCCCGCGCCCCTGTCTGTCGTGCGGGCCGAGCCGGCCGGTGACGGTATTCGTGTTACGTGGATTCCCCCTGGAAAAGGAAAGCGAGTGGGAACGTTGCCCGCGTCGACCCTGCCGATCGATCCGGAAATCGAATACGTCGAGCTCTACGTGGACCGGCTCGAAGCCACGTGTGCCGCCTTCACCGAGCAGTACGCGTTCACCGTGGCGGGCACGGCCGGTTCCGCCGAGCAGGGTTTCCGAAGCGTCGCCCTGAAGCAGGGCCGGGTCACCCTGGTGCTGACCGAGGGCATATCGGACGAGCACCCCGCCAGGGTGTACGTGCTGGCCCACGGCGACGGCGTGGCGGACATAGCGCTGCGCACCGAGGACGCACGTGCCGCGTTCGAGCTCGCCGTGTCGGCCGGGGCCCGCGTGGTGGCGGAGCCGCGCACCGTCGATGGGCGCCACCCGTTCACCACGGCGACCGTGGCCGCTTTCGGCGACACCGTGCACACCTTCGTGCAGCGGGACCCCGCCGACCCGGCCGAGCTGCCTGCGGGCTTCACACCGGTGACGGCCGAGCGGCCCGCGGCCGGCACGGGCGCCGAGAACCCCGAGAACCCCGAGAACGACATCCGGCTTCTGGAGATCGACCACTTCGCCGTGTGCGTCGAGAACGGGCTGCTGGATCCGACCGTCGACTTCTACCGGCGCCTCGGTTTCCGGATGACCTTCGAGGAGGTCATCTCGGTGGGCACCCAGGCGATGAACTCCAAGGTGGTGCAGAGCGCCGCCAAGCGGCTCACCTTCACCATCATCGAGCCCGACACCGGCGCCGATCCGGGCCAGATCGACGAGTTCCTCAAGAACCACGGCGGTGGCGGCGTCCAGCACGTGGCCTTCGCCACGGACGACGTCGTCCGCGCCGTGCGGTCGATGTCCGCCCGCGGGGTCCGCTTCCTGTCGACGCCGGGCACGTACTACGACCTCCTGGCCGAGCGCATCGCGCTGGAGACGCACTCGGTGGCCGACTTGCGCGGACTGGGCATCCTGGCCGACGAGGACCACGGCGGGCAGCTCTTCCAGATCTTCACCCGCTCGACGCACCCCCGTCGCACCCTCTTCTTCGAGGTCATCGAGCGGCTCGGCGCCGAGACCTTCGGCAGCTCCAACATCAAGGCGCTGTACGAGGCCGTCGAGCTGGAGCGGCTCAAGGGCTCCGGGCGGCGGCGGTGAGCGAGGACCGGGGGGCCGTCTGCCTCGAGGACATGCGGCGGCTGGCCGAGGCCGCACTGCCCGGGGACGTCTGGGACTTCGTCGAGGGCGGCAGCGGATCCGAGGTCACCATGGCCGCCAACCGCGCCGCCCTGGACGGGGTCGGCATCATCCCCCGTGTGCTGCGCGACGTCTCCGGCTGCGACACCGGCTGCGAACTGGTCGGCGGCACCGCGTCGTTGCCCGTCGCGGTGGCCCCGGTCGCGTACCAGAGGCTGCTTCACCCCGAAGGCGAACTCGCGCTGGCGCGGGCGGCCAAGGAGGCCGGAGTCCCCTTCACGATCGCCACGTTGAGCAGCCACCCCCTGGAGCGGATCGCCGAGGTGGGCGGCTCGACCTGGTTCCAGCTGTACTGGCTGAGGGACCGCGAGCTCCGCCACGAGTTGGTCCGCCGTGCCGAGGACGCCGGTTGCCAGGCGCTGGTGCTCACCGTCGACGTCCCGTGGATGGGACGGCGGCTGCGTGACGTCCGCAACCGGTTCGCCCTGCCCGCCGGCGTCACCGCCGCCAACCTCGACGCGGGTGCCGCGTCGCAGGCCCACCGGTCGCTGCCGGGCGGTTCCGCCGTGGCCGCGCACACCAGCACCGAGTTCGCCCCGTCGCTCACCTGGTCGGACCTGGAGCAGCTGCGGGCCCGCACGGGCCTGCCGCTGGTTCTCAAAGGGGTGCTCGCCCCGGACGACGCGGCGCGCGCGGCCGACCTCGGTGTCGACGCCGTCGTCGTCTCCAACCACGGGGGCCGCCAGCTCGACGGCGCCGTCGCCAGCGCCGAGATGCTCCAGGCCGTCTGCCAGGCGGTGGGCGGGCGCTGCCAGGTGCTGCTGGACAGCGGTATCCGCAGCGGTACCGACGTGCTGCGGGCGCTCGCCCTGGGGGCCGCCGGGGTCATGGTCGGACGCCCGCTGCTGTGGGGGCTGGCAGCCGACGGTGAGCAGGGCGCCCGGCAGGTGCTCTCCCTGCTGGCGCAGGAGCTGCGGGATGCCCTGGGACTGGCGGGGTGCGGCGGGGTCGCCGACGCCCGGCGGCTGGACACCGTCAGACACACGCCGATCCCGCACCGTCCGCAGTGATCCGGACGACCAAGTGAAAGGTTCAGTCGCCGTGACCGCAGAACCGCACGACGCCCCCGCCCCGGCGGCCATCGCGCTCGCCGACCTCCATCCCGCGCTCGGGGACCCCGCGCTGGAGTCGATGAACTTCCTCAACGAGGTCGCAGGCCGCTACCCGGACGCGGTGTCGTTCGCCCCGGGGCGCCCCTACGAGGAGTTCTTCGACACCGGGCTGCTGCACGAGTATCTCCGCCGCTATGAGGAGTACCTGGCCGCGGAGAAGGGCTACAGCGCGTCGCAGGTGCGCCGCACGCTTCTGCAGTACGGCCGCACCAAGGGCATCATCCACGAACTCGTGGCGAAGAACCTGGCGTTGGACGAGGACATCCACGTCGACCCGGAGTCCATCGTCGTCACCGTGGGCTGCCAGGAGGCGATGTTCCTGGCGCTGCGGGCGCTGCGGGCCGACGAGCGCGACGTCGTGCTCGCCGTGTCGCCGACCTACGTGGGCCTCACGGGGGCGGCACGACTGCTGGACATGCCGGTGCTGATGGTCGAGAGCGGTCCTCGCGGCGTCGACCTGGAGGACCTGGCGGCGAAGGTGCGCGACGCCAGGAAGGCCGGGCTGCGGCCCCGCGCCTGCTACGTGGTGCCGGACTTCTCCAACCCCTCGGGGATCAGCCTCGACCTGGAGACCCGGCGCGAGCTGCTGCGGCTGGCCGAGGACGAGGACCTGTTCCTGCTCGAGGACAACCCGTACGGCCTGTTCACCGCCGACGGCACCCGCCTGCCGACCCTGAAGTCGCTCGACACCGGGCGCCGCGTCATCTACCTGGGGTCGTTCGCCAAGACGGGGCTTCCCGCCGCGCGCGTGGGGTTCATCGTGGCCGACCAGCCGGTGGCCGGGGCGGACGGCGCCGCAGGCCTGCTCGCGGACCAGCTGTCGAAGATCAAGAGCATGCTGACGGTGAACACCTCCGCGGTCTCCCAGGCGGTCATCGCCGGCAGGCTCCTCGCCCACGACTGCCGCCTCACCGAGGCGAACAAGCGGGAGATCGCGGTCTACCGGAGCAACCTCGAACGCCTCGTCGCCGGGCTCTCCCGGCACTTCCCGTCGCACGAGCGCCGGGGGGTGAGCTGGAACAGCCCGCGCGGAGGCTTCTTCCTGGTGGTCACGGTGCCGTTCGAGGCCGACGACGAGCTGCTGACGGTCTCCGCCCGCGACTTCGGGGTGCTGTGGACGCCCATGCGGCACTTCCAGGACGGCCCCGGCGCCGCCCGCCGGATCCGGCTCTCCTACAGCCTGCTCACCCACGCGCAGATCGACGAGGGGGTCCGCAGGTTCGCCGCCATGGCCGACCACGCCGCATCGGGCACGGGCGCCGGGTGAACGAGTGACGGCGTGGAGACGTGAGGGTGACTGTCAGTGACGTCTCCTAGCATGGCCGCGTGACAGTCCTGGAGAACGGAAACGAGCACGGACCCGAGGCGGACGAGGACGGCCGGGCGGGCCGGGCAGCCGAGGTGCTGCGCCGGGTCTTCGGATACGACGCGTTCCGGGGCGAGCAGCAGGCGATCGTCGAGCACGTGATCGCCGGTGGCGACGCGCTCGTGCTCATGCCGACCGGCGGCGGCAAGTCGTTGTGCTACCAGATCCCGGCGCTGGTGCGCGAGGGCGTCGGGGTCGTGGTCTCACCGCTGATCGCCCTGATGCAGGACCAGGTGGACGCCCTGCGGGCGCTGGGCGTGCGGGCGGGCTTCCTCAACTCCACGCAGGACCCCGACGAGCGACGCCTGGTCGAGGCGGAGTTCCTCGCGGGCGAGCTGGATCTGCTCTATCTGGCGCCGGAGCGGCTGCGCTCGGAGGCGACGATGCGGCTGCTGGAGCGCGGCACGGTCTCGGTGTTCGCGATCGACGAGGCGCACTGCGTCGCCCAGTGGGGCCACGACTTCCGGCGCGACTACCTGGAGCTGTCGGTCCTGCACGAACGGTGGCCCTCGGTCCCCAGGATCGCCCTGACGGCGACGGCCACGCAGGCCACCCGGCAGGAGATCGCGGCCCGCCTGGAGCTGACCGACGCCCGGCACTTCGTGGCCGGCTTCGACCGCCCGAACATCCAGTACCGCATCGCGCCGAAGAACGACCCGAAGAAGCAGCTGCTGGAGCTCGTGCGGGGCGAGCACGCGGGCGAGGCGGGGATCGTCTACTGCCTGTCGCGGGCGTCGGTGGAGAAGACCGCCGAGTTCCTGGTGCGCCAGGGGATCGACGCGCTGCCGTACCACGCGGGGCTCGACGCGCCGGTCCGCGCCGCCCACCAGGCGCGCTTCCTGCGCGAGGACGGGCTGGTGATGGTCGCCACGATCGCGTTCGGCATGGGCATCGACAAGCCCGACGTCCGCTTCGTCGCCCATCTGGACCTGCCGCGCAGCCTGGAGGCCTATTACCAGGAGACCGGGCGCGCCGGCCGCGACGGCCTGCCGGCCGAGGCCTGGATGATCTTCGGCATGGGCGACATCGTCACCCAGCGGCAGTTCATCGAGGCCAGCGGCGCCCCCGACCGCCAGAAGCAGATCGAGCGCCAGAAGCTCAACGCCCTCATGGGCTATGTCGAGAGCGCCCGGTGCCGGCGGCAGACCCTGCTCGCCTATTTCGGCGACCGCTGCGAGCCCTGCGGCAACTGCGACAGCTGCCTGGAGCCGGCCGACTGCTACGACGGCACCGAGCTGGCGCAGAAGGCCCTGTCCTGCGTCTACCGCACCGAGCAGCGCTACGGCGCGGGCCACGTCATCGACGTCCTGGTCGGCGAGGCCACCGACAAGGTGGTGCGCGCCGGCCACGACCAGGTCTCGACCTTCGGCATCGGCAAGGACGTGTCCAAGGCCGAATGGCGCTCGATCTTCCGCCAGCTGGTGGCGCTGGAGCTGCTGACGGCCGATGCCGACGGCTATGGCAGCCTGAAGCTGGGCCCCGACTGCCGCGCCGTGCTGCGGGGCGAGCGCCGGGTCGAGCTGCGCCGCGACCCCGCCGCCCCGCGCGGCCGCGCCAAGGGCGAGAAGCGCAAGGCGCCCGGATCGGGCCTGGTCGAAGGTCCGGCCGATGCCGCCCTGTTCGACCGGTTGCGCGCCCGCCGCATGGAGCTGGCGCGCGCCCAGGGCGTGCCGCCCTATGTCATCTTCCACGATTCGACCCTGGCCGAGATGGCGCGGCGCCGGCCGCGCGATTCCCTGGCGCTGTCGACCGTCCCGGGCGTCGGCGCGGCCAAGCTGGCGCGCTACGGGGACGCGTTCCTGGCGGTCATCAACGACGCCGGGCCGGAGGCGGCGTGAGAAGCCCCAAACGGCGGGATTCCCCCTCCTCCCAGCCTCCTCCCACAAGGGGAGGAGGAGTTCTGTCGCGGCAGCTTCGCCCCTC
>CAYNNX010000022.1:14963-36900 GCA_964398515.1 uncultured Streptantibioticus sp. | reverse complement strand
CGACCCGCGCCGCCGAGGGCGCTTCGGGCTCGGGCGCTGCCGCCGCCGCGGCGGGCTCGGGCGCCAGCAGCAGCGGGACGATGGCCAGCGTGGCCAGGGCGGTGGCCACGCCCGCCACCAGCAGGCTGGTGTGCAGCCCGGCGACGAATGCGTCGGCGAAGTAGGCGTGGGCGGTGTGCGGGGCCAGGGGCACCCCGTGGGGTGGTGTGCCGTGCTGGGCGACGACGGCCTGTGCCACCGCCGCCCGCCGCCCGCCGCCGATCCGGCCGTCGAGGCGGTCCGCCACCACCGTTGTCGCGCGGGCGTTGAGCAGGGAGCCGAGGGAGGCGATGCCCAGCGCGGTGCCGACCTGCCGGCTCGCGTTGATCGTCGCGGCCGCGGCGCCCGATCGCCGGCGTGGTACGGCCGCCATGGCGGAGGCGTTGGTGGGGGTGATGGCCAGGCCCATCCCGAGGCCCAGGACCCCGAAGAGCACCGCGACCGTCGGATAGCCGGTCGTGGGGGTCAGGCCGAGCAGACCGAGCAGCCCGACGCCGACGAAGCCGTAACCCCCCACCATGACACCGCGCGGGCCGAAGCGAGCGGTGAGCCGGCCGGCCTGGGTCGAGCCGATCGCGATCGCCACCGAGTAGGGGAGGAACTTCACGCCGGTCATCGTGGCCGAGGTGCCCTGGACCTCCTGGAGGTACAGCGACAGCAGGAAGAAGGTGCCGTACGCGCCGAAGCCGAGGACGAACGATGCCGCGTTGGTGATCGCGAACCGGCCGTTGGCGAAGAGCGAGACGGGCAGCATGGCCCGCTCGGTGCGGCTTTCGGTGACGACGAAGGCGAGGAAGGCGACCGCGGCGACGGCGAAGAACGCCAGAATCCCGGTCGACGTCCAGCCCTTGCGGCCGGCTTCGTTGACCGCGTAGGTGAGCGCGGCGAGCCAGACGACGGCCAGGACCTGGCCGATCGGGTCGGCCGCGGCGTGCTCGGGGTCGGAGGACTCCTCGATGCCCCTGACTCCGCAGACCAGCGCGATGGCGCCGAGGGGCAGGTTGACCAGGAAGATGAACCGCCAGCCGAACTGGTCGGTGAGCGCGCCGCCGAGCAGCGGCCCGAGCACCACCGCGAGGCCGCTGCACGCACCCCACAGGCCGATCATCTTCGCCCTGCGGGCCAGGTCCGGAAAGCCCTGGGCGAGCAGGGAGAGCGCGCCGGGTGTCACGGCCGCCGCGCCGACGCCCTGGAGCATGCGGCCGGCGATCAGCGTCCCGGTGTCGGGTGCCGCCGCGCACAGCGCCGAACTCGCGGTGAAGACGGCGACTCCGAGCAGGAAGAACCTCTTGCGGCCGAAGCGGTCGCCGAGGGCGCCGCCGGTGAGCATGAAGGCGGACAGGCACAGGACGTAGCTGTCCACGACCCACTGGATGTCGGTCATCGGCGCGTGCAGACGGGTCTGCATCGCCGGCAGGGCGACGTTGACCACGCTCATGTCGAGCAGGGCCATGAAGGTTCCGATGAAGACTGCCGCGGTCAGTCCGATCGGGCTGCGTCGGCTGCGTTGGGTGGACACACCAGCTCCTGTGGCGATGCGTTGGAATCGGGACCGGGGTTCGGGCCGGCGGTTCGGTGACCGGTGGTCGGCGGATGGCTGGGACGGGTGTTCCGGAGGTTCTACAAGGCGGCGGCCGGTTCCTGCTCCTCGGCCGGGCAGGGACGCGGGTCGCGCCGGATGGCGAGTGCGCACAGCCCGCCGAAGACCACCACGCACACTCCGACCCACACCGCGGGGTGGAGTCCGCGCACGAACTGCTGCGCGTCGCGCGGGCTGCCGCTGTGGGCGAAGACCGTACTCAGTACGGCGATTCCCAGGGCGCCGCCGATCTCCCGGTAGGTCGCGTTGGCACCCGACGCCTTGCCCTGGTGCTCCGTGCGGACGGAGGCGAGGACCACGGCGGCGGTGGGGGCGAACACGAAGCCCATTCCCGTGCCCGCCAGGATCATCGGGCCGACCACGTGGGAGTACGGGGTGTCGGAGGTGGCTTCCAGGTTGATCCAGGCGAGGCCCGCCGCCTGGAGGAACAGCCCGAGGGCCATCAGGCGTCCGCCGCCCACCCGGTCGGTGAGGGCGCCGGCGATCGGCGCGACGACCATGGGCATCAGGGTCCACGCGAGCGTCAACACCCCGGCGTGCAGGGGAGTGCGATGCGGGGCGATCTGGAGGTACTGGGCCAGCAGGAAGATCGAGCCGAACACCCCGAAGTACATGGCGGCGGCGACCACGTTGGACAGCACGAAGCCGCTGGAGCGGTGGAGTGCAAGGGGCAGAAGGGGGTGCTTCGCACGGCGTTCCCAGAGCACGAACAGCGCGATCAGGACCGCGCCCAGTGCGAAGGCGCCCAGGATCCGTTGCGAAGTCCAACCGTGGCTCTCGCCGTTGACGATGCCCCACACCACCGCGACGAGGCCGCCGGTCGACAGCAGCATCCCCAGCGGGTCGAGGTGCGTGTCGGGCAGTGTGCTCTCCCGGAGCGCGAACACCACCAGCGGTATGGCGACGGCACACACCGGCACGTTGATCCAGAAGATCCACTGCCAGTCGAGCCCGTCCACCACCGCTCCGCCGACCACCGGGCCGAAGGCGACGGCCAGACCGCTCACCGCGGACCACAGGCCCAGGGCGAGGCTGCGCCGTTCGGCCGGCACCGCGTCGGCGAGCAGGGTCAGCGACAGCGGCATGACCGCGGCGGCGCCGATTCCCTCCACGACCCGCCAGAAGATCAACTGGCCGCTGGTGTCGGCGAGGCCGCAGCCGATCGAGGCGAGTGTGAAGACCACGATGCCCGTCAGGAAGATCCTGCGACGCCCGTAGCGGTCACCGAGCGCGGCGCCGGTGAGCATCAGACAGGCGAAGCAGAGCACATAGGCGTTGACGAACCACTGCAGGTCCTGGGTGGACGCCTTGAGGTCAACGGCCAGAGTACGAAGGGCGGTTGAGACGACCAGGTTGTCGAGCGCGACCATGAACATGGGGACGCTGCAGGCGACGATCGCCAGCCAGAGCGGGACCCGTCGGCGACCGCCGTTCCGCGGCGCCGGGGCCGGCGGTGCGGCGCCCTTGGTTTCCAACGTGCTCATGACACTCCTTCGATGGGTCGGTGCCGCGGGTGTTCGCAGGGCGCGGCACGGGGAGGCGAACGGGTCGGTGGTCGGCGGCCGATCGGTGCGTGCTGCCCGGGATGGGGGCCGCCCGTGGGAATCGATGCGGGCAGGGTGAGGAACACGCGCTCGCCTTCCCAATTGGCGAGTGGCGGTATCTATACTAGACAGTGGTACTCGCCAATAGCCAGTGGGAAGCGGGACGAGTTGCGAATCTCCGAGTTGAGCCGCCGTAGCGGGGTGTCCATCGCGACGATCAAGTTCTACCTGCGCGAGGGGCTGCTCCCGCCGGGCCGCGTCACGGCCGCGACGCAGGCCGAGTACGGGCAGGCGCACCTGCGCCGGCTCCGGCTGATCCGTGCCCTCATCGGCATCCGCGGCCTGACGGTCGACGCCACCAGGCAGGTGCTGGGCGCGGTCGGCGAACACGAGGCCGAGGTGCACCAGGTGCTGGGCCTGGTGCTCGGGGCAAGACCTGTCGACGAGGACGAGGACGGGGAGCCGGTCGGCCGGCCGGGCATGTCCGACGTGGACGCGCTGCTGGCGCAGATGTCCTGGCAGGTCTCGCGGCACGCACCCGCCCGGACCGTGATCGCCGAGACCTTGGAGATCATGCGCTCGCTCGGCGCCGAGTACACCTGGCGCTCGCTCGTCCCCTACGCGGAGCTCGCCGAACGCGCCGCCGTGATGGACCTCGACCAGTTACCCGGCGCCGGCGACCCGCTGGAGCGCGCCGAACGCGCCCTGCTCCTGACCGTCGTACTGGAACCGGCGCTCCTGGCGCTGCGCCGCCTCGCGCAGGAGGACGAGTCGGCCAAGCGGCACTGCGGCGGTGCCGCGCCGCAGTAGGCGGCAGCCCTCGCTGACCGCGGCGGTGTGCGGGCCGTGCCGGAGTGTCAGGATGTCAGCCTGCTTCGACATCCTGGCCGTTGCGCCAACCGGCTGCGTAACGTTTCTTCCGATTGCGACCGAAGCGGCACGCCATCTCTGTGCGCCAGTTCTCATCCGCAGGGCGGCCGTTCCCCTCTGGCTCCCGTTCGGGGCCGGTTCAAGGTGACCAAGGTGACTAGGGAGAGTCCTCAGTTATGTGCGGGATGACCGGTTGGGTGGCGTTCAGCCAGGATCTGACCGAGCAGCGGCAGGTGCTGGACGCGATGACGGCGACGATGGCCTGTCGCGGCCCGGACGCGGAAGGGGTGGAACTGACGCCGCACGCGGCGCTCGGCCACCGAAGGCTCGCGGTGATCGACATCGAGGGCGGCGCGCAGCCGATGACCGTCGAGGAGGACGGCAGGCGGCTCGCCTCCCTCACCTACACCGGTGAGGTCTACAACCACCGGGAGCTGCGGACGGAGTTGGAGGGGTACGGCCACCGGTTCCGCACACGCAGCGACACCGAGGTGGTGCTGCGTGCCTACCTCCAGTGGGGCAGCGGATTCGCCGAGCGGCTCAACGGGATGTACGCCTTCGCGATCTGGGACGCACGCAGCGAGGAACTGCTGCTGGTCCGCGACCGGATGGGCATCAAGCCGCTGTTCTACCACCCGACCGCCGACGGTGTGCTGTTCGGCTCCGAGCCCAAGGCGATCCTCGCCCACCCCGCGGTGGAGCCGGTGGTCGGCCTGGACGGGCTGCGGGAGATCCTGGCGCTGGTCAAGACCCCCGGCCACGTGCCCTACGAAGGCATGCACGAGGTCCGCCCCGGCCACTGCGTACGGGTCCGCAGGGAGGGCCTGACGGTGCACCGGTACTGGCGGCTGGAGGCCCGCGAGCACACCGACGACCTCGAGACCACCATCGCCACCGTGCGCGAGCTGCTCGAGGACATCGTGCGGCGCCAGCTGATCGCGGACGTGCCGCTGTGCTCGCTGCTCTCCGGCGGCCTGGACTCCAGCGCGATCACGGCGCTGGCCGCGCAGGGCCTGGCCGCCGCGGACGCCGGACCGGTCCGCTCGTTCTCGGTCGACTTCGCCGGCCAGACGGAGAACTTCCGGGCGGACGAGCTGCGGGCCACGCCCGACGCGCCCTTCGCGCATCTGCTGGCCAAGCACGTCGGCGCCAACCACAGCGACATCGTGCTGGACGCGGCGGCGCTGATCAATCCGGACCATCGGCGTGCCGTGATGCGGGCCCGTGAGTTCCCGTACGCCTTCGGCGACATGGACACCTCCCTGTACCTGCTCTTCCGCGAGATCCGGAAGCACTCGACGGTCGCGCTGTCGGGCGAGTCGGCCGACGAGGTGTTCGGCGGATACATCTGGTTCCACCTGCCGGAGGCGGTCGCCGCCCCCGTCTTCCCGTGGATCCCGGCCGTCCAGATCCTGGCCGGACCGGGCGCCGCACCGCGGGAGAGCCTGCTCGACCCGGACCTGCTGGCCCGTCTCGACGTCGCGGCCTACCGGGCCGACTGCTACAGCCAGGCGCTGGCCGAGGTGCCGCACGTGTCGACGACGGATCCGCGGGAGCGGCGCATGCGGGAGCTGTGCCATATGCATCTGACCCGGTTCGTGCAGGTCATGCTGGACCGCAAGGACCGGATGAGCATGGCCACCGGCCTGGAGGTGCGGGTGCCCTTCTGCGACCACCGCCTGGTGGAGTACGTGTTCAACACCCCGTGGTCGATGAAGACCTTCGACGGCCGGGAGAAGAGCCTGCTGCGGGCCGCGACCGAGCACGTACTGCCCAAGGAGATCGTGGACCGGGTCAAGAGTCCGTACCCGGCGACCCAGGACCCCCGCTACGCGCAGGCTCTCCACGCCGAGCTGGCGTCGATGGCCGCGCACTCCGAGGCGCCCGTCCACGCGCTGACCGATCCGAGGGCGCTGGCGGCCGCGGCGGCCCCGGATGCCGATCCGCAGGCATCCCGGGTCAGCACCGAGCTGCTGATCGACCTGAACGGCTGGTTCACCGACCAGCCGATATCGCTGCGTCTGTGAGCCGTTTACCCCTCGCGCCGCGGCTGGGCTGACGGAGGGTCAGCTCCGGTCGCGGCGCTTTGTTGTTTCGCCGGGCTCAGCGGGAGGGGGTGTGGAACGCCCGCCGGTACCACAGCAGGGCGGACGCCGAAGGGCCCGAGCCAGGGCCGGTGCGGGTGTCGGTGAGGGCGCCGAGCAGCAGGTCGTGGTCGCCCGCCGGAACGGCCTGCCAGGTCAGGCAGCGGAAGGCCGCCGCGGCGTCCGGCAGGTACGGCAGTGCGCTACCCGGCCAGGTGGTGAGTCCGCTGCCGGCGAAGCGGTCGATGCCGTGCTCGGAGAAGCGTTTCGCAAGGGCCCGGTGCCGTTCGCCGAGGACGTTGACCACGAACTCCGCCGACGACACCAGGGCGTTGTGGCAGCTGGAGGTGTGCGAGAGGCCGACGAGGACGAGGGGTGGGTCGAGGGAGACCGAGGCCACCGAGCTCGCCGTGAAGCCCCAGGGGCGGCCCTCGTCGTCCACGGTCGTGACGATGGTCACGGGTGCCGCCAGTTGGGCCATCGCGTCGCGGAACTGCCCGGCGGCGGCCAGGAGATGGAGTCGCTGATCCGGCGGTGACGTCACGGGTCGCCTTCTGTCGTCCGGTGGGGTGATGCGGGGGGCGGGAGCGCGGGGACCCAGAAGGGGAACGGGTCGGCCCGCGTCAGCGGAGGCGGTCCGGGGAGAGGAAGTCCAGCGGGACCCCGGCCGGCTTGCCCTGGACGATGTCGGCCAGCGCTTCGCCGATACCGGTGGCGTGTTTGAAGCCGTGCGCGTTGCAGCCGCCCGCGATCACGATGCGCGGGTCGCCGCCGGGACGGCCGACCACGAACTGCCCGTCCGGGGTGCGGGTCAGCATGCAGACCGCGACCTTGGCGGGCAGCCCCTGCAAGCCGGGAACGCGGGCGGGCAGCATCCGCGCCAGGCGCGACCAGTCGCCGGGCGTCACCGAGCGGTCGCTGTCGTCGGGGTCCAGGGGCTTGGCGGCAAGGCCGCGGTCCTCCAGGCCGAGCTTGACGTCGTGCCCGCCCTCCATGCCGTTGCCCCACAGGATCAGTCCGTCGTCCATCTCGCGCATGAACACCGGGAACTGCTCCAGTTCGAACGAGGCGTCCGCAACAAGCGGGCGGAACCAGGTGATGGGCATGCGCACGGTCTCCAGCGGCAGCCCGGGCACCAGCGTGGACAGCCACGAGCCGACCGTGACCACCACCTGCCGCACCCGCACCTCCCGCTGCGCGGTACGCAGCACGGCCCCGTCCGCCACCAGCTCGATCGAGGCGATCCGGGTGTCGGTGTACACGCGCGCGCCCGCCTGCTCGGCCAGGGCGACGGCGGCCCGGATGGAGCGCTCGGGCCGGATGATGCCCGCCGAAGGCTCCCAGACGCCTATGTGGTGGTCGGGCACGGCGGTGTGGCGCGGAAAGCGGAATCGCAGCGCGCTGGCGGACAGGGTGCGCACCTCGATGCCGTGCAGCCGTGCGGCGCGCAGGGTCCCGCCCGCCACGTGCCCCTTCTCCGGCCCCACCAGCAGCCCGCCCACGGGGAAGAACAACTGCTCCCCGGCGGCGTCCTCCAGCTGCGACCACAGCTCACGGGACCGGCGTGCGAGTGGAACCAGGTGCGGGTGCTCCAGGCAGGTGACGCGGAACATCCGGGAGCCCCCGTGCGAGGAGCCCAGCGCGTGACCCGGCCGGAAGCGTTCGAAGCCGATCACGTCGACGCCGCGGCCCGCCAGTTGCCACAGGGCCGAAGCACCCCAGGCCCCCAGACCGACCACCGCGGCCTCAGCGTCCCACCCGGCCATGCCTCTCACTCCCCAGTCCTCGTCGCAGTGCCGTACATCAGCCGAACACACCGCCCGGCGCGGGATCCTGAGTGGCCGCCACTCAGAACGCCCGGTCGGACCCGGCGGGTTGAGTGGCGCACACTCAGGACGCTTCGGGCGGCGGCGTGGTCACATCGAAGCCGCCGTGCGGTGCGCGGTCCTGCGGGTCAGCGCACCACGGGTTCCTCGGCGAAGGCGGGCATGACCTCGGTGGCGAAGAGCTCCATGGCGGCCGCCGCGCCGGCGAACGCCAGCCCGCCGGGGTTGAACTGGAGGCTGACCGTCAGATCCCCGCCGAGCCGCTCGCGCACCCGGGATATCTGTGCACGCACCTCGTCCGGATTCCCGGCGAAAACCTTGTCCGCCGCCAGGGAGCGGTCGAAATCATAGTTCTCCGCCTTCTCCAGGAACTTCTCGTAGCCGGGGTAGTCAGCCGATCGGGAATTCGCCAGCGGGGCCACCGCGCGCGCCATGTGCGCGATGTAGGAACGCTCGTAGAATTCACCCTGCCGACGTGCGAGCGCGGCGTCCTCATCGATATAGCAGGTGTATTTGATCTGGATGCGGCGGGCCTGCGGGTCGTGGCCGGCCGCGTCCCACGCCGCGCGGTAGTCCCCGAGCATCGCAGCGAGCTGTTCGGCGGTGGTGACCGACGGCACGATCTGCAGGTGGTGCCCGGCGGCACCGGCGGCCGCGCACGACTCGGCGCTGGTCGCCGACGCGACGAAGACCGGCGGGTGCGGCGACTGGTACGGCCTGGGCAGCAGGGTGACCGGGCCGAAGCGGTGGAAGCGGCCCTCGAAGACCACGTCCTCCTCGGTCCACAGGCGCACGCACGCCTCCACGCCCTCGGTGAACCGCGCCCGGCTCTCGTCCATGTCCACCCCGAAGGCGGCGAACTCCATGGGCAGGAAGCCACGGCCGAAGCCCACGTCCAGGCGGCCGTGGGAGAGGTGGTCGAGCATGGCGAGCTTGCCGGCCAGCTTCACCGGGTGGGTGAAGGCGGGGATGACGGCGCCGGTCGCGATGCGGATCCGGCTGGTCCGCGCGGCGGCGGCGGTGAGCAGCGTGACGGGGTCGGGGCAGTAGCCGCCGTAGCCGGTGAAGTAGTGCTCCACGGTCTGGACGTGCTCGAAGCCGAGCGCCTCGGCGAGCTCGGCCAGGCCGAGTGTCTCGTCGTAGTAGTCGGTGGCGCTCTTCGTGCTCGGCTCGATCACCGGAAAGAAATTCACGCCGAATTTCATGTCTCGCCCGCTCTCTGCGCTCAGTGCCCGGTAAGACCGGCAAGCAGTATCGCGGAATCGCGCGGAGAGCTGTCAAGGAAAAACACTTCCGGCTGTCAGCCTGTCAAGGGCGCGTCAGCACTGGCATTGGTTCACTCCGCGCCACGGACAGCCAACCTACGATGCGACTGCCGTGCAAGGGAAACGGTGAGCAAATGCGATCTCTTTATTCGGCCGGAGGGCACATCATGCGCGGAACCTACACCGTTCCGTACGCGAGCCGCGGGAGCATCCTCGGCGCGGACGAGGCGGCGGCCCTGGAACGGCTGCTGACGTCGGACGACTCGCTGTCCATGGGGTCCTGGCGGCAGCGGTTCGAGGAACGCTTCCGCGAGCACGTCGGCACCCGCCACGCCCTGACCGTGACCAGCGGCACCGTCGCGCTGGAACTCGCCATTCACCTGCTCGACCTGGCCCCCGGCGACGAGGTCGTCGTCACCCCGCAGACCTTCCAGGCGACGGCGCAGCCGCTGCTCGGCTACCAGGCCGACGTCCGCTTCTGCGACGTGGACCCCCAGTCGCTCAACATGGCTCCCGGGGCGCTGAAGAGCCTGATCACCGACCGGACCCGCGGCATCCTGCTGGTGCACTACGGGGGATGGCCCGCGGAGATGGACGAGATACTCACGATGGCGCGGGAGCGCGGGATCCTGGTGGTGGAGGACTGCGCCCACGCGCTGGGCGCCTCGTACGACGGGCGGCGGCCCGGGTCGCTGGGCGACATCGGCTGCTTCAGCTTCCACTCCTCGAAGAACATCACCACCCTCGGCGAAGGCGGCATGCTCACCTTCGACCGGGACGACTGGAGCGAGCGCCTCGAACGGCTGCGTTCCAACGAGGTCGACGGTGTGTTCGTGTCGGCGCCCGAGCTGCCCATGGAGGAGCCGGTACTGCTGCCGTGGATGAAGTACGCCTCCTCGGTGTACCAGGAGGCATGTCTGGGGGTGCGCCGCTCCGGGACCAACGCCACGCTGTCGGAGGCCGCGTGCGCGGTGGGCCTGGTGCAGCTGGACCGGCTGGAGGAACTGGTGAAGCGCCGTCAGGCGATCGCGGCGCAGCTGGACGAGGTGGTCGGCCGGTACCCGGGTGCCCGGGTGGGGCGCCCGCGACCGGGTGTCGAACACGCCCGGCACCTGTACACCTTCTTCGCCGGCGGTTCCCCCGACGCGCGGGAGGCGGTGGTGCGCGGCCTGGACGAGCGGGGCGTCGAAGTGCAGCTGCGCTACTTTCCGTTGCACCTGCTGCCGGAGTGGCGGGACCGCGGCCACGGGCTGGGGGAGTGCCCGGTGGCCGAGCACCTGTGGTTCGACGAGCACGTCAACCTGCCCTGCCACCCGGGGTTGTCGGACGCGCAGGTCGAGCACATGGCGCAGGCCCTCGACGAGGCGTTGAGCGCCGCATACACCGCCGCCGGGGCGCCGGCCTGAGCCCGCTCGTTCCCAAGTCCGCCGACCTGCCGACGCTTTGTCCCGTTCATGGAAGGAACTCCCGTGCCGCTGATCGATGTCAAGCTCTACGAGGGCCGGCTGGACGGCCAGACCGAGACCGAGCTGATCACCCGGCTGACCGACGCGGTGGTCGAGGTCTTCGGCGAGCCGGCGCGTGCGGCCACCTGGGTGGTGCTCCAGGAGGTGTCGGCCACCCGCTGGGGCATCGCGGGCGAGCCCGGCACACCGCCGCCGAGTGCCCGGGGCTGACACCCCGCACCTGCCGAAGGCGGCTCCCCGCGGGGAGCCGCCTTCGCCGCATGGGCAGGTCAGCCGCGCGCCGGCGCATACGGCGTTCCGGACGCCGAGGACGCCGCGGCCGCCAGGCGCCAGCCGCGCGCCCGGTCCCGCTCGGTCCAGAAGTCCGCGTAGCGGCCTTCCTGCCCGATCAGCTCCTCGTGCCTTCCGCGCTGCACGATGCGGCCGCCGTCGAGCACCAGGATCTGGTCGGCGGCCGTCACGGTCTGCAGGCGGTGTGCGATGACCAGCAGCGTGCGGTCCGCGGTCAGGGCCGACAGCGCCTCCTGCACGGCCTGTTCGTTCTCCGGGTCGAGTGCGGCGGTCGCCTCGTCCAGCAGCACGATCGCGGCGTCCTTGAGAATGGCTCGGGCGATCGACACGCGCTGGCGCTCGCCACCGGAGAGGGTCGAGCCGCCCTCGCCCACCTGGGTGTCCCAGCCGTCCGGCAGCCGCTGGACGATCTCGTCGACGCGGGCCCTGCGGGCCGCCTCGCGTACCTCGGCGTCCGTAGCCTCGGGCCGCCCCAACCGGATGTTCTCCTCGATGGTGCCCTCGAAGAGGTACACGTCCTGGAAGACCACGGAGATCCGCGACATCAGGTCCTCGGTCGCCAGGTCGCGCACGTCGGTGCCGCCGATGCGCACGCTGCCGGAGTCCACGTCCCAAAATCGCGCCAGCAACCGGGTGATCGTGGTCTTGCCCGAACCGGACGGGCCGACGAGGGCCGTCATGGTGCGCTCGGGGACGGTGAACGAGACGCCGTCGAGCACCCTGCCGGAGCCGTAGCCGAAGCGGACGGAGTCGAACTCGATCTGCGATCCGCGCGGCAGCGCGGCGGGCCGCTCCGGCTCGGGCAGTGTGGGCTCGGCGAGCAGTTCCTGAACCCTGCGCAGGGCGGCTCCGGCCGACCGGAGCGCCGAGCCGAGGTTGGCCGCTTCGGTCATGGGCTCGGTGAAGCGGGCGGCGAGGACGAGCAGGGCCATCAGCTCCGGCACGGCGAGGGAGCCGCCCAGCGCGAGGTAGGTGCCGTACACCAGGACGGTGGTGAACGCCGCCTGCACCGCGAGGGTGAACCCGACGAGGCCGGGCAGCCCGGCCCTCATGACCCGGTGCGAGGCGTCACGCTGGGCGGACAGCGCGGCGTCGAGGGCGCGGCTGCCACCCGGCCCGGAACGGCCGAACGCCCGCAGCACCGGCTGTACTTCGGCGTACTCGATGACCCGCCCGGCGGCCTCGGCCATGGCCTTGTGCCGCAGCTGGTCCGCCTTCACCGTCAGGCCGCCGCTCCAGCGGTAGACCAGCACCACGACGGGGACCGTGAGCGTCGCCGCCAGTGCCAGCCGCCAGTCGAAGGCGTACATCAGCACCACCACGACGGCCGGCGTGAGCAGCCCGTTGACCAGGGGCCGCAGCAGGTATCCGGGGACGCGCATGATGTCCATGACCGTCTGCGTGGCGAGGTTGCTCAACTCGCCGGTGCGGGCTGGTCCGAACCAGCCCAGCGGCAGCTGCGAGGCGTGGTCGCCGATGCGGTGGTGCAGCACCCGGGAGAGCGCGGCACCGGCCTCGAAGCCCTTCTTGGCACCGAAGTAGTAGGCGGCCGACTGGGCCGCGGCCACCCCGGCCAGCGTCGCCACCCACGGCCACGCGGCGTGCGGACGGCCGCCGAGCAGCTCCCGCAGGACCGGCACCAGCAGCACGAACGCTGCGGCCTGCAGGACGGAGCCGGCGGCCTGGAGAAGAAGTACGGCCGTCAGCACGCGGCGCTCCGACGGGCCGACGACCGCGAGGAGTTGACGGATCATCGCGAGGTCTCCTGGACGGTGGCGGTGGCGGTGGATGCGGTGACGGCGTCCGGCGCGGTGTTCGGGAGGTCGTCGCTGATATCTGTGGTGTTCGCGGTTTCGTCTCCGGGGCGCCGGCCGCCGGAGCGCTGGTGGACCTCCCACATCCGGGCGTACGTTCCACCCCGGTCGAGCAGTTCGCGGTGGGTGCCGCGTTCGGCGACGGTGCCGCCGCTGAGCACCACGATCTGGTCGGCGGCCGTCACGGTCTGCAGGCGGTGTGCGATGACCAGCAGCGTTCTGCCTTCGGTCAGCTCCGAGAGCGCGTCCTGCACGGCGGCCTCCGACTCCGGGTCGGCGTAGGCGGTGGCCTCGTCCAGCACGATCAGCGGGGTGTCGGCGAGGAGGGCACGGGCGATGGACAGCCGCTGTGCCTCGCCGCCGGACAGGCGCGCGTCCTCCCCGATCACCGAGTCGTAGCCACGCGGCAGGGCGATGATGCGGTCGTGGATCCGGGCGCGCCGCGCGGCCGCCTGCATCTGCTCCGGCGTCGCCTCGGGGCGGGCGATCGCGAGGTTCGCCCGCACCGTGTCGTGCAGCAGCTGCACATCCTGGAAGACGAAGGACACGCGCCCGTAGAGGTCGGCCGGTGCCATCTCCCGCAGGTCCACCCCGCCGATGCGCACCGATCCTCGGTCCGGGTCCCAGAACCGCGGCAGCAGCGCGGCGACCGTGCTCTTGCCCGCTCCCGAGGGCCCGACGAGGGCGGTGGTGGTGCCCGGCTCCAGCGTCAGGTCGATGCCGTGCAGCACCGAGTTGCCCTCGTCGTACGCGAAGTCGACGGCCTCGAAGGCGACCGGGCCGTCCCCGGGGGCGCGGGGCCGTTCCGGCACGGGCAGTTCCGGTGCGGTGAGTACGGCGTGGACGCGCTGTGCGGCGGCCTGTGCCGCGCGGACCTCCTCCTCGGCGTAGCTGATGGTCAGCACGGGCGCGGTGAGCCCGACGCCGAGCAGGGCGAACGGGATGAGGTCGGCCGGGGCCAGCCAGCCGTTGGCGATGAGCAGGGTCCCCGCGCCCAGGACGGTGAGGAGCATCGTCGTCGGGGACAGCACGATCTCCGACAGCGCCCGGGGACGTACCAGGGAGCCGACCCAGGAGCGGAAGAAGTCGGCGAACCGGTCGGCGGCCTCGGTGAAGCGGCGGTGCGCCCTGCGGGCCTGGCCGAAGGTCTTGACCACGGCGATGCCGTGGACGAACTCCACCGCGGCGCCGTTGATGTCGTCCATCGCCGAGTCGAGCGCCGGCAGGTTCTCCTTGAACGCGGCGCCGGTACGGCCGAACAGCGCCAGCCCCAGCACCAGCGGGACGGCCGTGATCAGCGCCAGCCGCCACTGCACCGCGAAGAGGTAGGCGAGCGTGGCGATCGGCACGATCACCGCCGAGGTCAGCTCCAGCAGCGAGTGGGCGACGAGGTGGTGCATGGCGTGCACGTCGTCCTGGACGGCCTTCTTCACCGAGCCGGAGTTCCGGGTGGAGAACCACCCCAGCGGCACGCGGCCGAGCCGGTCCACCAGGCCGCGCCGGATGGTGAACTGCAGGTCGTTCTCGGCGAAGTGGCTGATGGTGTTGGCGGCGAGCAGGAAGAGCATCCGGACGAGCAGGGCGGCGGCGCCGACGAGCGTGACCGTCCAGGCGCGGTCCCGGTCGAAGGGGCCGGGGGCGAGCAGCACCCGTCCCAGCTCCGCGACCGCGACGAACGGGGCGATGCCCAAGGTAGCGGCGACGGCCTGGCAGACGACCGCCAGGATCAGCCGCCGTCGTACGGGTTGCAGCAATGACGCGAGCGCGGCGGGTTCCGCGGACATCGCCATCCTCCAGTTCAACGGTGGGGAGTTCGGGCGGTTACCGAGCCTGGGCCGAGTCTCTTACCCACTGGGTAAGAGATGCCACAACCATACGGTGCGCACCGCCGGATCGGTCAAGGCCCGTCCGTTCACGGCGGGTTGGGCTGCACACGCGTGCACTACAGTTCGCGGTATGACCGGATCTTCCGCCTCACGGGCGCGGGCAGGGAGCGCGGCCGAACGGCCCCCGATCACCGTGTCCAGGATCGTCGACGCGGCCGCCAAGCTCACCGCCGAGGGCGGGCTGGAAACCTGGTCGACACGTCAGCTCGCCGCCGAGCTCAACGTGTGGCCCCGGGTCATCTACCACCACCTCGGCGACCGGGAGGCCGTCGCCGACGCCGTGGCGGACCGGGTCGTGGGCCGGATACCGGTGCCCGACACGGATCTGCCGTGGCGGGAGTGGTTCCGGGCGCTGCTCCTCGACGGGCGGCGGGTGCTGCGCGGCTACCGGGGCGTGGCGCGCAGGCTGGTGCGCACCGGGCCGACGATGCCGTCCGGGCTGAACCTGATGAACCACGGCATCCTGGTGCTGCACCGCGCCGGCTTCGGCGGGCACGCCACCGCCGCCTACCGCTACCTCACCAACACCGCCTTCTGCCTGGTCGCGGTGGAGGACGACCGGGTGGAGAACCTCCCCGACGCGCGTGCCCGGCTCGCCGACGTCCTCACCGCACACCGCGGGGACCCCGACCGCCCCGGGCTCGCGGCGGTCGGCGAGGCCGTCGCCGACCGCGGGGCGGCCGACCCCGAGGCCATCGAGGCCCTGGAGAACGACTTCTACGCCTACACCGTCGCCCGCTGCCTCGACGGCGTCGCCGTGCTGCTCGACAGTGCGGACGGTGCCGACGGTAGGGCCGGGAAGCGGTTCAGTAGTACAGCAGCGCCCGGTTCCAGTCCTCGTCCGGGCCGAACAGACCGCGGGGCTTGAGGACGTCGGGGTCAGAGCTCAGCAGCGAGTGCGGTACGAGCGTGCCGGGCGCCACCCCGGCCACCTCGCACGGCACGCCCAGCTCCATGCGGATCGCCGCGGCCAGGCGGGCGGCGGCGCCCTCACGCCGCTCCGGCTCCACCTCGAACTGCACGCGCAGCACGTCGGGTTCCGCACGCGCTCGCCAGAAGACCACCTCGTCGTCGGCGGGCAGCCCGAACACCAGGTCCTCGAGCCGGTGCTGGTCCACCGTGCCCCCGCCCACCGGGTAGCCGAACCCGGCGCGCCCGTAGACCCGCACCAGGGGCAGCCGCCAGCCGCAGGCGCAGTCGGCGTAGGAGATCTCCACGTCGTCGTCGAGGTTGTAGCGCAGCAGCGGCATCGCCTCCCGGTACAAGGGCGTCACCACCAGGCGGCCGCGGCCCTCGTCGGACAGGGCGCCCGTCGCGGGATCCAGCACCTCGAACAGCGCCCGGTCCGCCCACAGGTGCAGACGGCCCTCGGGGCACTGGCCGGCCAGCGTGCCCGTCTCGGTGGAGCCGTACTCCTCCACCACGGGGACGTTCCAGATCCGGCTGATGCGCTCGCGGCGCGCCGGGCTGAGGGGTTCACCGCCCACGAACAGCGCCCGCAGCGCGGGGAAGTCCTTGCCCGGCTGCCGGCCGACGGCGCGTGCGGCGGCCGCCCACAACAGCGTCTCGGTCGGGTTGGACCAGGTCAGCGTTACCTCCAGGTCGTGCAGGACCCGCACGACGCGGGCCGGCGGGGTGGCCGCGGAACGGCTGTCGCCGGGCACCACGGTCGCCCCGCACGAGCGTGCCGCTGCGTGTGCCAGATGGCCGGTGATCATCAGGGCGTAGGGCGTGCGGACCAGGAAGGTGTCGTCGGCGTGGATGCCCACCCACTTGCGGGCGTAGCGCTCCGCCAGGTCCGCCCAGTCGGCCTCGGTGTAGTAGGAGGCGGTGGGGCGGCCCGCGGTGCCGCTCGACTCGTGGTAGGTGGCCAACTGCGCCTTGTCCACGGCGAGCAGGCCGAACGGGTAGGCGTCGCGCAGGTCCTGCTTGGTGGTGGGCTCCAGGGTGCGGAAGTCCTCGGCGGTGACCGGTGCAGTCCGGCCCCCATGGCGGCGGCGGTAGAAGGGGGAGCGGCCGGCCTGAGCGAGCAGCGCCGCCAGCCGCCGCCGCTGCAGCTCCCCCAGCTCGTCGATGCTGCTCCAGTCGCCGATCTGCGGCCTCGACGTCACGGTTCCCGCCTCCTCGGTGCGCTCTCCTCGGCCGCCCGCAAACCGCGGTCCGACGCCGGGCCAGCACAGCACGCGGCCCGCTGAGGCACTTGAGTACCGGCCACTCATCCGCCCCGCGCGGCCGCCACGCCCGCACCGCCGCCGACCCGGGCCCGGTACTCGTCCGCCGCCCGCCGAAGTGAGTGACGCCTACTCAGGGAACCGGCGGAAGGCCCGTGTTGTGCTGAGCGGGACCGAGCGGACAGACCGGAGACGAAAGAGGCCGAGGTGAAGGTCGAGAACATCCATCTGGCGGGGGTGGGCACCTACCTGCCGCAGCTGGTGCCGACGGAGCATGCGGTCAAGGCCGGCTGGTACGACGCCGACGAGCGCGAGGCGTCCGGCATCGAGTCGGTCGCGGTCGAGGACACCGTCTCCGCGCCCGACATGGCGGTCCACGCGGCCAGGGCCGCCCTCCACCGCTGCGGCTACGAGTCCGACGACTTCGCGGCCCTGCTGCACGCCAACACCTACCACCAGGGCCCCGACGGCTGGTCGTCGCCCCACTACGTACTGCTGAACACGCTGGATAGGCCCATCCCGGCCATGGAGATCCGGCAGGGCTGCCTCGGCATGCTCGCCGCGCTGGAGACCGCGGCCTGCCGTCTGACCGCCGCCGCGGGCAAGGACGCCGTGCTGCTGACCACCGGCGACAACTTCTCCACCCCGAAGGTGAACCGCTGGAAGTCGTCGAGGCTGTTCCTCTTCGCCGACGCCGGCTCCTCGCTGGTGGTCTCCCGGCGCCCCGGCTTCGCCCGGGTGCTCGCCGTCGGCTCGCTGTCCGACCCGCGGATGGAGGCCCTGCACCGCGGCGGTGAGAAGCTGCTGCCGCCCAGCATCACCGAGGGCGTCCCGCTCGACTTCGACTCCCGCATCCAGTACTGGCGCAAGCAGTGGGCGAACGGCGTCAAGCCCCCCGTCGGCCACTTCGGCGACCAGGTAGCCAGGATCGCCCAACTCACCCTGGCAGAAGCGGGGGTGACGATGGACCGGATCCGCCGCGTCTGCCATGTGGGCTTCAACGCGGAGCCGCTGGAGACCATGTTCCTCGAGCCGCTGGGAGTGGACGCCGACCGCGGCATCTGGGAGCACAGCCGCCGCATCGGCCACACCGGCGTCAGCGACTTCGTCATCGGGCTGGAGCAGCTCTGGCTCGACGGGGAGGTCGAACCGGGCGACCACGTCATGCTCATCGGCGCCGCCACCGGCATGGAGGCGGGCTGCGCCGTCCTGGAGATCACCGCCGCCCCCGGCCCGCGGGAAGCCGCCGCGTGAGGCCGCACCACACCACCCGCCCCGCCCAGCCCTGAGGAGCACCCATGCTGGAAGGCTGCATTCCCTGGCCCGAGGAGCGGGCCGAGCGCTACCGCCGTGACGGGCTGTGGCGTGGCGAGAGCCTCGTACGCCTGCTGGCGGACGCGGCACGCACCCACGGTCCGAAGACCGCCCTGGCAGGCGGCGGCCGGCGGCTGAGCTATGCCGAACTCGAGCTTGCCGCCCGGCGGATGGCCGCCGGGTTCCGCCTGCGCGGCATCGCCGAGGACGAGCGGGTGGTCGTCCAGTTGCCGAACACCCCCGACTTCGTTGTGGTCTGCTTCGCGCTCTTCCTGGTCGGCGCCAAGCCGGTCTTCGCCCTGCCCGCGCACCGCGCCAACGAGATCCGGCACCTGTGCGAGCTGTCCGGTGCCACCGGGTACGTCTTCCCCGGGGTGCTGCGCGGCTTCGACTACCCGCAGCTGGCCCGCCGGATGCGGGACGAGGTCCCCGCGCTGCGGCATCTGTTCGTGCTCGGTGAGCCCGAAGGCGGCAGCGGGGAGACGGAGCCGCCGGTGCCGTTGTCCGCCGTGGACGCCGACCCCGCGCACGGCGGCTCGTTCCCGGTGCCGGACCCGTCCGACGTGGCGTTCTTCCTGCTGTCGGGGGGCACCACCGCGCTGCCCAAGCTGATCCCGCGCACGCACGACGACTACGCCTACCAGGTCCGTGCCGCGGGCGAGGCCTGCGGCCTGACCGAACGCGATGTGTACCTGGCCACGCTCCCGGTCGAGTTCAACTTCACCTGGGGGTGTCCGGGTGTGGTGGGCACGCTGCGGGCCGGCGGCACCGTCGTCTTCGCGGACGACCCCACCCCCGAGCGCTGCTTCCCCCTCATCGAGCGGGAGGGCGTGACCATCACCTCCGTCGTGCCGAGCGTGGTCCAGCTCTGGCTGGAGGGCGCCGAGTGGCTCGACGACGACCTGTCCAGCCTGCGGATCCTGCAGATCGGCAGCGCCAAGCTGTACCCGCAGGTCGCCGCAGGGATCACCCCGGTCCTCGGCTGCCGGCTGCAGCAGGTGTTCGGCATGGCCGAGGGGCTGTGCACCTTCACCCGGGACGACGACCCGGAGGAGGTGGTGCTCACCACCCAGGGCCGTCCCATCTCCCCGGCCGACGAGATCCGCATCGTCGACGAGGCCGACCGGGAGGTGCCCGTCGGCGAGATCGGCGAACTGCTCGCCCGCGGCCCGTACACCCTCCAGGGCTACTACCGGGCGCCCCAGCACAACGCCAAGGCCTTCACCGAGGACGGCTTCTACCGCAGCGGCGACCTCGCCCGGCTCACCGAGGACGGCAACCTCGTCATCGAGGGCCGCATCAAGGACGTCATCATCCGCGGCGGCGACAAGGTGTCCGCCGCCGAGGTCGAGGGCCACCTGCTGGCGCATCCCGCCGTGTCGCGCGCCGCGGTGATCCCGGTGTCCGACCAGTTCCTCGGCGAACGGATCTGCGCCTGTCTCGTCGCGGCGGAAGGCGCCGAGCCGCCGTCCCTGCCGGAGCTCAAGCAGGCGCTCCAGGAGCGGGGGCTGGCCGAGTTCAAGCTGCCCGACCGCATCGTCTACGTCGACAGCCTGCCCCTCACCGGCCTCGGAAAGATCGACAAGAAGGCGCTGGGGGCGCTGGCGCGCGGCGAACGCCTGCCCGAGACGGGCGCCTTCATCCCCGAGCACACCACCGCGGGATGACCCGCGCTGCCCGTCCCCGGGCAGCCGGAACCCCCTTGCAGAAAGGCTGAGATCCCCATGGAAACCGGCACACGGCCCGCCGCCGAAGGTCTCCGGGCGGAGGTGCGCGAGACGGTCGCCGACCTCATCGGCGTGGCCGCGACCGAGATCGCCGACGACGTCAACCTGGTCCTGCTCGGCCTGGGATCGCTCCAGGTGATGCGGCAGAGCAGCCGCTGGCGCCGCGCGGGAACACCCGTGGACTTCGACACCCTGGTCGCCGAGCCCACCGTGGCGGCCTGGGCCCGGCACCTGGAGGAGGTCCGTTCGGTGCAGCCGCAGACCGGCGCCGCCGCGGCCGACGGCCGCAAGGGCGGCCCGGCATGAGCGGCGGCACCCCGTCCCCGGCCTGCGCGCCCGCGCCCCTGCTCGTCCGCGGCGCCTGCGTCTGTCCCGCCGACGCCGCGGACCGCGTCCTGCCGGAGGGCTCCCTGCTCTGCGTCGACGGGCGGGTCGCCGCGGTCGGCACCGTGGCGGAGGTGGACGCCGCCGTGGCCTCGCTCGACGCCCCGCAGCGTGCGGCGCTGCGCACCGTCGACGGGCGGCGGATGCTCCTCCTGCCCGGGTTCGTCAACGCGCACTGGCACGAGCTCTTCGCCACGCGGCTGCCGTTCAACGGCGCCTTCCGCCCGGCCGGCGACCGCGACGACCAGCCGGGTTTCCTCGGCAGGGGCGGCGACCTGCACCGCATCTCGGCCGTCTTCGACTCCTTCCACGACCTGATCGACGGCCTCACCCCCGACGAGGCCGAGGCCATCGCCCGGTACTCGATGTGGACGCAGCTGCGGGCGGGTGTCACCACGCTCGGCGACGTCGGTTCCGTCAACCGTCCTCAGGCGCTGGCGGCGGCCGCGGTCGCACTCGGCATGCGCTGCTCGGTGAGCACCTGGGCCGCGGACTCGGTGTGCGACCCGGGGCAGGGCCGCTACCGCCGCACCCGCGACACCGACGCGCTGCTGGCCCGGGTCGAGGAGGTGATCGGGCGGTGCCGGGCCGACACCACCGGCCTGCTCAAGGCCCGCCCCACCGCGGTCTACGGCACGAACATGACCGACGAACTCGGCCGCGGCCTGGCGGAGTTGGTCACCAGGTACGACACCGGGTTCGCCTCGCACATCTGCGCCCAGCGCAACGAGCCCGAGGTGATCCGGCACTACTACGGCACCACACCCGTGCGGCGCTTCGCCGATCTCGGGCTGCTCGACGAGCGGCTGATGTCCGTGCACACCGCGTTCGTCGACGACGAGGAGCGCAAGCTCCTGCTCGCCGGGCGCGTGCACCTCAGCCACTCGCCGGCGAAGTACGGCGGCGCGGGCGAGTCCGCGATGACCGAGACCAGGGCCATCCCCGACCTGCGCCGCGCGGGTCTGGACGTCTCGCTGTCCACCGACGGCCAGCCGCTGGTCTTCCCCGGGATGCCGGAGCAGATGCGGGCCGCCTGGCAGATGCACAACGAGCTCTACGCCGACTCCACGGTGGTGCTGCCCACCGACGCCCTGGCCATGGCGACGCGCATCGCCGCCCGCGGGCTGCGCTGGGAGGACCAGATCGGCAGCCTGGAACCCGGCAAGCAGGCCGACTTCCTGCTCATCCCCGTCGACGACTGGCGGTACGTGCACACGCCGCGCCCGCTGGAGGCCTTCCTCGCCGTCGGCGGCTCGGGTGACATCGACACCGTCGTGGTGGGCGGCCGGGTGCTGATCGCGGGCGGGCAGAGCGTCCTGGCCGACGAGGCCGAACTGCTCGCCCGCTACGAGGAGGCCCTGAAGTCCTTCTCCGTCCGCTGCCTGCGCGTGGACGCGGAACGGATCGACACGCTGTACGCCAGGTCCGCCGAGCGCCGCACGCCGCCCACGGCAGCGCCCGGACCGGGCGCGCCGGAAGGAGAGCGTTGACCATGACCGGAAGCGTCACGGCGGAGGTCACGTACCCGCCGACGGGGCCGGCCGGCCTGCGGGGCGGCGTCGCCCTGGTCACCGGCGCCGCGGGCGGGATCGGCTCGGAGATCGTCCGGGCGCTGCTCGCCTGTGATGTGCGGGTCGCGGTCGACCAGGGCGACCC
>CAYNNX010000022.1:0-14953 GCA_964398515.1 uncultured Streptantibioticus sp. | reverse complement strand
GCTGCACCGCCTGGTGGACGAGGTGCGCCGGGCCCGCGACGACCCGGAGCCCCGCCTGCTCGCGCTGCCCGCCGACGTCTCGAACGCCACCGACGTGGACACGGTCGTGGAACGCACCGAGCACGAACTCGGGCCGGTGGAGTACCTGGTGAACGCCGCGGGCCTGCTGCGGCCGGGCCCGGTGGGCAAACTCAGCGACGACGACTGGCACGACACCTTCGCGGTGAACGCCACCGGGGTCTTCCTCCTGTGCCGTGCCGTCTCCGCCCGCATGGTGCCGCGCGGATCCGGCTCGATCGTCACCGTCGCCTCCAACGCGGCGCGCACCGCCCGCACCGAGATGGCCGCCTACGCCGCGTCCAAGGCGGCCGCCCAGGCCTTCACCAAGTGCCTCGGCCTGGAACTGGCGCAGCACGGAATCCGCTGCAACGTCGTCGCACCCGGCTCCACCGACACCCCGATGCTCACCGCACTGTGGTCCGGGGAGGGCGCGGAGCGCCCCTCCATCGAGGGCGTGCCGCAGGCGTACCGCGTCGGCATCCCGACGGGCCGGCTCGCCCGGCCGGCCGATGTGGCGGAAGCGGTGCTCTTCCTGCTCTCCGACCGGGCCTCGCACATCACCTTGCAGGACCTCACCGTCGACGGCGGCGCCACACTCGGCGTCTGACCCGCCGGCACCGTCTGGTCGATCCCGTTCACGAAGGACCCGCCATGGCAGAGCCTGCCATTCCACAGATCTCGTCCTACCCGATGCCGACCGCGGCCGACCTGCCGGAGAACACCGCCTCCTGGTCGCTGGACCCGCGGCGCGCGGCGCTGCTCGTCCACGACATGCAGCGGTACTTCGTGCGCCCCTTCCCCGAGGGCCGGTCGCCCCGCACGGAGCTGGTGCGCAACAGCGTGGTGCTGCGCGAGGCCGCGGTGAGCGCGGGCGTTCCCGTCCTGTACACCGCACAACCCGGCGGCATGACCGCCGACCAGCGCGGACTCCTCGCCGACTTCTGGGGCCCCGGAATGAGCGCCGACCCCGAACACCGCGGAGTTATCGACGAGTTGGCGCCCCGGCCGGGCGACACCGTACTCGACAAGTGGCGGCCCAGCGCCTACTTCCGCACCGGGCTCCTCGACCTGCTCCGCGGCGCGGGGCGCGACCGACTCGTGGTGTGCGGCGTCTACGCACACGTCGGCATCCTGCAGACGGCGTGCGAGGGCTTCGCCCACGGCATCCGCACCTTCCTGGCCGCCGACGCCGTCGCCGACTTCACCGCCGAACACCACGCGATGGCGCTGGAGTACGCGGCCGGCCGCTGCGCGATGGTCCTGCCGACCTCCGTGATCCGGCACGGCCTGACCAGCGGTGTGCCCGCCGCCGAGCCCGCACTGGCGGCCACCGGCGGCGCGCACCCGCAGGGGAGCCGGCCATGACGGGCCCGCACTCGGCCGCCACCGCACCCGCGCGAACCCCGGCCGCCGACCCCTACCGGCTGCTCGACCGGATCAGCGGCGCGAAGCAGGCACCGCCGTTCGCCCTGCTGCACCGGTGCGGACCGGGTGTCCTCGGTGGCGGGACGCCCGTCGACCTGCTGACCGGCCCGGTGGGCGAGTACGCGGCCCTCGCCGATCTGCCGCTGCCGTCCGGCACCGCGCCCGCCCGCCACGAACTGCTGGCCCTGATCCCGTTCCGGCAGATCCGCGAGCGGGGCTTCGCCCACGTCGACGACGGCACGCCGCTGCTGGCGATGCACGTGCGGGAGCAGGCCGCCCTGCCGCTGGACCTGCTGCTGGCACACCTACCGGACGGCGCCGCGCACCCGGTCCGCGTACGCGACGGCCACTTCGACCTGGACGACGAGGCGTACGCGCGGATCGCACGCCGGATCGTCACCGAGGAGATCGGCAGCGGGGCGGGGGCCAACTTCGTCCTCAAGCGCTCCTTCGTCGCCGCGATCGAGGGGTGGTCCGTGCCGGCCGCGCTCGCCTTCTACGGGCGCCTGCTGCGGCGCAGTTCGGGCCACCACTGGGCGTTCCTGATCCACACCGGCGAGCGCACCCTCATCGGCGCCAGCCCGGAGCGGCACATCACGCTGGAGCGGGGAACGGCCGTGATGAACCCGATCAGCGGAACCTACCGCTATCCCCCCGAAGGCCCCACCGAGGAAGGGGTGCTGGAGTTCCTCTCGGACAGCAAGGAGACCAACGAGCTCTACATGGTCCTCGACGAGGAGCTGAAGATGATGAGCCGGGTGTGCGAGCACGGCGGCCGGGTGCGCGGCCCGCGGCTGCGGGAGATGGCCCATCTCGCGCACACCGAGTACTTCATCGAGGGCCGCACCCGCCGGGACGTCCGGGACATCCTGCGGGAGACGCTGCTGGCGCCCACGGTGACGGGCAGCCCGCTGGAGAGCGCCTGCCGGGTCATCGCCGCCTTCGAGCCGGAGGGGCGCGGCTACTACTCGGGAGTGGCGGCCCTCATCGGCACGGACGCGCGCGGCGGCCGGTCGCTGGACTCGGCCATTGTCATCCGCACCGCCGACGTCGACGCGGCGGGCGGACTGCGGCTGGGCGTGGGCTCGACCCTGGTGCGCGACTCCGACCCCGCGGCGGAGGCGGCCGAGACCCGGGCCAAGGCGGCCGGTCTGCTCGCGGCGTTGCACGACGGCGCCGCAGGCCGCCCCGAGGACCGCCCCGACGGCACCTCCCGGCCGCGCCTGCGCCCGGGACGGCTTCCCGAGGTGGTCCGTGCGCTGGCAGCCCGGAACACGCCGCTGGCCCCCTTCTGGCAGGCCGCGCCCGAGGCCCGCGTCCGGCCCCGGCCGGCGCTGAAGGGCTTGCGCGTGCTCGTCGTCGACGCGGAGGACACGTTCACCGCGATGGGCGCGACACTGCTGCGCGGGCTCGGCTGCGAGGTGCTGGTCCGGCGCTTCGACGAGCCCTTCTCGCTGGTCCGCGCCGACCTCGTGATCGTGGGACCCGGACCCGGCGACCCCCGCGAGGTGGCGGACCCGAAGATCGCCTGCCTGCGCGAGGTCACCGGGGAACTGCTGGAGCGGGACACGCCGTTGCTGTCCGTGTGCCTGGGGCACCAGGTGCTCTGCGGCCTGCTCGGCCTGGAACTCATCCGCAAACCGGTGCCCAACCAGGGCGTGCAGCGCGGCATCGACCTGTTCGGCCGCCGTGAACCGGTCTACTTCTACAACACGTTCGCCGCTGTCAGCCGCACGGACGTGCTCCCCAGCGCGGCGGTGCGGCCGGGGACCGTGCACGTCGCACGGGACCGGTCGACCGGCGAGGTGCACGCGCTGCGCGGACCGGGCTTCGCCTCCGTCCAGTTCCACCCGGCGTCCGTGATGACGCGCAGCGGCCCGGAGATCCTCGACGTCCTGCTGACCCGCCTGGTGGGCGCCCGCCCGACCGCCGTCGCCGGCCCCGCCGTCGTCCGCGGGGCAGCCGGATGAACGCGCCGACACACCTTCCGGGCAGGCGCGGTGCGTTGCGCGCCGCCCAGCAGCCCGACTGGCCGGACCAGGCCAAGGTGCGCCGCGTCCGCGTGCTGCTCGCGGAGCTGCCCGTGCTGGTGCCCGCGGCCGAGTGCGACCGGCTGCGCGAGCGGCTGGCCGCCGTGGCCCGGGGGGAGGCCTTCCTCCTGCAGGGCGGTGACTGCGCCGAGATGCTCGAACGCGCGAGTCCGGAGGCGGTGCACGGCACCGTGCAGACCCTGCTGCGGATGGCGTCGGGCCTGGAGCGGTCCGCGGGCGTGCCCGTGGTGACCGTGGGCCGGATGGCCGGCCAGTACGCCAAGCCGCGCTCGAAGGCCACCGAGACCCGGCAGGGCAGGACGCTTCCCGTCTACCGCGGTGACGCGGTCAACGGCACGGCGTTCACCGAGGCGGCCCGCACTGCGGATCCGCGGCGCCTGCTGCGCGCCCACCACGCCTCGGCGACGACGCTCGGCCTGGCGCGCTCGTACCTGGCGTCGGCGCCCGGCCCGGCGCGCAGGGAGTTCTTCGTCTCGCACGAGGGCCTGCTGCTGGACTACGAGCGGCCCCTCACCCGGACCGACCCGCGCACCGGCCGCCGCTACGCCGGCTCCGGCCATCTGCTGTGGGCGGGCGAGCGGACCCGCGCCGCGAACGGCGCACACATCGCCTACCTGGCCGGGATCGCCAACCCGGTGGCGGTGAAGATCGGGCCGACGGCCGAGCCGCGCGACCTCGTCGAGCTGGCCCGGCTGCTCGATCCGCAGCGCGTGCCGGGACGGCTCACCTTCATCGTCCGGGCCGGCGCCCGCAAAGTGCGTGAAGTGCTTCCGGAGATGATCCGGGCGACCACCGCGGCGGGTCTGCGCGTCGGCTGGGTGTGCGACCCCATGCACGGCAACACCTTCGAGGCGCCGACCGGCCACAAGACGCGCCACTTCGACGACGTCCAGGACGAGATCGCCGGCTTCCTCGAGGTGCACCGCGCGCTCGGGACGCATCCGGGCGGTGTCCACCTGGAGATGACGGGTGCGGACGTGACGGAGTGCGTCGGCGGCGGCTCGGGGGCGGCGTGGGGCGCGGGCGTCGCGCTGTGCGACCTGCCCGGGCGGTACGAGTCGGCCTGCGACCCGCGGCTGAACCGTGCGCAGTCGCTGGAGATGGGCCGGCTGATCGCCGCGATGCTGGCCGACTCCACTGCGACGGCCTCGTTCGCCGCGGACCGGTCCCGCGGCCGGCCGGTGCCCGTGTGAGCGGCGGGTGGTGTCCTCGCGCCGGCGCCTCGCGACGACGTCACCGGGCCGGCCGGGCGCACCCCGGTCAGGAGGCCGGCTGGTGGGCGAGTCGGCTGCACCGTGCGCAGTGCCCCTCGGCCGCGGACTGGCCCGCCGTGGCATGGCCGGGCTGGGCCAGGTGGACCTCCCGCACCGGCGACGGGTCACCGGGCTGGTGTTCTCCGGTGGCCCGGCCCAGGCCGCGGGCGAGGTCGGAGCGGGCGGTGATGCCGAGCTTGTGGTAGACGCGGTGCAGATGGTTCTCCACCGTGCGGACGGACACCACCAGCCGGGTCGCGATCTCACGGTTCGACAGCCCGCCCGCCGCGAGCGCGGCGACCTCCCGCTCCCTGGTCGTCAGGGGCGCCACGGCCGTGTCGCGGCGGGTCCCGGCGACCAGCCAGGGCGGCAGCGATCCGCCGTATCCCGCGAGGATCTCCTGGCATCCGGCCCGTGCCACCCGGCTCCTGCGGTGCTGCCCCGAGGCCTGGTAGGCGCGCGCGGCCTGCGCGGCCGCCTCGGCGGCGAGCGGCTGAGCGCCCATGTCGCGGAACCGGGCAGCCACTTCGGCCAGGGTGTCGCCGTCGCCTTCGGCGAGGGCCCGGATGTGGCCGGCCTGCAACCGCACGAGCTCGGAGGTGCTGCCCGCGGCGAGCGAGCCGACCTGCGCGGCGAGCGCACCGGCGTCCGAGACGCGTGCCGCGAGGTGCAGCGCGCCCACGGCCATCGCGGGGCGCCCGGCGTCGGCCGCGCGCCGGGCCAGTTCCATGGCCTGGGCGACGGCTCCGGAACGGTCCCCGGAGTGGGCCAGTATCAGTGCGCGCTCCATCGCCATCCCGTCCGCCGCGAGCGGATAGGCGACCGACCGGCTCTGCACGGACCGCGCCTCGACGAGGGTACGCAGCGCCGCCGCCTGCTGGCCGGACTCGGCGAGCGCGCCGGCGAGTTGGGCCAGCGTCCACGCCCGCGTTACCAGCCAGTCGTGCCGCCCCTGGCCGGCACTCGCCTGGCGCAGCAGGGAGACCGCCTCCTGCGGCTGCCCGAAGATCCGGTGCAGGCGCGCCCGCAGCACGGTGATCTGCAGTTGCCGCGGACGGTCGTCGGTGGCCGCGTACTGCCGCATCGCCTCCAGCGCGGCGGCGACCGCGCGCAGGTTCCCCATGAGGAACGAGCAGCGCGCCGTGACGACCTCGTACAGGAGCCTGAAGTCCTCGTCCCAGCCCTCCACGGCACCTCGGCACCTCGCGAGCAGGTCCAACGCGCCCGCCGGATCGCCCAGTTCGGTACGGGCGAAGGCCACCACGGGCGCCAGCGCCTGTGTGGCGGGGGAGTCGGGGCGGTGGCCGGGCAGCACGGTGTCACCGATGGCCACGGCTTCGTCGAGCCGGTCGGCCATGACGGCGACGACGGCGCGGCTGCCGTGCAGCGTCCCGGCGTTGTCGTGGCCTACGGTGGCGACGGCCTCGTCCAGCATGGTCGCGGCGTCCTCGACCCGCCGCAGGCCCCAGGCGACGTTGGCCGCCCTGGCCTGCACCGCGGCACGGTAGTCGTCCGGCCGCGCCGGTGACGCGGCCTCCATCGCGGCGGTGAAGGCCGTCTCGGCCTCCGGGTAGCGGCCCTGGCCTGCGAGGATCTGGCCGAACAGCAGGGTGACCGGCGCGTCGTCGGCGGGGCGCCGCTCGTCGTTCGCCGCGCGCGTCGCGTGAGGCGACGGGGCGGCCTCGGACCAGGAGCCGCCGGACCGGGCGGCCGCGGGGACCGTGACGGGTTCGCCCTGGGCACCGCCCAGGGCGAACCGGCAGAGCCGCTCGGCGAGCTCGAAGTCGTGCCGTCGCACGGCGGTGCGCGTCGCGGCCAGCAGCTGATGCCGTTCCGGGAGGAGGTCGGCGTCCACGCGCAGTGTGACGATGCGCAGTTGGTCGTCGTGCCGGCGGGCGCCGGTGCGTTCGATGGCCTCGGCGATGTGGCGGCGCAGGCGGCGGGCGGTGAGGTCGGACATCCGGGAGGCGACCACGACCCGGCTGAGCGGAAGGGCCAGCCGCAGACGGACGCGCAGCCCGGCCCGTTCGACCGCCACGACGCCGCGGAGGTTGAGCGACTCCGCGGCATGGGACAGGCCCGACTGCACGGCGATGTCCGCCTCCAGCCACTCGACGACGGCGAGCATCCGGACCAGTTCGGTCTCCTCGGCGGTCAGGTCGCGCAGCCCGAGGTGGATGACGTCCGCCAGCCGTCTCGCGGGGCTCTCGCTGAGTCCGTGCCAGTGCCAGATGCCGTTGACGCAGCGCAGCGAGCCGTCCTCCAGCGACGGTTCGACGAGCTCCCGCAGCATCAGCGCGTTGCCGTGCGTGGCGGCCCACAGGCGCTCCAGCGTGGCGGTGTCGACGTGCCCGTGTAGCCGTGCGTGCAGCAGCTGGGAGACCGCGGAACGGTCGAAGTGGGCCACCTCGATGCGTTGGACCAGGTGACCCACCCACAGTTTGTCGATCCCGACCGGGGCCGGGGCGTCACGCTGGACGGCCGCGACGACGGTGAGCCGTCCCGCCGCGACAGCCCTGTACAGGTGGGCCGCTGACGCGGCGTCGACCAGATGCGCGTCATCGATGCCGAGCAGCGGCCGCTCGCCCGGTGCCCGCCCTCGCGGGGCCGTCTCCAGCCATCTCAGGCACTCGGCCAGCGACCCGAACGCCTCGACGGGTTCGGCGCATTCGCGTCCCGCTCCGCCGACCGACACCAGCAGCCGGCCGGCGGCGGCGGCGCGTGCCAGGGCCGCGCCCAGCAGGCGCGTCTTGCCCACCCCGGGGTCTCCTGAGATCAGAGCGCCGCCTCCGCCGTTCACGGCTGCCTCGACGGCCTGCAACTCGCTTTCTCTCCCGGTCAGCGGCCAGTCATGTGGGGTACCCGTCGGCATGATTCCCTACTCCCCCGATCGATTTGTTTCAGCAGAGTTCTTTTCGGCACTAGGCGAGACCGTCTCCGGACACCGGCGTGAACCGGAATGTTTCCGTCGGTGTCGCTCGATTGTTGCTCTTTTAACCAGTCAGCGGCGCAGTGGGCGAGGGAACGCTACGTTGTGCCACTGGAAGCCTGGCTATACTCTTCCTGGCAGTCGCCCGGAGGGTGTGAATCAGCCGCTGAACTCGGCGGATGGTCCGCGGTGGCTGTGTGTGCGGCAAGACAGGGCGGCAATCCTCGGACCAAAACGGGTAGTTGCGTCGCAAAAAAGCTCCCGCGGAGTGATGCGACTCTCGCTGCGGGGCGGGGCATCCCCCTCCGGAACGATCGCTTCCACAGGGGCGGTCGCACGGTACTGAATTGGGAGCCATGAATCCTTCCGGTGTCGCGCCCGCGTCACCGGGAAGGCGCCGGGGTTGACTGCAGCTTTCTTGGGGGAGAAGCAATGGTCGGCGGTTCCTGGGGAGACGTACTGCGTGCGGCTCGGCTCAAGGCGGGGCTGACGCAGCACGAGGTGGCCTGCAGGGCCGGGATCAGCGTCCGGACGGTCCGCCACATAGAACGCGGTCATGTCAAGAAACCACGGCAGGATTCGCTCGAGCAGATAGCGGAGGTGCTCGGCGTCGACCTCCCCGGGGCCCGCCCGGACTCCCCGGACCGCCAGGCGGAGTCCGCCCGGTCCGGCCCCGCCTGCGAGATCCGCGTGCTCGGGCCGTTGACCGTCCGCCGCGCCGGCGAACCGGTGGCGATGCCGCTCAAGCAGCGCGTCCTGCTGGGACTGCTCTCCATTCAGCCGAACCGGGTCGTCAGCCACCACGAGATAGCGGACGTACTGTGGAACGGCGAGGCTCCCGCGTCCGCCGCGGAGTTGGTGCACACCTACGTGGCCCGGCTGCGCCGGATCACCGAGCCGAGAGGCGGCCGGGACCACCTGATCGCCACGGTCCGCGGCGGATACCACTTCACCGCCGGCGCCGCCCGGCTGGACCTGCTGCGCTTCGGCGAACTCAGCGACCGGGCGGCGGAGTCGGCCGCGGCCGACCCGGAGGCCGCCCTCGATCTGTTCAGCCGCGCCCTCCAGCACTGGCAGGGCCCTGTCCTGGAGGACCTTCCCGTACTGCGTCAGCACCCCGCGGCCGTGGCCATAGCGCAGCGCCGCGCGGACGTGGCCATCACCTTCGCCGACCTCGCACTCAGGCTGAACCGCCCCGCCTGCGCACTCGAGCACCTCATGGCCGCGGCCCACGAGGAGCCGCTGCACGAGGGGCTGCAGGCGCGGATCATGCTCGCGCTCGCCGGGTCGGGCCGCAAGGCCACGGCGCTGCAGCTCTTCGTCGACCTGCGTAAACAGCTGCGGCGCGAGCTGGGGGTGGAGCCGAGCGAGGAGATGTGGGAGGCGCGGCGCCGGATCCTGGTGCCGCCCGGACCCGGGGAGCCGGCGGACGAACCCGTCACCGAGCGGGCCGGCCCGGCACGAGGGCGCCCGGGGGGCACCGCCGCCGTCCGGGCCCCGGGAGACCTGCCGGAGCTCCACCCGCCCCTCGCGGCCCGGTCCCGGCCCTGGGCCGTCGCGCTCCCCGCCCAACTGCCACCGGCTGTAAGGCCGTTCGTCGGCAGACAGCGGCAACTGGCCGAGCTCGACGCGCTCCTCGCCCATCAGCGCAAGGAGTACTCCTCCATGGCGATCGCCGCGATCCACGGGCCGGCGGAGATCGGCAAGACGGCGCTCGCACTGCACTGGTCGCATCGCGAACACGACGAGTTCCCGGACGGCCAGCTCTACGCCGACCTGCGGGGCGCGGCCCGCCCCTCCGCCGCTCCCGCACGCCCCCTCGACGTGCTCGTCCGCTTCCTGCGCTCGCTCGGGGTGGCCGACGGCGGGATACCGGACAGCCTGGAGGAGGCGTCGGCGCTGTTCCGCACCCTGCTGGCCGGGCGCCACGTGCTCGTCCTGCTCGACGACGCCGCCGACACCGAGCAGGTCCGCTGGCTGCTGCCGGGCACGCCGGGAAACACGGTGGTGGTGACCAGCCGCGGCCCGCTTCTGGACCTGGTGGCCCGCGACGGCGCCAAACCGCTCGCCCTCGACGCGCTCTCCCCCGAGGAGGCGTGCGAGCTGCTCGGCGCCTATCTCGGTGACAGGCGCACGGCCGCGGAGCCCGAGGCCACCGCCGAACTGGCGGCGCTGTGCGGGCACCATCCGCTGCAGCTGCGCATCGCCGCCGCCCGGCTGGCCGCGGCACCGCAGGTCTCGATCCGGGCCTGCCTGCGCGACCACGCCTCAGCCGGACTCCGTCCGAGGCCGCGGCCGCCCCGGCCGGAAGCGGGCGGCTGACCGCTGCTGACGGTCGTGCTGACAGCCTTGCGCGAGGCTGACGGATCCGGCGCCGCCGATCCGCTCCGCGCGGTATCGCCGCAGCTCAGCATGGTCCGTCGGATCTCCCATCGGTGGACCGGCACATTACACCCGCGTTAACCGTTCTTTCCCGCACGCCGACGAGGTTTGCCCTCCGCCGGACCCCAACCTATCGTCACGACCGCGGGCCAGCCCCGCATTCGCTCCACAGGTAATCGGTGGAATTCCGCGCGGTGCGAGTACGTGGGCAGTCTCTCTTCCCCACGGATATGCGCGTGAATCGTCGGGAAAGGAATGGGGAATGGGGAAAGTGACGGCCGGAGAAGCCCAGGACTGGCTGATTGAGAAGATCGCCCATCGCCTTGGTGTGCAACCGTCCGATGTCCCGCCCGAGCAGTATTTCGACGAACTCGACCTCGACAGCACCGAAGCACTCATTCTGGCCGGCGAGATGGAGAACTGGCTCGGCTTCGAACTCGGGACGACGGCGCTGTGGTACCACCCGACCATCAAGGACCTGGCCGCCCACATAGCCGAGGAGTGTGAGCAGCGTGCCGCCTCGGCCTAGCGGCCGCGCCCCGCGACGGCCCGGCGGCGGCTCACGGCCGCCAACACCTCCCATCGTGCGCCGGCACAGGTCCGCGGCACCCGGCGGCCACACCCTCTGCGCCGTCCATCCCGGCGCGCTCCCCGCCGAGGTGTGGAGCAACCTCGTCGAGGCGCTGCCCGCGCAGAACGGGCTCGTCGTCCTCGACCTGGGCGGCGTGCCCGAGTACTTCGAGGCGGCGCTGGAGCGGGGACGCCCACGGCTCACCGTCGGCTCGCTCGTGGACCGGCTCCTGGATGCGTACCGCGCGGAACGCGCGGCGGAGCGAGGGGGCTTCGACGGTGTGGTAACTCTGGCCGGCTGGTCCTTCGGCGGCGTACTCGCGCAGGCGATGACCGAGCGGCTGGCGCCGGCGGAGCGGCCCGGCCGGCTGGTCCTGCTGGACAGCATCGCCCCGGTCGACGCCTACCAGCAGCCGGACGAGGCGCTCGACGCGCCGTTGCTGCTGCGCTGGTTCGCGATGTACCTGGGCGCCAAGCGAAACCGCGCCATCTCGCCCGGCCCCGACTGGAGTGCCGGGTGCGACACCGACACCGGCCTGGTGCGCGTCCTCGCGGCGGCGGTCGAGTGCGGGGCGCTGCCCGAGAGCACGCCGCTGCCGGGGTTGCGCAAACTGTACGACACCTACGTCGAAGGGCTGCTGCGCAACAACCGCCTCACCGCACCGCACCGGCCCGTGCCCTCGTCCGTACCGCTGGTCCTCGTCAAGGCCGAGGGCAGCCTCATCCCGGACGACGAGACGCTCGGCTGGGAGCAACTGGCGCCGCACGGACTCGCGGTACACACCGTGCCCGGAGACCACTACACGATGCTGACCCGTCGGGACTCCGCAGCAGCGATCGCCGCTCTCGTCCACCGCCCCTGAGGGCCGGTGCGCCGGGCCCCTTCCCCACCGGGCGCCGGACGACGGCCGCCGCGGGCGCGCCACCGAAGTCCCGTTCGCTCCAGATCCAGGAAGACTCGCCGTGAACTCTTCGCAGGAATCCGACCTCGACCGCCGGCTCGCCCGTGACCCCATCGCCATCGTGGGCCTCTCCGCGCTCTACCCAAAGTCCCGTAATCTCCAGGAATTCTGGGCGAACGTCGTTTCGGCCGCCGATTGCATCGAGGAGGTGCCCGCCGGCCACTGGGACGTCGACGAGCACTACGACCCGGACCCGTCGGCGCCCGACAAGACGTACTGCAAGCGCGGTGGATTCATCCCCGACGTGCCGTTCAACCCGCTGGAGTTCGGCCTTCCCCCCAACACCCTCGAAGTCACCGACGTCCTCCAGCTGCTCAGCCTGGTCGTCGCCCGCGACCTGCTCAAGGACGCCGGAGCCGACGCGCCCTGGTACGACCGGTCGCGCACCGGCGTGGTGCTCGGCATCACCGGGGCCAACCAGCTCACCCAGCCGCTCACCGCCCGGCTGCAGACCCCGGTGCTCAAGGAGGCCGTCCGAAGCTGCGGCCTGTCCGAACGGGACGCGGAGGAGATCGCGGCGAAGTTCCGCCTGGCGTACGCGCCTTGGGAGGAGAACTCCTTCCCCGGCATGCTCGGGAACGTCGTCGCCGGGCGCATAGCCAACCGGCTGGACCTCGGCGGCATCAACATGACGATCGACGCGGCGTGCGCCAGCTCGCTCGGCGCGGTCCGCACCGCCGTGAGCGAACTGCTCGAACGCCGTGCCGACACCATGCTGGTGGGCGGCTGCGACGCCGAGAACACCATCTTCATGTACCTGTGCTTCAGCAAGACCCCGGCGCTGTCCAAGTCCGGCCGCATCCGCCCCTTCGACAAGGACGCCGACGGCACGCTGATCGGCGAGGGCATCGGCATGCTCGCCCTGCGCCGCCTGGCCGACGCCGAGCGCGACGGCAACCGCGTCTACGCGGTGCTGCGCGGCATCGGCACCTCCAGCGACGGCCGCTTCAAGTCCATCTACGCCCCGCGCAAGGAAGGGCAGATGACGGCCCTGCTCCGGGCGTACCACGATGCGGACTGCTCGCCCGCGAGCGTCGAGCTGTTCGAGGCCCACGGCACCGGTACCGCCGTCGGCGACGCGACCGAGCTCGGCGCACTGTCCGCCGTCGTCACCGAGGCCACCGACGCCCGGCGGTACGCCGCGGTCGGCAGCGTGAAGTCGCAGATCGGCCACACCAAGGCGGCGGCCGGCGCAGCCGGGATGATCAAGCTGGCACTCGCCCTGCACCACAAGGTGCTGCCGCCCACCATCAACGTCGCCGAACCCACCGCGGCGGCCGACTTCACCTCCGGCCCGTTCTACGTCAACACCGAGACGCGGCCGTGGATCCGCGACCCGCACCGACCGCGGCGCCGCGCCGCCGTCTCCTCCTTCGGCTTCGGCGGCACCAACTTCCACCTCGTACTTGAGGAGCACGACGGCGCCGACGAGCCGCGCGTGATGTTCCCGGTGGCCGGGGTGCACCTGTGGCACGCCCCGGACACCGCCGCGCTGACCGGCGCCCTCGCCGAGGGTGCGGCCGCGCAGGGCGGCCCCGCCCCCGACGGGCACGCCCGTGTCGCGCTGGTCGCGCGCACCGCCGACGAGCTGGCGGCGCTGCGCGAGGTGGCACTGGGCGAGCTGCGCTCCCGGCCGGAGGCGGAGGCGTGGTCGCACCCCAAGGGGGTGTACTTCCGCCGGCGGGCCGCGGCCGACCGGAAGGCCGCCGCGCTCTTCGCCGGCCAGGGCAGCCAGTACGTCAACCCCGGCATGGCGGCCGTGCTGGCCCTGCCGCCGCTGCGGGCCGCCTTCGACGAGGCCAACCGGCACTTCGCGGACGGCGAGCCGCTCTCCCGCGTCGCCTTCCCGCCGCCGGCGTTCGACGCTGCCGGGCGCCGGGACCAGGAGGCCGCGCTGCGGGCGACCGCCTACGCCCAGCCCGCGATCGGCGCGCTGTCGGCCGGGCACTTCCGCTACCTCACGGAACTCGGTTTCGCGCCCGAGGGGTTCCTCGGGCACAGCTTCGGTGAGCTGTCCGCCCTGTGGGCGGCCGGCGCCCTCGACGACGACGCCTACTTCGCGCTGGCCCGGGCCCGGGGCGCCGCGATGGCGCCGCCGCGGGAGCCCGGCTACGACGCCGGCGCGATGGCCGCGGTCGTCGCACCGGAGCAGCGCGTCATGGAGCTGCTGGCCGAGCGGCCCGGCCTGACCGTGTGCAACCGCAACGCCCCGGACCAGATCGTGGTGGGCGGTGCCACCGAGGAGGTCGAGCGACTCGTCGCCGCAGCCGGCGAGGCCGGGATACGCGCCTCCAGGCTGCCGGTGTCGGCGGCGTTCCACACCGCGTTCGTCGGCCACGCGGTCGAGGCGTTCCGCGGACACGTGGAGTCGGTGCAGATACGCGAGCCGCGCGGCGCGGTGTTCGCCAACACCCGTGGCGCGGCCTACGGTCCGGACCTCGCCGTCAACCGCCGGATCCTCACAGAGCAGCTGATCCACCCGGTGGACTTCGCCGAGCGGGTGGAGGAGATGTTCCGGGCGGGTTTCCGGGTCTTCGTCGAGTTCGGCCCCAAGGGCGTGCTCACCCAGCTGGTGCGCCGGATCCTCGGCGACCGCGAGCACACCGCACTCGCCCTCGACGCGGGCCCCGGCCGGGACGCCGACCTGGCGCTCAAGCAGGCCGTGGCGCAACTGGCCGTCCTCGGCCTGCCGTTGGCCACCGCCGACCGGTACGTGGCGGAGCCGCCGGTGAGCGAGCCCGTCAAGGGCATGACCATCCTGCTCAACGGCATCAACTACCTCTCGCCGGAACGCAGGGCCGCCTACCGCGACGCCATCGACAACGGCTACCGGATCGCGCACCCGGCCGCCACCGCGCCGCTTCCCGCGGCAGCGCCGCACGCCGGCGGTGACCCGAGGAACGAGCCGGTTCCAGCGCCGGCTCCCGCCCCGGCTCCCGTGCCCGAAGCCCCGGCGGTGCCCGCAACCTCATCCGCCCCCTCTGCGATGGAGACAGCCGACGTGGACACCGACCACCTGGCCGAACTGATGGCCGATCACCTCGCGCTGCACGACGACTACCTCAACGGCCAGCTGCGCAGCGTGGAACGGCTCACCGGACTGCTGGAGCGCGCCGCGGACTCCGGGCAACTCGGCCAGGTGCTGCCCGGAGTCACCGCCGTGAAGGAGCACGGTCTGGCCATCGGGCGAACGCATCTGCGGGCCAACGAGATCCTGCGGGAGCTGGCGGGCCTCGAACTGGGCACCGTCCCCGCCCCCGCCCGGCAGCCGGCCGAACCGCAGCCCGCCGCGCCCGCCCCCGCGCCCTCGCGGCCGGCGGT
>CAYNNX010000021.1:0-37161 GCA_964398515.1 uncultured Streptantibioticus sp. | reverse complement strand
CTTCTCGTACCTCGACACCCAGCTGATCCGCCTGGGCGGCCCCAACTTCAGCCAGATCCCGGTGAACCGGCCGCTCGCCGACGCCAACACCAACCACCGCGACGGCTTCGGCCAGCAGATGATCCAGCCTGGGGTGAGCTACTTCCCCAACTCGATCGGCGGCGGCTGCCCGGCGCACGCCGGTGCCGGGGGCGGCCCCGGGGTGTTCCGCCACTACCAGCAGCGGGTGGAGGGGGAGAAGATCCGGGTCCGCAGCGAGAGCTTCAAGGACCACTACAGCCAGGCCACGATGTTCTGGAACAGCATGTCGGACTGGGAGCAGCGGCACATCATCGAGGCGTTCCGCTTCGAGCTCGGCAAGGTCGAGAGGGTCGAGATCCGCGAGCGGATGGTCGGCAACCTGGCCGACGTCCATCCGACGCTCGCCGCGGCGGTCGCCGAAGGGCTCGGCCTGCCGGCCCCGCAGCCCTCCGCCCCGGTCACCGACGCCGCCTCCCCGGCGCTGAGCCAGGAGAACCTGCGCGGTGAGGGCGTGCGCACCCGCAAGGTGGCCGTGCTGGCCGCGGACGGCACCTCGACCGAGCAGGTCCAGGTGCTGCGCGACCGCATCACCGAGAAGGGCGCGATCGTCGAGGTGCTCGCCGCGAAGGCCGGCTCGGTGCGCGGCGCGAACGGCGACTCGCTGCCGGTGGACCGCGCGCTGCCGACCATGGCGTCGGTGCTGTACGACGCGGTGCTGGTGCCCGCGGGCAAGCAGGCCGCCGACACCCTGGCCGAGGACCCGGCGGCGGTGCGCTTCGTGGAGGAGGCGTACCGGCACGGCAAGCCGCTGGCCACCTGCGGCGACGGAGCCAGGCTGCTGACCGCCGCCCGGCTGCCCGAGGAGGCGCTCAGCGGTGCCGGAGCGGAGCTCGGGCTGTTCGCCGCCGCGGACGACGCGTCCAACGAGGAGGTGGCCGACGCCTTCCTCGCCGCGATCGCCCGGCACCGCTTCCCGCGCCGCCCCGGCCTGCTGAACTGACCGTGCCACGAGGAGGTCCCGGTGACCGGTCCCCGTATCAGTCCCCTGTACGGCCGCAGCGCGCTGGTCACCGGATCGTCGCGCGGCCTCGGGTTGCTCATCGCCGGTGAACTGGCCGATCGCGGCTGCCGGGTCATGCTCTGCGCCCGCGACGAGACGGAACTGGCCACGGCGCATGAGCAGTTGGGGGCGCGCGGTGCCGACGTGCGCTCGTTCGCCTGCGACATCACCGACGAGGCGGCGCCCCGGCGGCTCGTCGAGGAGACGACGGCCGAGTTCGGCGGCGTGGACGTCCTGGTGAACAACGCCGGGATCATCCAGGTCGGCCCGCTCGACGCGATGACGGAGGGCGACTTCCGCAGCGCGATGGAGACGATGTACTTCGCGCCGCTGCGGCTGATCCTGGCCGCGCTGCCGGCGCTGCGGGCCGGCGGCGACGGCCGAATCGTCAACGTCGCCTCCATCGGCGGCCGGGTGGCCGCACCCCACCTGATGCCGTACAACGCGGCCAAGTTCGCCGTCACAGGGCTGTCGGAGGGGCTGCGCGCCGAGCTGGCGGCCGAGGGGATCAGCGTGACCACGGTGGTGCCCGGGCTGATGCGCACCGGGTCGCACACGGCGGCGCGGTTCTCCGGTGACGCTGCGCACGAGTACGCCTGGTTCGCCGCCGCCGCGTCGCTGCCGCTGCTGTCGATGGACGCCGAACGGGCCGCCCGGGCGATCGTGCGGGCCGCCGAGCGGCGCCGCCCGGAGCTGGTGCTCACGCCGCTCGCGAAGGCGGCGGTGCGGCTGCACGGCCTGGCCCCGGCGACGACCGCCCGCGCGATGGCGATGGCGACCCGGCTGCTGCCCGGCAACGGCACCGGGCAGCACGACGTTCCGGGTACCGCGGCGGCCGGACGGCTCGGCTCCCGGATGCTGAACCGGGTGACGGCCTTGAACGACCGGGCCGCCCGCCGGTACAACCAGCCGACCGCGTGAGCGGCGGTCAGCGGGCGCAGCGCAGGGCGTTCACCGCGACCGCGGCGCCCAGGGCGCGCATCCCGGCGTCGTCGGGGTGGAGATGGTCGCCGCTGTCGTAGCCGGGGAGCAGCCGCGCCGGGTGCGCCGGGTCGCCCGCCACGCGGTCGAAGTCGACGACGGCGTCGAACTCACCGCTGCCGCGGATGTAGGCGTTGACGGCCTCCCGCACCGCCTCCCGGGCCGGGGTCCAGGCCGAGTACCCGCCGAAGGGCATGATGGTGGCGCCGACGACGCACCGGTGCGCCGCGTGGGCCGCGGCCAGCAACGCCCGGTATCCGGCGACGAGTTGGCCAAAGGTCGCGCCCGAGGTGCCGTACTTGATGTCGTTGACGCCCTCGAGCACGATCAGGGTGCGCACCCCGGGCTGGGCGAGGACGTCCCGGCCGAACCGGTGCAGCCCGCTGGGCCCGTTGCCGTCGGCGAGCAGCCGGTTGCCGGAGATGCCCTCGTTGGCGACGCCCTTCAGCGGTGCGGCGGGGTCGGCGAGCAGGCGGCGCGCGAGGAAGTCGGGCCAGCGGTGGTTGGTGTCGGGGGTCGAGGCGGCGCCGTCGGTGATGGAGTCCCCGAGCGCCGCGACGGCGCCGCCCACCCGGCGCGGATCCACCGTCACCGCCACCGCGTCGAGGTAGTACCAGGAGGTGATCTTGAGGCCGTAGGCGGCCGCCGAGGGGTCGGCGGCGTGGTCGCCGGCGGAGACGTACGAGGTCTGGAAGGCGAGCAGGTGCCCGGTGGCCGGTCCGTCGGCGGCGCGGACGTAGAGGCTGACGGCGAGGTCGGCACGCTCCGGGACCGCGGTGAGTACGGGGTCGCTGACAACGTAGTGGCCGGGTGCGATGGTGACGGTGGCGGCGCCGTGGAAGGCCACCCGCCGGTTGCTGCCGCGCAGCAGGGCCGCTCCGGCGCGCCGCAGCCCCACGTACACCGGTCCCAGGGTCACCGGGTGGTTCCCGAAGACGTTGGACAGGCGCAGCCGTGGTGCGACGCCCCCGGTGCTGGTGTGGACGATCAGCCGGTAGGTGCAGTCGTGGACGGCGCGGCCGAGCCGGTCCGCACTGGCACCCCAGGTCACCACGGAGACGGCACCGCGCGAGGTGGTGGCGGCGACGCCGGCGTGGGCTGCGGACAGCAGCGGCGCCGCGCTCAGCAGAGACGCTGCGAGCGCGGCGGCGAGGAATGTGTGGAGCCGCGGGAGCAGTAACGCGCGTCTGCGACCTGTGCGTTGTGCGCGAAGCATGGGCGACTCCTGTGTCGAAGGTCGTATCCAGAGCAACACGGGATCCGGCGGCCCGCAGGCGGAGGTGATCCATCCGGCTGCCGGTCGGCGTTCGGCAGCCGGGCGTGAGGGATCCGCCGCGGTCCCGCACACAGCATTCCCCGGTGGGGCAGGCGCACCCACGCGGCCGGGTCACCGGTGCGGCTGATGCCGGTTGACGCCGTCGGTACGCCCTCGGATGACGTCGGGGCGTGAAGAGCCGCTCTCACGACCTGTCAGCTCCCCGCGGTGCCGCCACGTACGGGCGGTCGTGGCTCAGCCGCCCACGTGCCGGGCCCTGGCGGAGAGGGCGCGGCGTTCGTCCGGGTCGGTGGCGCCCCACACGCCGCTGTCCTGGCCCATCGCCATCGCCCAGTCCAGGCATTCGGCCACGACCGGGCAGCGGCGGCACACCCCCTTGGCCTCCTCGGTCTGCACCTGTGCGGGCACGCCGGTGCCCACGGGGAAGAAGAGCTCGGGGTCCTCGCGCCGACAGGCCGCGCGGTCACGCCACGCCATGACGGATCGTCCTTTCCGGGAAGGGGCGGGCGGATGGGTAACGCCGTTCCGCCACCGGCTGCTTGGCGCGCCGCGCCCGGCGCCGGTGGGCGACCCGAATGGGGGTACCCCTCTGACGCCGGGTCATGCGCAGGCGTGCGTGTCGGTTGCCGTGTCGGATCCTTCCGTGGTTCCGGCTGCGGCTCCGGGACGAGGGCCGCGGCGCGAGTGGCGGACTCGGTCGCCGGTCGGTGCGCCGGAGGGACGGCCACCCGGCCGGGCCGCGCGCTCTCCGCTTGCTGTCCGGTAAGCCGATTACACCCCGGTATGACGGGTAGGCGCATGATCAAACACCCGAGCACGAAGGAGGTCGGCGGCATGGCGGAACGGCGAGCAGAGGAGCCGGGCGAGCGCACCGGAGCCGTCCCCCGGGACCTCCCCGACCAGCAGGCGGGCGCCGCGGCGGACGACGAGCCGGCCCTCCCCCAGGCGGAGGAGCCGGACGAGCGCCTGCCCGACACCGACGAGGCCGGTACGGGCCGCCGGGGAGCCCCCCGGCCCGCGAGTCCGCATCCCGACCAACCCGTACCCGACGAGCCCACCGACTGACGGCACGCCGCGCTGCCGGAAGCGGCGGAAGGGCGACGGCGGAAGGAGACGGACATGCGGGCTGTGACCTGGCACGGTCGGCGGGACATCCGCGTCGACACCGTGCCCGACCCGAAGGTCGAGGAGCCCACGGACGTGGTCGTCGAGGTGACGACCACCGGGATCTGCGGCTCCGACCTGCACCTGTACGAGGTCATGGGGCCGTTCATCGACCCGGGCGACATCCTGGGCCACGAGCCCATGGGCGTCGTCGCGGAGGCGGGCCCCGAGGTGACGCGGCTGCGCCCGGGAGACCGTGTGGTGGTGCCGTTCAACATCTCCTGCGGCACCTGCTTCATGTGCCGCGCGGGGCTCCACTCGCAGTGCGAGACCACCCAGGTCCACGAACACGGCATGGGCGCCTCGCTGTTCGGCTACACCAAGCTGTACGGCCAGGTGCCCGGCGGGCAGGCGCAGTACCTGCGCGTGCCGTTCGGCGACACCCTGCCGGTCAAGGTCCCCGAGGGGCCGCCCGACGAGCGGTACGTCTACCTGTCCGACGTCCTGCCGACCGCCTGGCAGGCCGTGGAGTACGCGGACGTCCCGCCCGGCGGCAGTGTGGCCGTCCTCGGGCTGGGGCCCATCGGCGACATGGCCGCCCGCGTCGCCCTCCACCGCGGCGCCGGGCTCGTCGTCGGCGTGGACCTGGTCCCCGAACGGCTGGCCCGGGCTCAGGCCCGCGGGGTGCGCACGGTGGATCTGCGCGAGCACGACAAGGACCTCGTGGAAGTCGTACGCGAGATGACCGAGGGACGCGGGCCGGACTCCGTCATCGACGCCGTCGGCATGGAGGCGCACGGCTCTCCCGTCGCCAGGATCGCCCAGCAGCTCACCGGCGTGATGCCGGGCGCGATGGCCGCCAAGCTGATGGAGCGCGCGGGCGTCGACCGGCTGCACGCCCTGCTCACCGCGATCGACATGGTCCGCCGCGGCGGCACCCTGTCCGTCGTCGGCGTCTACGGGGGCGCCGCCGATCCCATGCCGATGCTGACGATGTTCGACAAGCAGATCCAGCTGCGCATGGGCCAGGCCAACGTCAGGCGGTGGGTCGACGACATCATGCCGCTGCTCGACGACGGCGACCCCCTCGGCGTGGAGGGGTTCGCCACGCACGTCCTGCCGCTGGAGGACGCCCCCCGCGGTTACGAGAGCTTCCAGACCAAGCAGGACGGGACCGTGAAGGTGCTGCTGCGGCCGTAGCCCGTGCTCGGCCGCCCGGCCGCCGGGCCCGGATCGCCGGCCGTCCCCCGCGCCGCGAACCGCCGGACGGGCGGCGGGGGTTCAGCCGATCCGCCGGCCCGTGAACGCGGCGAGCCGGTCGGCGGCGGGAGCGTCCTGGGGCGCCGGGACCTCGTGGCCGAAGGCCTTCCCCTCCACCTCGGCGCCGCGGAACTCCGGGCGCAGCGCGGTACGCGCCCACTCCAGGGCCGCTTCAGCGACCGCCTGATCCAGATCCGTCCGCCCGCTCGTGGCCCGGCGCAGGTCCCAGGCGTGCACGGCGAATTCGGTGATCTGCTGGTCGACGGGGAACCGCGCCGGGACCCGTCCCATCCCGGGCAACTCGGTCGTGCCGGTCAACTCCCCGGCCACGCGCCAGGTGTCCAGCAGTTCGCGCGCGCCCTCCCGGAAGGCGGCCGCCCGGTCGCCCCCGACGGCCGGCACGGGAGCGCCCCAGTCGGGTCGTTCGCCGCGCGCCACGGCGGTGAACTGGGCGACGTCGTGGACGACATGGTCGGCGAGCGTGCCCACGTCCCACGACAGGCAGGGCGTGGGCAGCCCCTCCTGGCCCTCCTGGACGCCGTCGAGCACGGCGGCCATCTGGTCGAGCGCGCGGGCGAGCAGAGCGAGGGGGTCGTCGGTGGTGGTCAACGGTGGCTCCTGTCGCGGTGGCCGGACACCCCTATCGTGCACCGGGCGCCCGCGGGCGCGTCGCAACCCGTCGGCGGCCGTGCCGCGCCCGCCGGTGCTAGTGCCAGGCGCTCGCCAGTACCGCGTCGAGGCCGGGTGCCAGGGCCACCAGGACGGGCACGACGAGGATGAGGGCGCCGACGGCGGTGAGGTGGAGGCGTTGCAGTGGGCGCAGCCGGGGCGGGCCGGTGAGGAGGCGGTCGACGCGTTCGGCCACCTGGTCGACGGGCGGCGGCGGGGGTGAGCCGGGGGTCCAGGGGCGGACCGCCCGGGGGCGTGCCGGGCCGAACCGGCCGTCGTTGAGGTCGATCAGGGCGAGAGCGGTGGCCAGGTGGCCGTGGCGCTGGGCGGCGGCGTCGTCGGCGGCGAGTTCGACCAGCCGGGCGGAGGTGCGGGCGTACGCGGTGAACAGGGCGGCCGAGGGGAACGCGGTGGCGAGCGCGCCGGCCGACTGGAGCAGCAGGTGGTGGCGGGCGCGGGCGTGTGCGCGTTCGTGGGTGAGGACGGCGTCGAGCTGCTCGCTGCTCAGGCGGCGCATCGCGCCGGTGGAGACGACCAGTTGCAGCGGCCGCAGCGGCATGGGCAGCGACCAGGCCTCGGGGCGCGGGCTCTCCATCACCAGCAGGCGCTCGTCGCGGCGCAGGTGCGCGGTGCCGCGGGCCGCGGGCGGCAGCGGCGGAGCGGCCCGGCGCAGCGCACGGTAGCGCCGGCGTCTGCTGATACCGGCCAGGTGGGCCTCGCGGATGAGGTGGAGCACGAAGTGGATCGCCACGGTGACCAGGACGGCGGCGAGCACCTCCCGCCAGGCGCCGCCGCCGGTGAGGCCGTAGGACTCCTGGACGCCGCGCGGGGCCGGGCCGAAGAGCCGGTGGCGCAGGGGTGCCCACAGCGCCGCGGTGGTGACCAGCAGTGACAGGGCGAAGCACAGCAGCACCGCGACGACGACGCACTGCCACACCCACAGGGCGACCACCGGTTCGCGGTCCTGCCAGCGGGCGCGGGTGAGCATGCGCGGCGCCACGACAGCGAACGCGACACCGATGAGCGGGAGCGCCAGCGCCGTTCCCACAGGAGTCCCCCTCTTCGCCGGTTTCCTGTGCACCCCGCAGCATGCCCCGCGAAGGCCCCTGCCCGCCACGCGGTTGGGGCGACGCGCGATGCCGGCTGTGTCGGTGGACGGTCAGCGGCCCCGGCGGGCGGCGGCGACGGCCCTGGTGAGGGCGGCGGGCAGCACGGTGACGGCGAGTCGGCGGAGCCGGGAGCGGCGGCGGACGGCGGGCGCGGCGGCGGGCTCGCCCGGCCCGGCGTGCCGGGCGGCCGGGTGGGCGGGCTGCCGCGCCTTCCTGCCGTCGATGCGGACCAGCGGCCGGCCGGCCACCGACTGCACCTCGTGCCACAGGTCCGGGCGCCCCCGCAGCCACTCCAGCAGTTCGGTGCGGGCGGGCTCGGGGTCGCCCCATGTGCCGTAGAACTTGGTGCCGGTGACGCACACCGGGTTGAGGCCCTCTGTGGTGACCGCCTGCCAGGTCGCGGCGGCGACGCCGGGGCAGTGCTCGGCACGGAAGTCGTCGAGGGCGACGATGCCGTGCGGACGCAGCACGGCTTCGGCGGTGGCGATGTCGGCGTGGACGTGGTCGTACAGGTGCGAGGCGTCAACGTGGACGAAGCGGCAGCTCGCGGGTGCCACGTGGTCGCGCGCCAGGGAGGAGGGGCCCTGCACGACGACGGGCAGGGCGTCGTGGAAGGACAGGTAGTTCTCCTCGAAGGCCCGCCGGGTGAGGGTGGCGTACGACTTGGCGGTCTCGGCGTTGTTGGAGGCGTCCTCGGACGGGGAGCCGAACAGGTCGCAGACGGTGAAGCGTTCGCCCTCGCGCAGGTAGGAGGCGCAGAAGATGGCGCTCTTGCCCAGGTACGCACCGAGCTCCAGCAGGTCGCCGGTCTCGCCCCGGTCGCGCTGGCGGGTCAGGAACCAGTCGAAGAGCAGTTGGTCGGCGGGGAAGAACCAGCCGGGGACGTCCGACAGCCGGGTCGGCGAGGGCCGCTCTTCGGTTGCCGCGGATGAGGAGGACATAGGCGGTTCCGTTTCCGGGTGCTGCGGGTTCGGAGGGGGGAGGCGGCCGCGACGTGTACGGCAGGCTGCCGGTCACCCGTGTTGCCCGGGTGATGCGCACGCGTCCGGGCCGTGAACCCCCGGCCACGCCTGGGGGACTCGGCGGGCTACCGCTCCGATGCGCCGTCGCGCGGTTCGAGCGGCGGGGCCTGCACCGCGCAGCTGACCCTGCAGCGCGGCCGGGCGCACGGCACGCCCGGCGCGGGCTCGCGCACGGTGAACCAGGCGAGCAGCCCTCCGGCGGCCATGAGCGCGGCGCAGATCACCATCGCCTCCTGGAACGCCCGGTGTACGGCGGGAGCGGAGGAGTACTGGTCACCGGAGAGCGCGACCGCCAGCGGCAGCGCGGCGACGGCCAGGAGTCCGGCGGCGCGGGCGGCCGCGTTGTTGACGCCGCTGGCGATCCCGGCGCGGGTCACCGGGACCGCGGCCAGCACGGTGGAGGTGAGCGGGGCGACGAAGGCCGCCAGCCCGAGCCCCAGCACCAGGACGGCGGGGAGCACGGTCGTGGCGTAGGAGCCGACCGGGCCGACGCGCCGCAGCAGCAGGATCCCGCAGGCGGCGAGCAGGGGCCCGGCGGTCAGCTGCAGCCGCGGCCCGATCCGCCGGGCCAGGGCGGCGGACCTGGCGGACAGGGCCAGCAGGGTGAGGGTGATCGGCAGCACGGCCAGCCCAGCCTGCAGGGCGCTGTAGCCGGAGGCGGTCTGCAACTCCACGGGCAGCAGGAACAACACGCCGATCAGCGGCGCGTACAGGCACAGGGTGACCACGTTGACGGCGGTGAACAGGCGGGAGCGGAACAGGGCGGGCGGCAGCATGGGATGGGCGAGGCGCCGTTCGAGGAGGACGAAGGCGGCGCCGAGCAGGCAGGCCGCGAGCGCGCACCCGATGACCGCGCCCGAGGCGCCCTGCACGGGCGCGGCGATGAGGGCGTAGGTCAGCGCGGCGAGCGAGGCGGCGGCGAGCGCCGCGCCGGCCACGTCGAACGCGCCCTCGTACGACGGGTCGCGGCTCTCGGGGACGTGGCGCAGGCTGACGGCCGTGCTCACCGCGGCGAGCGGCAGGTTGATCAGGAAGACCCACCGCCAGCCCGGTCCGTCGACGAGCCAGCCCCCCAGGAACGGCCCGAGAGCGGCTGCCACTCCGCCCAGTCCCGACCAGCCGCCGACCGCCCGGGACCGGTCGTCCTCGGTGAACGTGGCCTGGATCAGGGCGAGGGAGCCGGGGGTCAGCAGTGCGCCGCCGATGCCCTGCAGGGCGCGGGCGGCGATCAGGACTCCGGCGTCAGGGGCGAGCCCGCAGGCGGCGGAGGCCAGCGCGAACCACACCGTGCCGAGGACGAAGATCCGGCGGCGGCCGAAGCGGTCGCCGAGCGAGCCGCCGAGGAGGATGAGCCCGGCGAGGGTCAGCAGGTAGGCGGTGACGGTCCACTGCAGTGCGCCGAGTGAGGCGTGCAGGGAGCGGCCGATGCGGGGCAGGGCCACGTTGACGACGGTGCTGTCGAGTTGGGCCATGCCCGAGCCGAGGACCGCGGCCGCCAGCACCCAGCGGCCCCGCCCTTCGGCCAGCCGTACCGTGCCGGCGGTGTCGCCGTCGGCCATGCCGCATGCCCTCCGTTCCGGGTGCGCCTCCGGCCCCGGGGCGGTGCGCCCCGGGGCCGGAGTGTGGTGCGGGGGACGCCGTGCGCTTGCGGCGTCACCATGCCGTCGTGCGTTGGGGGTGAGGCTGGGTCAGGCCTGGTCGCCCGAGCGGCGGCGGATCGCCACCGCGCCGGCCGCGGCAGCGGCGGCGGCCAGCAGGGCGGCGCCACCGGCCATCTCGGAGGTGTCACGAGTCATCGTCGCACCGCCGAGACCGGTCTTGACCGCGCCCTGGGGCTTGGGGGCCTGCGCCTGCGGGGCCTTCGGGGCGTTGACGTGGACCTTGCCGTGGTACTTGCACTTCTTGTGCTTCCAGCGGCGCGAGGAGGCGCAGGAGACGGTGACGTCGTAGTCGCCCGGGGTGACGTTTGCGATGGTGGCGTTGCCACCGAGCATGCCGGAGAGGCTGCCCATGCCGGCGGAGTCGGTGAAGGCGTCCGAGGTGGCGGTCGCGCTGTCGCTCTTGCACTGGGCGCCGTCGTAGATGGTGACGGACTTGCCGGGCTCGGCGGCGCTGGGCTGCACGCTGACGCCACCGGTGCCGGGGTCGGCCGCGGCCGCGACAGACGAGCTGGATATGAGGGCCGCAGCGGCCACCGCGAGGGTGGAAACGAGCTTCTTGGCCTGCATCTCTTCCTACCTCCTACCGTGAGGTCCGCTTCGTCCGGTCTGACGAAACGAGAGCGACATATGGCTTAAATGTCGCATAAGTAGGAGTAAGTGATGTGAAGCCACCTGGCAACTCGTCAAGTGGCCCGTCGCCGTCTCCCGGCCGCCGCCACCCCCGCTGATCAGGGCGCGGACGGCGGCACCTCGGGGCTGGCGTCGTAGGCCTGAACGGGTGTCATGGGGACTCCCCGGACGGCGACCGTGGGCAGCTTGCTCACCGGTGCGCACCGCCCCTCCTCGTCGGCGGTCTGGGCATGGGCACCGGCCAGCGGCGCGCCCGGTTCGGGCTGCGCGGGCTGCTCGCCGCCGGGCGCTCCCGCCGACCGGGTGAACGCACCCGCCGCCGGGGCCTGGTCGACGAGGTCCGCCCACGCGCCCGGTAGGCGCGTGGAGTCGGGCGCGCCCACCACGGCGGACCGGGGGCCTGCGGGCGGCGTCAGCGGCCGGTCGGCGGCGATCGCCTCGAACAGCCCGCGCGCGGCGGGGGCGACCACGACCCGGCCCTGCTGCAGGGGGTCGGGGTCGTTCTGCATCGTGGCGAAGGTGACCCGGCGGGGGGGCACCTTGTCCATGTCGGTCGCCAGGCCCAGCAGCCGCGGGATGCTGTCCAGCCCTGTGTCGACGGTGAGCGCCTTGGTCGCCGCGTCGGCGAGCGCGTACACGGCGCTGGGGTTGGCGAGCGTCCCCGCGCTCTTCATGGCCCTGATGAGCGCGCCGAGGTAGAGATGTTGGGCGTACGTGCGGCCCAGGTCGCCGCCGTCGCCGAACCCGTGGCGGGAGCGCACGAACTGCAGCGCCGCCATCCCCTTGAGCGTGTGCACGCCCCGGGAGAGCTTCAGGTGCGAGTAGGGGTCGTACACGTTGTCGCTGACGCAGACCCCCACTCCCCCGGCGGCGTCCGACAGCTTCACCACCCCGGCGAAGTCGACCATCATGAAGTGGTCGATCGGAATGCCCGTCAGCTGGTGGACGGCGGCCACCGTGCAGCCGGGGCCGTACCGCAGCGTGGAGTTGATCTGCTCCCGGCGGGCGGGTACGACCGTGCCGCCGGGATCGCGGCAGGCGGGCAGCTCGGCGACGGTGTCCCTGGGCACGCTCAGCACGGTCGAGTTGGAGCGGTCCGCGGAGACGTGCACCAGCATCTCGACGTCCGCGTTCTGCCCGGGTCCGCAGTCGCCCCCGATGGCGCAGTCGTCCGGAGTCGCCCGCGAGTCGGAGCCGATGACCAGCACGTTGATCGGGGTCCGGCCGAACGCGTCGGGCTTCTCGGTGCCCGCGTCGCCGGTGGTGCCGCCGAACAGCGGCAGCCCGCGCAGATTGCCGTTGAGCTTCTCGTACACCAGCGCGCCGACGCCCGCCATGAGCAGCAGCAACGCGGTGACCGCGATCACGGCGATCCGCAGCGCACGGCGGCGGCGCACGGGCCGCGTCGTCCCACCGCCGCCGCCCGGCTCCTGCGTACCCTCCGCCGGCTCGCTCAATGCCGTCCCTTACCCGCTTCACGCCGCAATCGGCCGCGTGCCGACCGCACGCCGCCTCGTCCTGAAAACACTAGGCACCGCCTCCCGTGATCGCACTCAGTGATGGGCCGGTCACCGTTAGCATGGGCTGTGTGGGTGGCGAGGAGGCGCCGGTCGCACCGGCGAGCGCGGTGAAGGTGCTGATCGTCGACGACCATCCGCTGTTCCGGGCGGGCCTGCGCGCGGCGCTGGAGAGCACGCCGGACATCCGGGTGGTCGCCGAGGCGGACCGGGCGGGCCCGGTGCCCGAGGCGCTCGCACGGCACCGCCCCGACGTGGTCGTGATGGACCTGGCATTGCCGGACGCCTCCGGCATCGAGGCCACCCGGCGGCTGACCGCCTGCGACCCGGGGCTGCCCGTGCTGGTACTCACCATGTCGGACGACGACGGCAGCCTGCTCGCCGCCCTCCAGGCCGGGGCCCGCGGCTATCTGGTCAAGGGCGCGGGCCGCGAGGAGGTGCTCTCCGCGGTACGCACGGTCGCGGCCGGGGGCGCGGTCTTCGGCAAGGACACCGCCACCCGGATCGCCGCCCTGCTCGCCGGGGAGCGGCGGCGCAGCGCCGAACGGCTCTTCCCGGCGCTGACCGCGCGCGAGAGCGAGGTGCTCGATCTGGTCGCCCGCGGTTACGACAACCGGCGTATCGCCCGGGAGCTGGTGGTCGCCGAGAAGACGGTCCGCAACCACGTGACGCGCATCTTCGAGAAGCTCGATGTGGCCAACCGGGCCGAGGCGGTGGCCCGGGCGCGCGACGCCGGTCTCGGGGACTACCGCTGACCGGCCCTCACCGCCCCCGGCCCGGGACCGTTACGGGACCGCCGCCCCATGCGCTTGGGACTCCGGGGGCCGCACGATGCCGGTCGGCGCCGCCGACGTGCGCGGCACGCGGCGGCCAGGGCGAGGGGCGCTCCATCGGGAGGCCCCCACGGGGGTGTCCGGCCGCCCGCCTGCCCGCGCCGCGGTGAAGCGTCACGCCGACGGCGAGGAGGGCCGATGAGCGCACCCTCGATCAGCGGGGACGAGCCGGGAGCCGCGAGCGCGGCGGCCTGCGCGGGGTGCGGCCTCGCCCTGCTGAGCGCCTTCGCCTGGGCGGTGACCGCGCTGACGCGCCCTGGTGCGCCGCGGGTTGCCGCGGTGCCCTTCGCCGCGTTGGGGATCGAGATCCTGCTCGCCGTCGGCTTCACCCTTTCGGGTGCCTTCAGCCTGGCCCACCGGCGCGGCGACGCGGTCGGGCGGCTGCTGCTGACGGCCGGCTGCGCCAAGCTGCTGCCGCACGCGGCGGCTGCGCTGTCGGCTGCGGCGGGTGCGGGCCCGGCGGTCGACACGGTGCTGGCGGTGGCCACGCTCGTCGGTGACACCGCCATGGTCTTCGCACTGTTCGCCCTTCCGCTGTGGCTGCCCGGCGGAAGGCTGCCGGGACGCCGGTGCGGGGTGGCCGCGGCCGTCGCCGTCGCGGTGTGGAGCGTGCTCCAGCAGTACTACGACGAGGCGACGGAGGAGTCCTGGTACGGCGTCCCCAATCCGCTGGCCGCCCGGTCGTGGGCGGCGCCGACCAGGTGGCTCGACCCATGGCTGGCCCATGGCGCGCTCGACGTGGTGCCGCCGCTGGTGGTCGCGGCCGCCCTCGCCACGATGGCGGTGCGCTGGCCGCGGTGCCCCAAGGCCGAACGGCCGCGAACGGCGCTGCTGCTGCCCTATCTGCTGTGGATCGTCGTCATCTACTTCGGCTTCTACCTCGGGCTGCGGGGGGCGCAGGCCCGGCCGCTGTACTACGCGGACGCCGCGGTGTGGCCGCTCGCCCTCGGCCACGCCTTCGCCCGGGACCGCTCCGGGCACCTGGACCGCACGGCCCGCCGGGCGCTGTCGCTGATGCTGCTGACCACCGCCCTGGTCGCCGGGTGCACCGCACTCGCCCTCGCCCTGTCGCTGACGCTGCCCGGCGCGCGCACCCCCGGGGCGCTCACGCTCGCCTGCGCCACGTTGCTGATCGGGATGGCGCTGCGCGGCTCGGCCCGCTGGTCGGTACGCGCGGTGGACCGCTTCACCTACGGCGAGCGGGCCCACCCCTACCAGGTCGTACGGGAGTTGGCCGACCGGCTGAGCCGCGCGGTGAGCCCGGCCGACGCGCCCGGACTGCTGTGCGCGACCGTCGTGCGCACGATGGGGCTGTCGGCCGCCCGGGTGACGGTGGCCACCCGTCAGGGCCCACGGCGGTCCGCGGCGCTCGGCGAGCCGCCCGCGTCGGGGTGGACGGGGTTTCCGCTCAGCTGCGAGGGCGCGGTCGTCGGCGAGCTGCTCGCGGCGCCCCGGCGCGGCGAGCGGGCGCTGGACCGCCAGGATGTGGAGGTGCTGCGCTTCCTGGCCGACCAGGCGGCTCCTGCCATCGCCTCGCTGCGGCTCTACGAGGACCTCCAGGCGAGCCGCGAGAAGCTGGTGCTGACCCGGGAGGAGGCCCGCCGGCGGCTGCGGCACGACCTGCACGACGGGCTGGGACCGGCGCTGTCCGGGCTGCGCCTGCAACTGGACGCGGCGCGGGCGGCGGTGCCCGAGGGCGATCCGGTGGCCGGTGCGCTGGTCGCGGTCTCCGCCGGACTGGCCGAGGTGGTCGGCGAGTTGCGACGCATCACCGCCGGGCTCGCCCCGGCCGTGCTGGACCGCGGCGGGCTCACGGAGGCGCTGCGCCGGCTCGCCGGGGAGCTGGCGGGTCCGGCGCTGCGCGTCCGCGCCGATCTGGCCCCCGACCCGCTGCCGCCGCTGCCCGCCGCCGTGGAGGTCGCGGCCTACCGGATCGCCGCCGAGGCGCTGCACAACGTCGTGCGCCACTCCGGCGCCGCTGCCGCCCGGTTGGGGGTGCGGGCCGACGGGGACGCGGTGACCGTGGAGGTCGGGGACGACGGCCGCGGGCTGCCGCAACCCCGTTCGGGCGGATGCGGCGGGCTGGGCCTGCGGTCGATGGCCGAGCGTGCCGAAGAGCTCGGCGGGTCGTTGGACGTGGCACCCGGTCCCGGCGGCCGGGGCACCCGGGTGCGGGCCGTGCTGCCGCTGCCGAAGTCGTGACCCCCGCCCCATGCACCTGGGACACGGGTCGCCCGACGATGGCGGGGTGCGCGGCAGGTCGCGTACACCGCCCGAGAACGTGGAGGACGATGATGGGCTTGTCGCAGAAGAAGAGCACCGCGTCGACGGGGAAGGCGCTGGCCCTCTCCACGGTCGCCGCGGCCCTGGCGATGGCGGCCTTCCCCTGGGCGAGGCGCACCTGGCAGGCGAGGGCGGCGATCACCGCGGCGCCCGACGGCTGCCACCCGCCGAACGCGTGCACCAGGCGTCGGCACGACGACGCCGCGGCCTGAAGCGGGTCCACCCGTGCTCCGCCGGATCGGCCCGGCGGGGCACCGCCATGACGGGGTGCCGGCTCGTCACCGCAGCACGCCGATCCCGGCGGGTGCCCGCAGCGGGCCGCGTACCGGGGCGACGGCGAGCCGCTCGCGCCACACCTCGAACATCAGCAGCGCCCAGAGGGCCGACGCCGTGGTGGAACACGGGCGTTCACCGTGCGCGCGCAGCAGCCGGGCCACCTCGGCGGGGTTCAGCAGTCCGGTCCCGGCCAGCCGCGACGGCGTCAGCATCTCGTGCAGGTAGGCGGTGAGCGGCGTGCCCGGGGCGAGCAACGCGGTGACCGGCACGGTGGACGGCGGCCGGGGCCGGTCGAGCACGGCGTAGGGCAGCAGTCCGTGCGCGGCGGCGTGCACCGCGGTCCGGCCCCGGGTGCCGTCGAGGCGGGCCTGCGCGGGCAGGGCGCGGGCGAGCCGGGTGACCGAGGGCCGGCAGAAGGGCAGCCGCACCTCGACCGAGTGCGCCGCACCCAGCTGGTCCACCCGCCGCAGACCGTGCGCCGGAAGCCGCACCCGGGTTTCGAACGCGGTCAGCACCTCCTGCCGTGACCGGTGCACCTGCGCTTCGGCGAGTCTGCGGGCGACCCGGTCCGCGGCGCTACCGCGATCGGCCACGTAGGCGCGGTAGTCGCCGGTGTAGAGGCGGTCGCGGAGCGCCGCGGGCACGGCGGCCAGGGAGTCCACATAGGGCCCGATCCAGCCGTCCCCGCCGGCGAGCGCGGTGGTGACGCGCTCGTGGCCGCAGAAGTACTCGTCGGCGGCCTCGCCGGCCAGTGCGACCGTGAACCCGGCCTTGCGGACGGCCCCGAGGAGGGCGTGGGCGGCGACCGCGGCGGGGTCGGCGGTGGGCTGGCCGAGGTGCCGGGCGACTTCGGGCAGCAGGTCGGGCAGGCGCTTCGGGTCGACCTCGACCTCGTGGGGTGTCGCGCCGCTGCGAACGGCGATCTGACGCACGCGGTCGCCGTCGTCTCTTTGCCGGACGCCGCGCCAGGCGAGGGTGAAGGTGTGCAGACCCGGCATGTCGCGGGCGGCGAGCGCGGTCACCAGACCGGAGGCCAGGCCGCCGTCGCCGAGCGCGCACACGGGCCTGTCGGCCGCGGCCAGCCGCCGTACCTCGCGGGCGAGCGTGTCGCGGACCCGCAGGCCGGGAGCGGGTACCGGCGCCTGCGGCGGCTCGGGCAGCGGGCGGCGGGTGAGCAGCAGACCCCGGCGGCGGCCGCACGTCAACGTGGTCCCCGGTGGCAGGACCCGGACCCCGTCCAGGAACGTCTCCTCGCCCAGCGGTGTCCCGGTGGCGAGGTAGGCGTCGAGTCCCGGTGCCCACAGCGACGGGCGGGACGGCAGCAGGGGGAGCAGCGCGCTCAGGTCGGAGGAGAAGTGGAGCCGCCTGCGTGCGGGGTCCCAGGTGTAGTGGACGGGCCTCGTGCCGTAGTCATCGGTGGCCACGACGACCTCGGGTTCGGCGCGCAGGTCGAGCAGGGCCAACGCGAAGGAGCCGTCGAGGAGCCCGGCGAACGACGGGCCGAACTCGGCGTACAGGTGCGGCACCACCGCGGCGCCGCCCCGGCCGGTGACGGCGCGGCCGCGGGCGGCGAGACGGTCGCACAGCTCTTCGATGTTGTGGATGGTGCCGTCGAGGACGCATCTGACGCGGGCGTCGAGTTCGTGGGGCTGGTGGCCGTCGGCGGGGCCGGACGCGCCCAGCCCCCAGCCGGGGTCGGGCGCGTCGGCGTCGAGGTGGCCGAAGATTCTGCACATCCGGATCAGCGCTTTCGAGTGGAGCGGAATGCGTCCCGTCCACCGTGTGGGGCCCGGTGTCCCGGTCGCATGAGACAGCGGTCCCGTCCCGCGCCGGGTCGGTCAGTTCACCGCGAAGTCGTCGCCGTGGACGTCGCCTTGGCCGTACCAGCCGTGCAGGTAGACCGTGACCGTACCGGAGGAGCCGGTGGTGAACGGCACGGTCAGCTTCTGCCAGCCCGTCGAGGAGGTCCAGGTTCCGGCGGTCGCCCCGCCGCTGACGCCGATGAAGGCGTAGGAGCCCTGGACCCAGCCGGTCAGCGTATAGGCGGTGTCGGGCCTGAGGGTGAGGCTCTGGTCGCACTCGCCGGTCTGCGCGGAGGTGACGGCGGCCCGCAGCGCGTGGCTGCCGGAGTGCACCGGGGTGCCGACGACGGTGCCGCCGGGCTGGCAGCTCCACGGGCTCAGCGAGCCGGTCTCGAAGCCGCCGTTGACCACCGCGCCGGTGCCGCCTCCCGGGCCGGTGACGGTCAGGGTGTAGGTGGTGCTGTGGCTGCCGGAGGGCGCGGTGCCGGTGACCGTGATCGGGTAGCTGCCCGCGGCCGTTGACGAGGAGACCCGTGCGGTGAGGGTGGCGGTGCCGCCCGCCGTGACGGACGCGGGGCTGAGCGAGAGCGTCACGCCGGAGGGGGCGCCGGAGGCCGACAGCTTCACCGTCTGCGCCGCGCCCGCGGTGACGGCGGTGTTCACGGTGGTGGCCGCCGTCGCGCCGGGGGCCACGGAGGCCGAGGCGGGCGCGGCCAGGAGCGAGAAGTCGTCGGTGACCGGGCTCCCGCCGCTGGTGAACGGCTCGAAGGTGTGGCTGAACTGCCATTGGCTCTGCGCGATCCCGGAGCAGGTGTCCTGGCCGCCGGTGCCGGGGCAGCCGCCGTTGTCGCGCTGGAGGGCCCAGAACGACAGGGTGCTGATGCCCTTGGCGGTGGCCCAGTCGTAGACCGTGGCGGCGTCGGCCGTGGTGAACGTCTCGGCGGCGCCGTAGTCGTCGATGCCGGGCATCTCTGTCACGCCGACCATGCCCCACAGCTGCGCGGAGCTCTTCGACGGGTAGAGCGACGCCAGTTGGCTGTACAGGCCGGTGGCGGCGTTCTCGGTGTCGGTGGCCATCCGGTGGGTCGCGCCGTCGTAGTAGTCGAACGTCATGATGTTCACGACGTCGATCCGGGCGCCGTTGGAGACCGCGTTGCGCAGTACGCCCAGGCCCGTGTCGGCCAGGCCGCCGGTGGTGGTGGGCAGGGTGTAGCCGAACTGGACGTTCCGGCCGACCGCTGCCGCCCAGTCCTCGACCTGTTTGATCGCCTTGTTGCGGCGGTCGATCCCGGCGCTGTCCGTCAGCGAGTTGTCCTCGGTGTCGAGGTCGATGCGGGAGATGTCGTAGGCGGTGATGGCCTTCTCGTAGGCGGCGGCGATCTGGGAGACGTCGGTGCAGCTGTCGGCGATCTCGGTGCCGTTGTGGTCGGCGCTGTAGCCGCCGAAGGAGGGGATGACGTCGCCGCCGTTCGCCTTGATGGCGGCGATGTCGGCGCCGAACGACGAGTTGTCGAGCGGCTTGCCGGTGTCGCCGTTCCAGTAGGGGGTGCACGAGCCCTTGGCGGCGGCCTGGACGAACGCCATGGTCAGGTACTTCGCCCCGGAGGCGGAGGACAGGGCGGCGGGGCTGTCACCGCTGTACGCCTCGAAGTAGGGGGCGAAGACGTGGGCGGGCAGCTGCCCCGCGGCGTGTGCCGGGGCGCCGCCGGTCACGACCAGGCCCGCGGAGGCGGCGGCGGTGGCGAGCGCGGTGAGGGCAGCACGAAGTGGTCTGCGTCGTCGCATGGTTGCTCCCGGTCAGGGTGGGGGAAGCGCATGGGGGACCGCGATGCTGGACCATGATTGGACTAGACCAACGTACTGTCAAGAGTCCTGACCGTTCCCCGCCAGCGGCAGCAGCCCGCGTTCGAACCCGACCGCCACGGCCGCCGCCCGGTCCTTGACCCCCAACTTGGCGTAGATGTGCAGCAGATGGGTCTTCACGGTGGCCTCGCTGATGAACAGCTTGGCGGCGGCCTCGCGATTGGTGGTTCCGGCGGCGACCAGGCTCAGCACCTCGATCTCCCGCCGGCTCAGCGGCTCGCGCTGCTCGGGGGCGCGGACCTGGCCCAGCAACCGGGTGGCCACCGCCGGGGAGAGCACCGACTCGCCGCGCGCGGCCGCCCGTACCGCCCGGAAGAGGTCCTCGCGCGCGGTGTCCTTGAGCAGGTAGCCGGTGGCCCCCGCCTTGACCGCGGGGAGCACGTCGCTGTCCGTGTCGTAGGTGGTGAGCACCAGGACCCGGGCGGTGAGCCCGCGTTCGGCCATCGCGCGGATCGCGGAGACCCCGTCGAGGCCCGGCATCCGCAGGTCCATCAGGACCACGTCCGGGCGCAGCCGTTCCGTGAGCGTCAGCGCCTCGGCGCCGTCGCCCGCCTCCCCCACCACCTCGAAGCCGGGATCGCCGGCGAACATGCCGCGCAGTCCGTCGCGTACCACGGGGTGGTCGTCGACGACGATCAGCCGCAGCGGGGCCGGCCGGGGATCAGTCATCGAGACCGCCTCCGGGCACGGCCGGGACGGCGGCGAAGACCGCGGTGCCGCCGCCGGGTTCTGACTCGATCTCCAGGCGCCCGGCGAGCCGGGCGATGCGCTGCCGCATCGCGGTGAGCCCGAAGCCGCCGGGTGCGTCCGCCCCCGGATCGGCCGGGATCAGCAGCGGATCGAAGCCTGATCCGTCGTCGCGTACGTCCAGCGTCACCACGTCCTCCATGTACGACAGGGTCAGGCCCACGCGGGAGGCGGCCGCGTGCTTGGCCACGTTGGCCAGCGCCTCCTGGGCGGCGCGCAGCAGGGTGATCTCCACTTCGGGGTGGAGCGGCCGGGCGGTGCCCGTGACCGTGAGTTCGACGGAAATGCAGTTGAGTTGCCGCCAGTTGTCGACCGCCTCGGTGAGCGCCGTGGGCAGTCCGGCCTGCTCCAGCGGCTCGGGGCGCAGCGCCTGGACGGCCCGGCGGGCTTCGGTGAGGCTGTCGCGGGCCAGCCGGGCGGCGTTGTCCAGGTGCCGCTGCTGGGCCTGCGGGGTGCCGCCGTGTTCGCGGGCCTGTGCGGCGGCCTGGAGCTGGGTGACGATTCCGGCGAGCCCCTGAGCGACGGTGTCGTGGATCTCGCGTGCCATGCGCTGCCGTTCGTCCATCACGCCGGCTTCACGTGCCTGGCTGATCAGTTGGGCGTGGAGCCCCGCGTTCTCGGCGAGCATGGCCGCGAGCCGCTCGTTGGCCTCGCTGAGTGCCGCGTTGGCCGCCTTACGGCGGCGGCTTTGCTGGTCGGTGACCTCGTTGAGGGTGAGCAGCAGCCCGACGACGGTCACGTTGAACCCCAGCGCCACCATGTAGGCCATGAGCGATCCCGGCGTGGTCGGCAGCGCTCCGCCGATCTGGGACAGCGAGGTGGGCAGCGTGGTGATCCCGACTCCGGCGATCCGCCAGCGGCCGCGCAGGTACCGCATGGCGTGCACATAACCGGACCAGGCGAAGAACCCGTAGACCGGGCTGGCCAGCACCAGCCAGGAGATCAGCAGGATCAGCACCGCGAAGTGCGGGACGGACAGCTCCGGGCGGTCGCCCACGCCGCGCCGGTCCATGGCGCCGCGCAACAGCAGCCAGCCGCATGCCGCGGCGGAGAGCGCGAGGTCGTACAGGAGCGGGCGGGAGGTGGCCCCGGTGACGCCGGCGAGCAGGACGGAGGCGGCGAGCGAGGGGTAGGGGAGGACTACCAGCAGTCGCGCCAGTCTGCGCTCCCACCCGTCGAGACGGCGTTCCTCGGCTGTGCCGCTGTCCATCGTGCCCTCCCCCTCGCTCCCGCTGGCCGCCCGCGCCGACGGGGTCCCCGGCTCACTCCCAGCGGAAGAACCGGGTCGCCGTGAAGCCCGCGACCAGCGCGAACACCGCCATTGTGGCGAGATCGGCGCCGTGTGGCCAATGGCCGTTCCAGGTGTCCTGCACCGCCTGGGTCGCCGCACTGCTCGGCAGGAAGTCCCCGATGCGCCGCAGGACTTCGGGCATCAGGGCGCGCGGCACCCACAGACCGGCGAAGAACATCTGCGGGAAGAAGAGCGCCGAGCCCAGGATGTTACCCGCCTTCGCCGAGCGCACGACCGCCGCCAGCAGCAGGCCCACCGAGAACAGCGACGCCACGGCCAGCAGGAAGGCCGCCGCGAACCCCAGCGGCTGCTGCGGCAGCGGGATGTGGAACGCCAGCCGTCCCACCACTCCGACCATCAGCAGCGACACCACGCACACCCCGAGGTAGAGCAGGCCCAGCGCGCCGAGCAGCATCCCGGGCGGCACCGGGCTCGCCGACAGCCGGCGCAGCACGCCCTTCTCGCGGTAGGCGGTGAGCACCGGGACCAGGCCGTTCATCGCCAGCATGACCACGGTGAAGATCACCATGACGGGCGCGTACACCTCGATCGAGGACAGGCCGTGCAGCTTGGGCTGGGCCTTGCGGAAGCCGGGGATGGATCCCAGGATCACCAGCAGGACGACGGGGAAGAGGAGCGAGAAGAACGCCGCGGCCGGATCGCGCAGGAAGAGCCGGCCCTCCATGACGGTCATGCGGTGCAGGGCGCGCACGGCGGTGCTCCTCGGATGGGTGCGGTCGAATGCGGTGGGTGTCATGCGGTGCCCTTGCCGGTGATGGCGACGTACGCGTCGTCGAGGGTGCGTTCCTTGATCCTGAGGTTCGCCACGACGACTCCGCGCCGGGCGAGGAGCGCGGTCACCTCGTCGGTGACGGCGCCGGTGCCGGTGACCGTCACGGTCGAGCCGGACTGCTCGACCCGGGTGACGCTGGGCAGCTCTGACAGCCAGGCCGGGTCGAAGCCGGCGGTCGGCCGGAAGCTGACGGTGGTACCCGCGCCCGCGGCCGCGATGAGTTCGGCGGGCGTGCCGGCGGCGGCCACCCGGCCCGAGTCGAGGATGACCGCCCGGTCGCACAGCGCGCTCACCTCGTCCATGAAGTGGGAGACGAGCACCACGGTGACGCCCGCGTCGCGCAGCTGGCGCACCAGGTCCCAGGTGGCCCGGCGGGCCTGCGGGTCGAGGCCGGTCGTCAGCTCGTCGAGGAAGACCAGCCGCGGATCTCCGACGAGGGCGAGCGCGATGAACAGGCGTTGCTTGAGCCCGCCGGAGAGCTTGCCGAACTTCGCACGCCGCTTGTCCCGCAGCCCCCACTGGGTGAGCAGCACCTCGGGGTCGCGGGGCCGCGGGTAGAAGGAGGCGTACAGCTCGAGCGCCTCGCCGACCCGCATGGCGTCCGGGAGTTGGGCCTGCTGGAGCTGGATGCCGACCAGGCTGTGCAGCCTGCGCCCCTGCCGGGCGGGGTCCATGCCGAGGACGCGGACCCTGCCGCCGTCGGGCCGGCGCAGGCCCTCGGCGCATTCGACGGTGGTCGTCTTGCCCGCGCCGTTGGGCCCGAGGATGCCGAAGATCTCCCCCTCGGCGACGTGGAACGAGACCCCGTCCACCGCCGTGTGGTCGCCGTACCGTTTGCTGAGGTCCTCGACCTCGATCACCGCCATGCCGCCGCTCCTTCACGCGCCGTCGTTCGGACTGCGTCAAGGCTGCCGGGCCGCAGGTGCCCGGCGCGTCGGACGGACGGTCATCGTCGGGCGGTGCGCCGGTGGAAAGCGCGGGTCGGCCATGCGGTGGAGGACGTCAACCGATCGGTTGACCGCGGCGCCCGGACCCGGCCGCGGCGGCGCGGCGCACAGCAGGCGGCGCCCGGCCGTGCGGACACGGACGGACGCCGCAGCGCTTCGCGGACGCGGGCGGGGGACGCCGGTCCCCCGTGGCGGCTCAGCGGTTGACGCAGTGGTTGCCGAAGGCCGGGTTGAGGAGCGCGGCGACATCGACCGTGTTGCCGCACACGTTGATCGGGATGTCGATCGGCACCTGCACCAGGTTGCCGGAGACGATACCCGGCGACTCAGCCGCCACACCCTTTGCCTTCGCTCCGGAGTCGGCTACGGCGGCTCCGGCGGCGGTGGAGACGACGGCGCCGGCAGCGGCGGTCACGGCGAGGACCTTGGCGATACGCGACATGCTGGTCAGTCCTTTCACAGGCGGGGGTCGAGCTCCCCCTGCGTTTCCGGTACAGGGACCCTGATCAACGCCCGAGCGGTACGGGCGTGGCGGGATGCCCCTCGAACCGGTGAATGCCACCGATCGCCACGCCCTCGCACCGGCGCCGCCCCCTTACCCGATGGAGCACACCGGCTCCTCCGATGGAGCAGCGGGACGCGGCTCGGCGCGACAGACCGTGACTGCACCCATAACGTCACTTGTGTCCCATTCGCACGGTTCGAGGAGATCGATCGTGAAGAAGACTCTTGTCCGAGGCGCCGTTGCCGCCTTCATCTCCGCCGCCGCGATCGTGCCACTGGCCGGGGTTGCCCAGGCCACGCCGATGTCGTACGGCGGCTGCCACCATCGCCACCACGAGCACCACCACTTCGGCCACCACGGCCACTTCTACGCTGACGGCTGGTGGGGCCACGCGTGGGGCGACGACGACGACTGGGGCGGCGGCGTCTTCGGCGACGAAAAGGAATTCCGCCACGGCGACGAGGGGTTCGGCCGGGACGAGGAGGAGTCGGGCAAGCACGAGGAGGAGTTCGGCCGCCACAAGGAGGAGTGCGGCCGCCACGAGGAGCGCGGCGAGCACAAGGAGGAGTGCGGCCGCCATGAGGAGCGCGGCGAGCACAAGGAGGAGTTCGGCCGCCACCACCGGCACCTCCACAAGAACTTCTGGTTCGGCGGCGACCGCGACGAGGAGGTCAGCGGCGACGACAACAACGTCGGCAGCTTCAACTGGAAGACATGGATCGACGTGGACTGACGCATACCGACACGCCGCACGTCGTGCGGAACGGCCCTCGGCGCCATCCGCCGGGGGCCGTCTCGTGTGCCCAAACTCGCTGACGTGACGTCAGCTCACCGCGTCCTCGGTCGGCACGCCCTCGGACGCATGGTCGCGTTGCGGCTGCGGGGCGAGCGCGGTGTGCAGGTGCACCACGCCCCCGTCGAGCGGGCGGTAGCGCACGCCCTGCCATCCGCAGCCGGCGATCAGCCCGGCGAGCCCGGCCGGCGAGGGCCAGGCCTGTATGGATTCGGCCAGATAGGCGTAGGCCTCCGGGTTGGAGCTCACCCACCTGGCGATCAGCGGCACGAGGTGGCGCAGGTGCGCGCGGAAGAGCGCCCGGCGTACCGGGGTGGTCGGCAGCGAGAACTCGCACACCGTCAGCCGGCCGCCGGGCCGGGTCACGCGCAGCATCTCGGCGAGCACGACCTCGGTCCGCTCGACGTTGCGCAGGCCGAAGGAGATCGAGACCGCGTCGAACACCCGGTCGGCGAACGGCAGCCGGTGCCCGTCGCCCACTACGAAGTCCATCACGGGATGGCGCGCCCGGCCCACCGACAGCATGCCCTCGGAGAAGTCGCAGGCGACGACCCGGGCGCCGCGGGCGGTCAGCGCCATGCCGGAGGTACCGGTTCCGGCGGCGAGGTCCAGCACCCGCCGCCCCGGCGCGGCACCCGCGGCCTCGGCCGTGCTGCGGCCCCAACTGTTCATCCGGCCCAGCCACATCCGGGCCCGGGTGCGGTCGTACCCCCGCGCGACCTCGTCGAACATCGCGGCGACGTCGGCAGGCTTCTTCTCCAGGTCTGCTCTGACCATGTGGCGTGCTTCCTTCGTTCCCTCGTTGTGTCCCCGTCGGCGGCCGAGCCGGTCGCAGACGGGTTCTTCTCGGCTCTTCGTCTTCCGACCACTCGTCACTCACCTTGTGTTCGTTGCACCATGGCACGGTTGTGCCGCTCGTGCCGCCGCTCCGCCTCCCGTGCCCCACGGAAAGGGTGCCGCCCATGCGCAGACCGACCGTGCTCCGCGTTCTGGCCGTGTTGCTGCCGGCTCTGCTGCTGACCGCCGCCGGCGTCCCGGCGTCCCAGGCGGCAGCACCGCCGCCGGGGTCCGCGCGCGGCCTCGACGCGTACTGGACGGCGGCACGCATGGAGGCCGCCCAGCCGGTGCCGGACGACCGGGCGCCGCAGCCGCGGCGGGCCGGCGACCCCGTGCCGCCCAGCCATCCGTTCCCGGGGATTCCGCAGGTGGGCACGTTCTTCTGGACGGACGGGACCAACACCGGGCGGTTCTGCGGGGCGACCGTGGTCCGCAGCCCCGGCCGCAACCTGGTGGTGAGCGCCGGGCACTGCCTGAGCCACCCCGACCCCAAGAAGCACCTGTCGTTCGTGCCGCAGTACCACGACGGGCTCAAGCCCTTCGGCGTCTTCCCGGTCGAGGCGATCTACATCGACCAGCGCTACTACGACCTCGGTTCCGGCCCCGGCGCCCGCTGGGACTTCTCCGTCGAGCGGCTCGGGCCGAACGCCGAGGGCCGCCCGGTCGAGGAGGTCACCGGCGGCTTCGACCTGCTCCCCTACACCGGCTACGACCACTCCGACGTGCGGCTGATCGGATACCCCGGCTTCAACGACAGCCACCCCGAGCCGCTGGACTGCCAGTCGTCCACGCACCGCTACACCAGCACCGACCCGAACGCCCCCGGGGACTTCCTGGAGATCGCCTGCGCCGGCTACATCGGCGGCACCTCCGGCGGGCCGTTCCTGATCCGGGATCCGTTCGGCTACGCCCTGATCGGCGTGATCGGCGGCTACCACACCGGAGGCGACACCCCGGACATCTCGTACAGCTCCTACTTCACCGCCGACATCATGGTGTTGTACCTGCACGCGCTGCGCGGCGACCCGCCCGCGCACGCCCGCTGACGACGGGGCGTCACGCACGGCCCAGGAAAAGTTGCAGGGCGTGACGGGGTCTTCGAAGGTGGTCGAGGATCCCCGTCTCATCGGAAGGAAGCCACGCCCATGCGTATGACCCGGAAGACCGGTGTCCTCCTCACCTCGTGCGCGGTCGCCACCGTGGCCGCCGGCACCCTCGGTACGGCCGCCGCTGCCGTGCTCGGCGAACGCCACGCCACGCCGGCCCCGGCGGCGGACCCCGCGGCGATGGTCAACCAGTTGCAGAGCCTGGGTGCCGTCGGCAAGGTCGCAGACGTACTCAGGGCGGCCGTGGGCACCGCGCCGGACACCACGCGCCTCACCCAGCTGACACGCCAGGCCAAGCAGGCCCTCGACGGGGTCACCGGCCAGTCGTCGGGGGTGAACATGACGACCCGGGTGGCCGCCCCGCCGAACCAGTTGGTGATGAAGGCCGCCGCGCAGACCAGGAGTTCGCTGGACGCCCTGGTCACGGCGGTCGGCAGCAGGAACACCAAGAAGATCGACACCGCGGTGAAGGGCGCGATCCAGTCCTCGGTCAACCTCGCCGCCTCGCTGGTGCTCGGCAACGGCCTGCCCGCCCCGACCCTGCCCGGACTGCCGAAGCTGCCGCAGGCCCCCGGCGGCCCCGCGGCCCCCGGTCAGCCCGCCCAGCCGGGTGCGCCGGCCGCTCCGGGCCTGCCCGAAACCGCCAGCTGACGTACCGTCATTTTGCGGGGGCTCCATTGGGACTTCCGGCGAGCCTCGGTCCTCGCGTGCGAAGGCCCGGCCCCCTGGCCTTCGCCTGACGGGGACCGGGCCTTCGGCCGGCGCGCGGGTCAGTGCTTGCGGCTCTCCCGGGCCAGCGCCGGGACGAAGCGGAGGGCGTCGATGGTGCCGACGCCGGTCGCCATGTCGTAACCGGGCACGGCGGTGTAGCCGTTGACGCCCTGGTAGCTGTTGTTCGTGCCGTCCTTGACGTCCACGATGCCCGTGTTGGGGTCCTTCGCAGACTTGCTGTTCAGCGCGTACAGCGCGGCGTTGATGTCACCGACGCGGCGGCCGGCCGCCTGGTCGGCGAGGGCCACGATGCCCGAGAAGAGCGGGCTGGCCTCGCTGGTGCCGCCGTAGACGTCCCAGCCCGTCGCCTTCGGGTCGTAGCTGGAGTACACCCAGGCACCGCCGTCGACGGCGGCGGCCATCGAGATGTCCGGGGTGCCGCGGCGGTTGCCGACGACGCCCTTGACGCTGTTCTGGAAGCCCGGACGGCCGAAGACGTGCGACTGCCCGCCGCCGCCCGCGCCGTGGTCGTTGTAGACGCTCTCCGGCCGGACCCGGTCGCCCTTGTCGTTCAGGTGCAGCTGGGTGCCGCCGATGGAGGTGACCAACGGGTCAGACGAGGGCCAGGAGTTGACCCGGAACGGGTAGTAGCCCTTGCCGTCCGCCGTGTTGTCGGTCGCGCCGCCGTCACCGGAGGAGGCGAGCACGGTGACGTTGTGCTTGGCCGCGTCCTTGAAGGCGTACCGCAGCTTCTCGATGCTGGAGAAGTTCCCCTTGTCGAAGCCGGGGAAGGTGTTCTCGGTCGCACCGAAGCTCTGCGTGATGACGTCGCCGACACCGTGGTCGATGAGGTACTTCTCGGCGTTCATCATCTCGGGCAGGCCGGTGACGCCCTCGGTCTCGGCGACCGCGGTCTCGACCAGCACGATCCGGGCGCCCGGCGCGACGGCGTGCGCCATCTCGACGTCGAGGGTGGTCTCGCCCGCCCAGCCCGTCATGTTCGGGTCGTTGGGGTTGAACGGCGGGACCTTGCCCCACTTGACGACGTCGACCTTGGTGCTCGGCAGGCCGAACTGCTTGCTGTAGACGTCCAGATCGTGCTGGATCGTCGGCGAGCCGAAGGAGTCGACGATGAGGATCGTGCGACCCTTGCCGGTGATGCCCTTCTTGTACAGCGGGTTGAGGCGGTACGCCTGGCGGTACTGCAGCGGGTTGTAGCAGGCGAGCTTGAACCTGGCCTCGCACTGCTCGATGGTCAGGGGGCTGCCGACCGCCCTGGCAAGGGTGTGGCCGGCTATTGCGGGTACCGCCTTGGTCTGCGGGACCGCGGTGGACGGGGAGGCGACGGCTGATCCGCTCTGAGCGGTCATCGCCGCGGCGGCGACGAGGGCGGTGGCCCCCGCCGCCGCTGCCACGGCACGGGGCCGGGGACGAGCTCTGCGCATGGAATCTCCTTGTGTGGAGGAAAGCCGCGCGGGGCGACTCCCGAGATCCCACCGGGCGGATCATGGACAGGACAAGGCTGTTGTGCTGTTACTGTCCAATGCTTTACTCGGGCGTCTTTCTCTTTGCTGTTCCTTGGCTTTTCCATGACTGGCAATCTCCACGAAAGTCCCCCGTAACCGGACAGACTTCGGCCAGGCGGTCGTTCGCCACCCTCTAGCGGGGTGTCAGGGCACGGAAGACCCACTCCGGGACGATCCGCCGCACCCGCCGGAGGTCGCCGGAGGCGGGGCGGTACAATCCCGGCCGGGCCCTTCGCCGCCTGCCGCCGTGCCGCGCGAGGGCACACCCGAGACCCCGCGCCCGACGGCACGCCGAAGGCCCCGGCCGCAACGCGCGCGCCCGGGGCCCGTGGTGTGCCTCACGTCAGCCGGTGAAGGCCTTCGTGCCGTTCGGCGTGCCGAGACCGGTCGGGCCGTCGTAACCCGGGCCCGCGGTGCACAGGTTCTTTCCGCCGCAGTTGCCGTTGGAACCCTGCGTCACGTCGTTGAGCGCCGAGGGGTTCTTGTAGGGGAAGGAGGCCGGGTTGCTGCCCGCGGACGGGGCACCGGCCAGCGCGTAGACGCTCGCGATGATCGGCGCGGAGGCGCTGGTGCCGCCGACGACCTGCCAGCCGCCCGACTGGTAGGTGTCGTAGACCGCCACACCGGTCGCCGGGTCCGCGACGGCCGAGACGTCCGCGACGGTCCGCTTGGCGCAGTCGGTGTCCTTCTGCCAGCTCGGCTTGGGCTCGGCGGTCGAGCAGCCGGAGCCGGTGCCCTCACCGCCGGAAGCGGAGCCCCAGACCTTCTCCGACCAGCCGCGCGCGCTGGAGTCCTTGGTCAGCGAGGTGCCGCCCACGGAGGTGACGCCCGGGGAGGCGGCCGGGTACTCCACGCCGTAGCCGGAGTCGCCCGCCGAGGCGGTGATCACGACGCCGGGGTGGTTGAAGAACTGGCTGTCCGCCTGGGCGTCCTCGGCGCCCTCGCCGCCGCCGTAGGAGTTGGAGACGAACTTGGCGCCCTGCTTGACGGCCTGGTTGACCGCCGCGCCCAGGTCGCTCATGCTCGCCGAGTTGGCCTCGACCAGCAGGATGTGGGCCTTGGGCGCGATGGCCGAGACCATGTCCAGGTCGAGGGAGATCTCACCGGCCCAGCCTGCGTCGGCGGACGGGTAGGTGGTGCCGCCGTTCTGGTCGATCTTCTTGAAGCAGCCGTCACCGCAGTCCGGCAGCCCGTACTGCTTGCGGTACGCGGCCAGGTCCTGCGCCGCGTTGGGGTCGTCCTGGGCGTCGACGATGGCGACGGTCTGGCCCGAGCCGTCCCCGGTGAGGTTGTAGGCCTTGCGCAGGTCGTCGGGGCCGAAACCCTGCGGGGTGTCGTGGACGCCCATCGCGTGCTTCTGGACGAGGTCGGTGCGCAGGAGCGCGTTGCAGGCCATGTAGCCGGGCTTGCTGGGCTGCGAGCACAGCCGCTTGACGTGCGGTCCGGCGGCGGCCGGGCTGGCACCGGCCGGAGCGACGATCGCGTAGCTTGCGGCCACGAGCGCACTCAGGGACGCCGCCGAGATGACGGCCTTCTTGGTGCGTGACCGGCGCCGGTGCGACGCGGGAGTCGATATGTGCAACGAACGGCCCTCCGTGGGGGGATGGGGACGGCGTTCGGCAGGCACCCGGTGGGGGGCCGGCACCGTACGCGGTCCCGGATGTGGTCACTCGTGCGTGTGCGGATCCCCGCTGAGGGGTTGTCAGCGGGGGTGGGGGTGGCACGTGGGCGGCAACTGGGCCATCGAGCATGCTCATGACATGCAGCTGATGGCATGTGAGGTGTTGCCACCCCGCCGAGTGGTGTCTGCTTCAGGAAGCTAGCGGAACCGCCGCCTCACCCACAAGGGTTACAAATTCGCACCGACGCCCCCGGCAGGCATGCAGCCACCATGCCATTCGGCCACCGCCCGCCGCCATCACTACACACGGTAACGCACACCTGAGCAGCGGATTCAATGCCCCGTCAACCTTGCGTCCACTCAAGGGAAACGGCCGGATCGTGGGCGGTCGAGAGCCGCGAGGACGGCGTGCGGAGATTCACGGTGGATCATGTGAAGGGAATGCAACCTCACGACGGATCGCGCGAACCAGGACATTTCACTCACATCACGTCCACCCGTGCGGCCACTCTGCCGTACACCACGGATGCACCATCGATCGCGCCGGACCACCACCTGCCTAACACCTCGTCAGAGGTGCTCCGCGGCACCGCACAGCACGCTCACTCGAACGAGTGGAATCGCCATATTCCCTGATGTATCGCAAAATACGCGGCTGTGCTGCGCCTTCCCCGCCGCGCACCCCGCGCACCCCTCGGCAACCGGAGCCAAGTCCGGCTGACGGCCCGGCCGTCCGCCCCCGACATTCGATGAATGAGCATCGATAACCAGCCGACCGCAGGAGCGGACAAGCCCACGCGGGTCCGGGGGCTCGACGGCCTGCGGGCCGTGGCCGTCGCCGCCGTGGTGACGTACCACGTCCACGCGACCTGGCTGCCCGGCGGGTTCCTCGGGGTCGACCTGTTCTTCGTCATCAGCGGATACCTGATCACCAGCCTTCTGATGGCCGAGCGCCGCCGGACCGGGCGCTTCCACCTCGGGCCGTTCTGGGTGCGGCGGGCACGTCGGCTGCTGCCCGCCCTGTGGGCCGTGCTGATCGTCGCCGCCTGCGCCGCCACCCTGACCGGCGGGGACTGCTGGGCCGGCCTGCGCGGCAACGTCATGGCGGCCCTGACGTACAGCAGCAACTGGTGGCAGATCAGCCGGCACGACACCTACTTCGCCGGTGTGGGGGTCAAGCCGGTCCTCCAGCACCTGTGGTCCCTGTCCGTGGAGGAGCAGTTCTACCTGCTGTGCCCGCTGCTGCTGCTCGCGGTCACCGCGGTGCTGCGCAGGCGCCGCCACCAGGTGCTGCTCCTGACGGGCCTGGCCACGATCTCCTTCCTCCTCATGGGGATCCTCTACTCCCCCGACACCGACACCTCACGCGTCTACTACGGCACCGACACCCACGGCGGCGGACTGCTGCTCGGTGCGGCGGCCGCGATCGCCCTGCCGCTGGAGCGCGCCATGGCGCTGCGCAAACCCGGCGGCACCCGGCTGCTGGACGGGGTCGGCCTGGCCGGCTTCACCGTGCTGGCCTGTGCGGCGTTCCTGCTCGACGGGACCGGTTCGGCGGTCTACCGCGGCGGGCTGGCGTTCGCCACGCTGGCCGGTGTCACGGTGGTGGTGGCCGCCGCCGTGCCGGGGCGGATCGGACGCGTGCTCGGCTGGCAGCCCTTGGTGTGGGTGGGGCGCCGCAGTTACGGGGTCTACCTGTGGCACTGGCCGGTGATCGCCTGTCTGGGGGGCGCGCTGCCGGGCTCGGTCGACTCGACCCCCTGGCGGGTCGCCGCCCTCGCCCTGACCGCCGCACTGGCCATGGCCTCGTACCGGGTGCTGGAGGAGCCGCTGATCCGGCTCGGGGTGCGCGGTTACGCCGAGGCCCTGGCGGCACGGTACCGGGCCCGGGCGGCGGCCCACCCCAAGCAGGCGCTCGGCATGGTGGCGGCTGCGGTCGGCGTGGTCGTGGTGGCCGGCGCCGGGATCTCGCACGCCCCCTCCACCACCGGGCTGGAGGCCCAGATCGCCGCCGCGGAGCACGCCACGGCGCTCGCCGCCCATGCCTCCGGCCCCGGCCCGGTCGCCCGTGCGGCGGCGCCGCGGCCGGCCATGGGGACTCCGGCCCGGGACACCGCCACGCAGGCCGCCACCGGTCAGGACGTCACGGCCGTCGGCGACTCGGTGATGCTGGCCGCGGCGCAGGCCCTGCAGCAGCGGCTGCCGGGGATCGAGGTCGAGGCCAAGGTCGGCCGGCAGATGGACGCCGCTCCCGCGCTGCTCCAACAGCTCGACCGGGCAGGGCAGTTGCGCCGGATCGTGGTCGTCGGCCTGGGCACCAACGGGGAGTTCTCCCGCGACACCATCGAGCAGGTGCTGCGGACCACCGGCCCCACCCGCAAGGTCGTCCTCGTCAACACCCACGCCCCCCGTACCTGGCAGCCCAACGTCAACGCGCTGCTGGCCGACACCGTGCGCGCGCACCCGGGCACGACGGTGCTCGCCGACTGGGACGCGGCCATCTCCCGCCGCCCGGAGGCACTGTGGGGGGACGACATCCACCCCCGCCCCTCCGCCGGCACCGAGAGCTATGCGGACCTGGTCGCCTCGGCTGTGCGGCGCCTCGGTCCCTGACCGGCCGTCTCGCACCCCTCGCACAGGAGACCGGTTCCATGCGCAGGTACCACGGCACAACGGGCAGGGCCGCCCTGGGTGCGGTGGCCGTCGCGGCACTGCTGCTGACGGCCGCCGCACCGGTCCGGCCGACGGCACCGGACGGGTTCGGCCCGCGCGTGCGGCGCTTCGAGGACGGCAACTGGAGCGGCTACATCTCCCACGGCACCTTCACCTCCATCAGCGCCTCGTGGATCCAGCCCAAGGCCGACTGCGAGACGGACGACGACCTGTTCGCACCCTGGATCGGCATCGACGGCGACGGCGACGGCTCTCGCACCGTCGAGCAGACCGGGGTGCAGACCGACTGCTCCAGCGGCTCCCCGGTGGTCGCGGCCTGGTACGAGATGTACCCGGCGCCGCCGGTCTACTACGGCGTCCCGGTGGACGCCGGCGACCGCTTCACGGCCTCGGTGGTCGCCGACGGTCACGGCCGTTACACCCTCACCCTCCGCGACACGACCAAGGGCTGGATCCGGCACGCCAGCGAACGCGTCACGGCGCCGAACGCCAGCGCCGAGGCGGTCATCGAATCGCCGAGCGACAGCTACCCCGCCTTCGACCGGCTCGACTTCACAGACGTGACCGTGAACGGCGCGGCGTTCGCCGGGACCCACCCCGAACCGGTCACCAGCGGAGGCTACGCCCCCGGACCGCTGCGCGGCGGCCGCTTCGCCATCGTGCCGGAGCCCGACGACCGGGCCGCGGTCCGCCGCAACCGCCGCCACCTGCACCGCCACCACCTGCGGCCGGAGGCGATCCGCTACTCACTTGAGGATGTTGACCGCCCGGGCGATCACCAGGACCACGGTGAGCAGCGAGATCGCCGACTGGACCAGCATGAGCATCTTGGCCCAGCGCGACAGCGGCATCACGTCGGTCGGGCTGAACGCGGTCGCGTTCGTGAACGCGAGGTACAGGTAGTCGAGGAACCCGGGCTCCCAGTGCGGCGGCGCGAGCGACGCCTCCTGCATCTGCGGGAAGAGGAAGTCGGGGAACTGCCGCTCGCCCGCCGCCCGGCTCGCAGGGCCTCCGCGGTCCCACTCCCAGTACCACAGGGCGAAGACGATGATGTTGGTGAGCCAGATCGCGGCACCGGTCATCAGCAGCGGCCCGGCGTCGGAGCCTTCGGTTCCGGCCACCAGGCCGCGTACGAGCGCCACCGCCGACCACCCGTTGGCCAGGCTCACCAGCGCGACCAGCGCCAGACTCGCGGTGCGCAGCAGGCGTGAGCGGCGCTCCAGGCGGCGGTGCGGGTTGACCGCGAACAACCCGGCCAGCAGGACGATCTCCAGCAGCGGCAGCAGCCAGTGCGGGTGGATGCTCAGCCGCGGGGGCAGCGCCCACTGCAGCGCCGCGGCGATCACGATCAGCATCGTGACCGCCCAGCGCTGTTCGCCTCGGGTCTCCCGGCGCCACGCCGGGACCACCCGGGCCGTGCCCTGCGGCGCGCGCGGCCCGGTGTCGCTGATCAGCTGCTCCATCCGGTCGAGCCTGGCGTGCAGCTCGGTGGCGAACCGGTGCATCCGCTCCCCCTCGCCGCCTGCGCCGCCGCTCCCCGGCCGGTTCTCGTCCGTCTCACGCATGGGTCCATTGTGCGTGCCCGGCGGCGGGGGCGAGACGGCCGGTGACCTCGCCGAAGCCGATCCGGGAGCCGTCCGGGCCCGGGGCCCACGCGGTGATCGCCACCTCGTCGCCGTCCGCGAGGAAGCCCAGGGTCGAACCGTCGGGCAGCGTCAGCGGCTCACGCCCGCCCCAGGTCAGCTCCAGCAGGCAGCCGCGCTGACCGGGTTCGGGACCGCTCACCGTCCCGGAGGCGAACAGGTCCCCGGTGCGCAGACGGGCGCCGTTGACCGTCATGTGGGCCAGCATCTGCGCCGCGGTCCAGTACATCGCGGCGAACGGCGGGCGCGACACGACGTGCCCGTTGATCGCGACCTCCAGCCGCAGGTCCAGGCCCCAGGGCTCCGCCTCGGCGTCGTCGAGGTAGGGCAGCAGCGGGACGTCGCGGGCGGGCGGCGCGACGCGGGCGGCCGTGAGCGCGTCCAGCGGCACGACCCACGGGGAGACCGAGGTGGCGAAGGACTTGCCCAGGAAGGGGCCGAGCGGCTGGTACTCCCAGGCCTGGATGTCGCGCGCGGACCAGTCGTTGACCAGGCAGACCCCGAAGACGTGCTCCGCCAGCGCCCCGAGCGGCACCGGCTCCCCCGCTTTGGAGGGGGCGCCGACGACGAAGCCGACCTCGGCCTCGAAGTCCATGCGCTGCGAGGGGCCGAACAGCGGTGCCGGCTCGTCGGCGGGCTTGTGCTGTCCGCAGGGGCGGACGATCTCGGTGCCGGAGACCACCACGGTCCCCGCGCGGCCGTGGTAACCGATCGGCAGATGCTTCCAGTTGGGCGTGAGCGCCCCGCCCTGCGGCCGGAAGACGCGGCCCGCGTTGGCGGCGTGGTGCTCACTGGCGTAGAAGTCCACGTAGTCGGCGACCTCGAAGGGCAGCCGCAGCGTGACCTCCGCGAGCCGCAGCAGATGCCGTTCGGCGACGTCGCGGTGGGCGGGGTCGGTGAGCCATGCGGTCAGCTCGGCGCGTACCCGCTGCCAGACGGGACGGCCCGCCGCCAGCAGCGGGTTGAGCACGCCGTGCGAGAGCAACTCGGCATGCGGCGAGCCGAAGGACCGGGCCGCCGCGCCCGCGTCGAACACATGGTCACCGATGCGCACGCCGATGCGCGGTACGCCGGGTGCGTCGGCGGCGGTGAAGACCCCGTACGGGAGGTTGCGGGGGCCGAAGGGCCCGTCGCCTGCGGCATCCAGCGGGCTGACTACTGCCATGGGTGAGGTGCCTCGCCTTTCACGTCTCGCGCTTGGTCCGCGCGCCTGCGTCGCGCTGGGCGTCGGGTGGACGCCGGCGATCAGGCTACGGGCCGGCGGGCCGGGCGGGGCGGAGGGCAGGCGTGCGGCCGATCACCAGCGGCGCAGCGCCATGAGCCGTCGGCGCACGTCGGTGCGCTGCCGGGGCACTCGCGTGGGCGGCTCGCTCTGCGGCGTGCCGGTCTGGACGGCGTCCCCGGCAGGGCGCTCGGTCTGCGGTGCGGCGTTCATGGCGGTGTGTCCTCGAGCGGTCTCGGTGGTCACGTTGGCGAAGCTCCAGACGTCCGTTCCCGGGCGGCGGTTCCCGGACATCAACGCCCGGGGCGCCGTTGCGGTCACGGCGGGCACTTCGAGGGGTGTTGCGAGGGGCGTGTTTCGGAAGTCACGAGTCGCCTGCCCGCCACCCGCGCCCCCATGCCCCGGCGACGTGCTCGGGCGCCGGGGCATGGACGATGTGCAGCCGGGTGCGTCAGTCGGCGGCGACCGGGGCGTACTTGTAACCGACCCGGCGGACGGTGACGATGCCGGCGCGGTGGCGCGGACCGAGCTTGCGCCGCAGGCGTGCGATGTGCACGTCCACGGTCCGCCCGTCGCCGACGTGGCCGTAGCCCCACACCGTCGTGACGAGGTGGTCGCGGGTGTGGACCCGGTGCGGGTGGGCGACCAGGTGGGCGAGCAGCTCGAATTCGAGATAGGTCAGCTCCAGGGCCCGGCCGTCGACGGTGACGGTGCGCCGCTCGGCGTCGACCTGGATCGGGTCCTGCGGCCGCGGTGCTCCCCCGGCCTCCGGCTCGGGGGCGGAGCGCGCCTGGTCGGCGGGGACGAGGACGAGGTAGCCGACCATGGGCGGCTGCCCGGCGATCGAGGGCACGGTGTGCCCGGGAGCGGGCATCCAGGTCGCCCCGGGAGGCAGGAAGTCGGGAACCGGTACGACCTCGTCGGGGCGGACGGCGCGCAGCCGCTGCCGGGGAGGTGCGGGGGTGGTGGTGCGCAGGGACTGGGTGTTCGACATGAGTTCTCGGCTCTTTCGCGCGAAGGGGCGTCGGTGGACGTCTGCGCGGTGCCGAGCGCCGCTACGGCGGATCAGCCGTGGGCACGCGACCGCGCGGGGATCGCGCGGCAACACAGGCGGTCGAAGTGGTGCGCCTGCCGGGACGGCCAGAAGGGCTCGAGGTCGCTGCGACCTGTCGCGGTCTCAATCAAGCTGGCCATGGCGTCCATTGAACCAGAAAGCCGGCGTGACCGGCAGTCGAAGCCGGGCGCCGCACGGGGGAAGCGGCGCCCGACACCTCCACAGTAGCAAACCGCTGCTCGATACAACCAATCCGTGCGGCCGGTACGCCGGTTCAGCGGATCGGCAGGCCCGACAGGGCCCGTGCTACGACCAGGCGCTGGAT
>CAYNNX010000020.1:0-38626 GCA_964398515.1 uncultured Streptantibioticus sp. | reverse complement strand
CGACCATGCGATTCACTTCTGAACAGCGCCTCGACGACGGCGTCCTTGAACGCGAATTCACCCTCGGCGAGATCCCTGGCACCCTGTGGACGCCTGGATCCGAACCGGCCCCGCTGATCCTGATGGCCCACAACAACGGTCTGCCCAAGAAGGAATCCCGGCTGGTGGCCCGGGCCCGGCAATCCGCGGCGTACGGCTACGCGGTGGCCACCATCGACGCCCCCGGGTGCGGTGACCGGCCCCGTTCCGCCGCCGACGAGCAGGCCCGCGCCGACCTCCGCCGGGCGATGCAGGCCGGCGAGCCGGTCGATGAGATCTTCGAGTCCTTCATCGGCCCGCTGGTCGAAAAGGCGGTCCCGGAATGGCGGACCACCCTGGACGCCCTCCTTTCGCTGCCGGAGATCGGCGGCCCGGTCGGATACTCGGGGTGGACCGCCGTCGGCATTCGGCTGGCGGTGGCCGAGCCGCGCATCGCGGCCGCTGGCTTCTTCGCCGGGGGTTACGTGCCCCGCGCCCAACGCGAGGAGGCCCGGCAGGTCACCATTCCGCTGCTGTTCCTGCTGCAGTGGGACGACGAAGGGAACCCCCGCCAGCGCGCCCTGGACCTGTTCGACGCCTTCGGCACCAAGGAGAAGACGCTGCACGCCAATCTGGGCGGGCACACCGGCACCCCGTGGTTCGAGGTGGAGGACGGGGACCGGTTTTTCGGCCGGCACCTGAAGTGAGGCCGGGCCGCCAGGCCGGCAGCAGCCGGTAGGCGCTGTCGGCCAGGGTCCCGCTCATCGAGGACGGTCCCGGCCCTCCTCGATGAGCGGTGGCCGGCAGATGCAAAAGCGCCCCGATCGCGGCGGTACCAGCCATCGGCGGTACCAGCCGGTCGGGGCGGCGCGAGGGCGTGGACGCCCAAGGGTTGTCCCGCAACTGATCTTGGCCTGAAGGCGGTTGGTCAGGACTGGATCCTGGGGACCACTGGGGCGCTCCGCCGCCACGGCCGCGTCGTTCTCGTGGACTGTCCGGTTTGATCACTTGGTGTCCAAAGCGGCCCAGGATGCGACGGGTGACGGGCGGATCCGCCTGGGGAAATGGGCGGCAGGGTCCCCCTGGTACGCGGTACGGTGCGCCGATGTCAGCGATCAAGAAGTTCCAAGTCACCTTTGACTGCGCAGAACCTGAGCGCCTCGCTCGCTTCTGGTGCGAAGTGTTGGGGTACGTCATACCGCCGCCACCGGAGGGGTTCACCACCTGGGACGATTTCAACCGCACCCTGCCTCCTGAGAAGCAGGGATCATGGTTCGCCTGCAGTGATCCCTCAGGCGTGGGCCCGCGCCTGTACTTCCAGCGCGTCCCCGAAGGAAAGATCGTTAAGAATCGGGTGCATCTCGACGTCCGGGCCGGCACCGGGCTCGTGGGGGACGAGCGCCTCGCCGCGCTCGAAGCCGAGTGCGCACGACTGGTCTCACTCGGTGCGACCCACGTGCGAACGCTGTACGCCGATGAGGAAAACGAGTCGTGCATCCCGATGCTGGACATCGAGGGCAACGAGTTCTGTATCGACTGAACATTCTCCGAGCCGGGGAGGTGGGGAGCCACCTCCCATGGGCCTCTCTGGTCTCGTATGGGGCGGGAGTTACCCCGCGAGGGCGAGGTTGTGCATCCGGGCGATGCCGAGCATGGCGTGGTGAACGCCGTCGCCCTTCAGACGGCGTTCGCGAAGGATCTTCCAGGTCTTCATCCGCGCGAAGACGTGCTCGACGCGGGCCCGGACCTTGCGGTGGGGGGTGGTGTTGTGCTCCTCCTTCCAAGCAGGCAGTTCGGTCTGGACGCGTTCGCGGCGGTGCGGGATGACCAGGCCCCGCCGCCGGATGCGGCGGTTGGTGCTCGGGCTGCTCTCGGACCTGCCCCGAAAGAACTGCTGGACCATCGACAAATGGGCCGGGGAGGCGACCCCGACCGGGATGCAGCACCTGCTGAACCGCGCCAAGTGGCACGCCGAAGCCGTCCGCGATGACCTGCGCGACTACGTGGTACAGCACCTGCACGACGACCATGCGGTGCTCGTCGTCGACGAGACCGGCGACGTGAAGAAGGCACCTGCACCGTGGGAGTCCAACGCCAGTACACCGGCACCGCGGGCAGGATCGAGAACCCCCAAGTCGCCGTCTACCTGGTTTACGCAGGTCAACGCGGTCATGCCGCCGTTGACCGCGAGCTGCACATCCCGCGCTCCTGGACCGACCAGCCCGAACGCTGGGCGCGGCCGGACTCGACCCGGACCGCTCGCCGGACCCGACTGCCGCCATCGTGGACTCGCAGTCAGTGCGGGCGGCTGCGGACATCCCGTGCTCCACGACCGGGTGGGACGGCGGGAAGAAGGTGGGTGGACGCGTGGTGGACTGCCTCGGCCTGGTCCTGGCCGCGGCTGTGACAGCGGCGAACGTGCAGGGCCGCGATCCCGCACTGCCCCTGCTGGGGCGGCTGCGCAACATGTACTTCTCCATCCGCCTGGTGTGGGCGGACGGCGGTCATGCCGGCAGCCTGCTCGACTGGGCCCGCGAGAACCTCCGCCTCACCGTCGAAATCGCCAGGGTGGGTGAGGGGGTGTGGAGCTGAAGGGGCACGGAGCGGCCGTAATCCGTGGGACGACACCTCCTTGCGGGTCCGCGGCTGTCGAGAGGGTCCCGTCCTCGCGCCGCGCGGCCCGGAGTGATGGCCAAAATGTTGACCCCGATCTCAGATAACCGCAATATTTTCTCAGAGAATGCGTGAAGTTCTCGGGAGCGGCGACGAGCGTGCGGCAGAAACGCGAGGTGCGGCATGAGGCCCAGCCGGGGGTCCGAGGCCGAGGTGGAGCAGCGCCGCCAGCAGGTGCTGCGGCTGGTCACGGAGGAGGGCGAGATACGCATCGGAGAGCTCGCCGAGCGGCTGGGCGTCAGCCTGATGACCATGCACCGCGACCTGGACAATCTCCAGGACCGCCGGCTGCTGCGCAAGCGCCGCGGGGTTGCGTCGGCGTTCCCGACCGTCACTGTGGAGAGCGCGCTGCGCTTCCGCGAGCACGTCAACACGGCCGCCAAGAGTGCCATCGCCGGGGCCCTGGCCGAGCAGGTCGTCCCCGGCTCCACAGTGCTCGTCGACTGCGGCAGCACCCTCTTCCCCCTCGCCCTGCGGCTGCGGGACATCGAGGGGCTGCGGGTGATCACAAACTCGCTTCGGGTGGCCTACCTCCTGAACGGCTCCGAGGCACAGGTGACGCTGCTCGGCGACCGCTTTTATCCGGACTTCGAGTCCTGCGCGGGGCCGGAGACGCTGCGCCAGCTCGAACGCGTCCGGGCCGACGTCGCGTTCCTCACCGCCACCTCGATCAGCGCCGGGCAGCTCTTCCACCCGGTGCGCGAGTACGCCGAGAACAAGGAGGCGTACGTGCACGCCGCCGAACACAGCCTGCTCGCCGTCGACCACAGCAAGTTCGGCCGCACCGCCACCTACGCGTACGGCGACGTAGGCGTCTACGACCGGCTCGTCACCGACACCGCCGCACCCCCTGGGGAACTGCGGGCCGCAGAAGAGCTCGGCGTCGAGATCCAGACCGTCGAGGCCACCACGCTCGGCGGCACACCGTGAACACCACACCGTGAACACCGGCTTCCGGACCACACCACCCCTCCTCCAGCGCGGGGACACCCTCCCGCACGGCAGGCCCCCGCACGGCGTAGAGCCACCCGGCCGGCAGAGAAAGGCAGTGACCCCATGCGCGCACTGGTCGTCGAGAACCCCGAGCACTACTGCGTCACCACCGTGGAGGACCCCACGCCAGGCCCGGGCGAGGTGGTCGTCGCCCCCGCCGCAGTGGGCATCTGCGGCACCGATGTGCACATCGTACGGGGCGAGTTCGCACCCACGCCGTACCCGATCATCCCCGGCCATGAGTTCACCGGCGAGGTCGTGGCGCTCGGTGACGGGGTCACCGGCGTAAGCGTCGGCGACAAGGTCGCGGTGGACCCGTCGCTGTTCTGCGGGGCGTGCCACTTCTGCGCCATAGGGCGCGGCAACCTGTGTGAGCGTTGGGGCGCCATCGGTGACACCGTGAACGGGGCGATGGCCGAGTACGTCGCCGCCCCCGCGGCAAACTGCTATGGGCTCCCGGCGGAGGTCAGCCTGGCCCACGGCACCCTGATCGAGCCGCTGTCCTGCGCGGTCCACGGCTTCGACGTGCTGCCGCGCCGCCTCGGCGACCACTACCTGATCTACGGCGCGGGCACCATGGGCCTGATGATGCTGCAACTCGCCAAGGCCGCGGGCGCCGCCTCCCTGTCGGTCGTCGACATCAACACCGAGCGGCTGAAGGTGGCCGAACGGCTCGGTGCCGATGCCACCTCCACCGACGCCGACGCGCTGGGACGCCCGCAGGGGTGGGAGACCGTGATCGACTGCACCGGCGTCATCCCGGTCATCGAGGACGGCCTCACCCGGGTCCGGCGTGGGGGCACGTTCCAGCAGTTCGGCGTCGCCCCCGGCGCCGCCACCGCCTCCTTCTCCCCGTTTCGGGTGTACAACGACGAGATCACCATCGTGGGGTCGATGGCCGTGCTGCACAGCTTCGGCCGGGCCGTCGACCTCATGGCGAAAGGCATCATCGACGCCGACACCATGATCACGCACAGCTTTCCGCTGGCGGAGTTCCCACAGGCACTGCGCACGTTCAACGATGGTTCCGGACGGAAGATCCAGATCCGGCCGAGCGCCTGACGCGGCGCGGCGTGTCCCGGGCACGTGCACACGTGGAGACAGGGTGAGCGGGGCTTGGGGAAGCGTACGAAAAGCCAGACACAGCTGGGGGACACGGAGCAACGCGCAGAGAAACGCCGCGAAACGCGGCCAGACGCCGGGAAACGTCAGAAGCGATCAGGAAGCGATACATCCCCGATGCCGACAGTCGCCGGAGTGGACTCCTCCACCCAGTCGTGCAAGATCGTCGTCTGCGACGCCCACACCGGAAGGGTCCTCCGCCGTGCCAGGGCCGCCCACCCCGACGCCACCGAGGTGGACCCGGAAGCCTGGTGGTGCGCGCTGCGCCACGCCGGGGCCGGGCTGCTGGAGCACGTCGACGCCGTCGCCGTGGCCGGGCAGCAGCACGGGATGGTGGCCCTCGACGGGGCCGGACGGCCCGTCCGGGACGCCCTGCTGTGGAACGACACCCGGTCCGCGCAGGCCGCCGCGGACCTCAGCTCGGAACTCGGTGGGCCGTCCGTGTGGGCCGAGGCCGTCGGCACCGTACCCGTCGCAGCCATCACCGTCGCCAAGCTCCGGTGGATGGCCGAACACGAGCCCCGGCTGGCGGACCGCACCGCACAGGTGATGCTGCCGCACGACTGGCTCACGTGGCGCCTGCTCGGCGGCCCGGATTCCGGCACCGAACCGGTCACCGACCGCGGAGACGCCTCCGGCACCGGTTACTGGTCACCGGCGACCGGAAAGTACCGTACCGACCTGCTCGCCCTCGGCTTCGGCGGCCGCACCCCCGCCGTACCTCACGTCCTCGGCCCGGCCCAGGCGGCGGGGCGTACCGCGGACGGCACGCTGGTCGCGGCCGGCACCGGTGACAACATGGGCGCGGCGCTCGGCCTCGATATCGGGCCGGGCGATGTGGTGGTCTCGCTCGGCACCAGCGGCACCGCCTTCGCGGTCAGCGATCGCCCCACCGCCGACCCGGCCGGCGCGGTCGCCGGCTTCGCCGATGCCACCGGGCGATTCCTGCCACTGGTCTGCACCCTCAACGCGGCCCGAGTGCTCAGCTCCACCGCACGCATGCTCGCCGCCGATCTCGTCACGCTCGACCAGCTCGCCCGCCAGGCCCGGCCCGGGGCAGGCGGCCTGGTCTTCCTCCCCTATCTGGGCGGGGAGCGCACCCCCAACCTCCCCGACGCCGCCGGAAGTCTGACAGGCATGCGCACCACCAACATGGACCCGGTCAACCTGGCCCGGGCGGCAGTGGAGGGCATGCTGTGCGGGATGGCCGATGCACTGGACGAACTCCGCGGCCAGGGTGTGCGCGTGGACCGCGTCCTGGTCATCGGCGGCGCGGCCAGAGCCGAAGCGGTCGGCGAAGTCGCGGCGCAGATCTTCGGTACGCCGGTCACCATCCCGGAGCCAGACGAGTACGTGGCCCTCGGCGCCGCCCGCCAGGCCGCCTGGGCGCTGACCGGCGGCCCCGAGCCGCCGCCCTGGCCCCGCCCCGTCTCCCGGCAGATCCCCGCTCCGGCCGACGCCGCGGCCGGAGCGGGAGTGCGCCGCGCGTACGCGCAGGCCCGCTCGATGCTCTACCGGTGACGGCGGTTTCGGCGCGAACGGTGCGGCGGAACGGGGGCAGGGAGACCGCGCGGTGTCGCGGCGTACCGGCGCGGCGCGCGAAACGCGGGAAGCACCCGTGGGGCGAGGACGGGGAACTCGTCGAAGCGGCCGTGCCGGTCGTCTGCCGGCCGACGGTGCCAAATGCGCTGCCGCCACCTCGGCCACCCTGAAGCGCCTGCTCGACCACACCGCGCACGGCAGCCGGCTCACCGAAGCGGGCGAGGTCTTCCTCCCGCTCGCCAGGGCGCTGCTGCGCTCCGCCGACCAGGCCGTGGCGCGCACCCGGGCCGCCGCCCGGCCCAGCCGGATCACCATCGGGTACACGACAGGCCTCATCGCCACGCCCGCCGTGCGGGAGTTGCGCCGTCGGTACCCCGAATCCGAGGTGCACACCCTGCATCTGGACTGGCACGAACCGCGCACGGCGCTACTGGATCACCAGGTGGACGCGGTGGTGGACCGGCTGCCGTTCCGGACCGACCAGTTGCATGGGACGGCCCGCTACGACGAGCCCCGGGTGCTGGTGGTACCCCTGGACCACCGGCTGGCCGGCAAGGAATCCGTCACCTCGACGACATCGCCGGCGAACCGCTGCCCAGGGTGCGGCGATCCGACCCCCTCTGGAGCGCCTTCTGGCGTATCGACCCCCGGCCCGACGGCCACCCGGCACCCGACGGTCCCCTGGTCGAAGCCGTCGAGGACAAGTTCGAAGTCATCGCCGCCGGGCAGGCCGTGGCGATCTCGGCCGGCCTCCACGCCGACAGCCTTCGTCCCGACCTCACCACGATCCCCCCTCGAAGGCGTGGAGCCGTCCCATGTAGTGCTGGCGACCCGCGCCGACGACCGCAACCGCCTCGTGGCGGCCTTCCGCAACTCCGCACGAGCGCACCTTGCGGGGGACCTCGGTTTAGCGCACCGGGGCTGGGACGGCACGGCGCGACTCCCCGTCCCGACGGCGCCGGTAGAAGTCACCGGTTGGAGTCGGCTGCGTCGTGCCGCGGCAGGAGCGCGGCGACGGCGGCACGGAGCGGCGCGAGGTCGACGTCGTCCGCCAGCATGGCTTCGTCCGGCCGCTCGGCCAGGGGATCGGCCGGCCCGAGCAGGGCGCGGATCAGCCGCGGGTAGATCACACGGCCCATCAGCTGCTCGGCGGCCGATGAGACGGCCCGGGCATGCCCGGCCTGCGGAGTGATCGCTCTCGCAGCCCACCTGCCGGCCGCCGTCTGCGGAACCGGACAGACCGCCACTCAGTTGCGCGTGCGGGCGGGCGGTTCCGTCAGGGAGAGGGGCAGGCTCGTGCAGATGTGCGCGTCATTGCCCGGGCGGCTCTCAAGCGGGCAGGCTGAGGGCACTGCGCCGGTTGCCGTGTCGAGGGAGCTGACCTTGATGGACCCGTATGTCCGAACGGCCGGCCTCGACGAGGTCGATCTTGCCCTGATCAACGACTCTCTGTCGCTCGTCCGGTCGGCAGACGCACGTGCGGTCGTGCGGGACCTGCTGCCCCGGCTCACGGAGGAGGAGCAGGAGTCCGTGGCCGCTCACTGCGACGTGGCCCACGCTGCCGCGCTGGTCTTTCCGCCCTCGCTCGACGGGCTGATCGCAGCCCTTCGAGCCGACGGCTTCACGGTCGGCGAAGCCGTCCCCAGCGTGGTGGTGCGAGATCGGCTGAGCCGGCGTTACGGTGTGCCGGTCGCCGCCCTGGAGGTCACGATCCTGCACGTACAGGTGCCTGCCGCCGGTCAAGGGCCCTGCGAGATCGAGCTCTTCGTCCTGGCGTCCGCGCCGGGCACGGAGCTGCGCGAGATCGCCGCCAGGGAACGTACGGAACACAACGAGTCCCACCTCGCACTGGAGGTGAGGGCACCCGACGGCGTGGTCATGGCGGGATTGCGTGCGCTCCTGGCCGACCACGGCGGACTGACTGCCGACGGTGGGGGCTACAACTCCCTGGAGAACTGCACCGTGCTGTACTTCCTCAGTACTGCCGCCGACGGCCGGGACGGGCTCTCCGCAACCGGCCCGGTGCGTTCCAGGCGCCTGGAGTTACGGGCCCGCGGCCACCACCCTGCGGTCCTGGCCGCGCACCGGGGCGCTGAGCCGGGCGATCCGGCGAGACGTCTGCTGGAGTTGATGACCGGGGCCTGGACGACCCAGGCGATCGCAGTAGCTGCCGGGCTGGGCCTGGCCGACCAGTTACCCGGCCCCTCCGTCCGTTCCATGTGCGGCACCGAGGCCGCGGCAGTAGCCGCTTCCGTCGCCGAGCTGGCCGGCCGTCTCACCGTCGATCCGGCCGGTCTGGTCCGCCTGCTGCGCTACCTCGCGGCCGTGGGGGTGGTCACTCCTGCCGGCGACTTCTACGCGCTCACGGAGCTCGGTGCGCTGCTCCGGGAGGATTCCCGTCACTCGCTGCGCTCGCTGGCACTGCTGTACGGCGGGCCGTTCTACCAGTCCTTCGGCGAACTGGCCCATTCCGTCCGGACCGGAAGGGAGGCGTTCAGGGCGCTCTTCGGGAAGGGGCACTTCGACTATTTCGCCGAACGGCCCGCCCTGGCCGAGCTGTTCGACTCCGCGATGGCTGCCAGCGGAGCGATGTTCGAGCCGGTACCCGGGCTCTTCGACTTCTCGGATGCCCGCGTGGTGGTGGATGTCGCCGGAGGCAACGGGCAGTTGCTCGGCCTGGTCCTCGCTCGCGCGCCTCATCTGCGGGGCGTGCTCCTGGAACGAGCGCACGTGCTGGAGGGTGCACGCCGGCACCTGGCCGGTGCGGGCTGCGCCGACCGTTGCTCCTTCGTGGCCGGTGACTTCACCCGTGCCGTGCCGGAGGGCGGGGACGTCTACCTGCTGTCACGCGTCCTGCATGACTGGGACGACGAGCAGTGCCTGACCATCCTGCGCCGCTGTGCCGAGAGCATGCACGGGGAGTCTCAACTTCTGCTCGTGGAGCGCCTGTTGCCCGACACCGAAAGGGTGATGCCCGGGGATGCGCCGTCCCTGGCGGTGGCCTGGGACCTGCACATGATGTGCAATGTGGGCGGCCGGGAGCGGACCGCCGATCACTATCAACGCCTCTTGGCGACGGCCGGATTCGAGCTGCTCTCGGTCCGGGGCCTGCCGCTGGACGGCAACCTGTTGCACGCCCGCCGACGGGGCTGACAAGCAGTACCGGTGCGGGGAAGGATTCATGCATGGCGGTTACGGTCCACGACTATCTCGTCGCACCCTCGGTCGCCACCGGCGAGGGATGCGGCCGTACGACACTGGCGGAGGTCTTCGCCGCGGCCACCGACGCGCACGGCGACGCTCCGGCCGTCGTCGGTTGCGGCGAACCGCGGTCGTGGTCGCAGTGGCGCGCCGAGTCCCGGGCCTTGGCCGCGGGCCTGCAGGGCTGCGGCATCGGTGTGGGCGACGTGGTCGCCGTCCACCTTCCGAACTGCTGGGAATTCCTGGTCACCCACACCGCGGTGGCCGAGGCCGGCGCGGTGCTCCTGCCGCTCCATCTCGCCTACGGTGAGCGGGACCTGCTGACGTTGATGCGCCGGGCGGCGGCCCGCGCGCTCGTCCTGCCGACCGGTTACCGGCAGGTGGACGGTGTGGCACTGGGCAAGCGGCTGCTGGCCCGGCTGGACGCGCTCGAGCTCGTGCTGGTCGTCGGTCAGGCCCCGCCGACGGCTCCGGCGGAAGGGGACCCGGCAAGGCGGGACGCCCGCATAGCCTCGTACGACGCGGTCGTCGACGAACACCGCCTGGCCTCACCCCGGCGAGTGGAACTGACGGCCGAGCTGCCGTTCGCCCTGCTGCCGTCGTCGGGCACCACCTCGAACCGCCCCAAGCTCTGCCTGCACAGTCACGGCACGCTGTTGTCGAACGCCGCGACGGTGGCCCTGGACGGCGGCGCGAGCGACGGCGACACCATCGTGAGCGCCAGTCCGTTCACCCATCTCTTCGGCCTGTTGTCCGTGCACCTGGCGCTCCTCACCGGAAGCCGGCAGGGCCTGCTGCCGCAGTGGGATGCCAGGGCCTTCCGCGCGCTCGCCGACCGTACCGAGGCGAGTGTCCTGTTCGCGGTACCGGCCCAGCTGCGGGATCTGGCGGCGACACTGCGCGGTGACCCCGAGACGGGGAAGCTGCGCCTGCGCGAGGTGCGGACGGGCGGCGCGGCGGTGCCCGGTCCGCTCGTGGCGGACCTGCGCCGGCTGACCGGGGCATCGGTGGTCGTCCAGTGGGGCATGTCGGAGCTGGGCGCGGGCACCGTGACCCGGCCCGGCGACGCGCCGGAGGTCGCCGTGGCAGGCATCGGCCGCCCGCTCAGCGGCTGCGACGCGCGCGTGGTGGACGACACGGGTGCAGTCTGCCCCGATGACACGGCCGGTGAACTGCAGTACCGGGGGCCGCACATGTTCCACGGCTACCTCGGGGACCCCGAGCGGACCCGGGAGGCCTTCACCGCCGACGGCTGGCTGCGCACCGGAGACCGGGCCCGCCGGAACGCGGACGGCACCTTCACCTACCAGGGGCGCGATGCGGAGGTGATCAACGTGGGGGGAGTGAAGGTCAGTGCCTCGGACATCGAGAGCATGCTCAGCGATCTGCCGCAGTTCGCGGCGCTGGCCGTCGCCGCCCGTTCCGACGCCCGGCTCGGCCAGTACCCCTGTCTGGTCGCCGCCCTGCGGCCCGGGGCCGCCATCGGTCTGGAGGAGGTACGGGCCCATCTGGCGGGCAAAGGCGCAGCCGAGTTCCAGCAGCCGCTGGAACTGCTCTTGGTCGACGAGGTACCGCTCACCCCCACCGGAAAGATCGCCCGCGGTCGTCTGGCCGGGCTGCTCGCCCGCCCTTCGGAGACCGGAACGCGCCGACGGGCGGATCCGGCCGCCCTGCCGGGGCCCGAAAACCTCCACGCTGCGTGGGAGTTGATACGCCAAGAGGTCGCTCGTGTCCTGCCGGCCGATGCGGCGGGCGAACCCGCACCGGACCGGACGTTCCGGGAATCGGGGGTCGGCTCGCTCGCCGCGGTGCGCCTCGCCGCGAGCCTGTCGGAGGCGACCGGACTGGCGTTGCCGACGACCGTCGTCTTCGACCACCCGACCCCCGGCGAACTGGCCCGCCACCTGACCGACCTGGCCACTGGGCGCCGGCTGCAGCAGCGGACCGACCGGGAGGAGCCGCACCCTGCACCGGCACCGGACAGCCACGACCCGGTCGTGATCACCGGCATCGGCTGCCGCTTCCCCGGCGACGTCCGCTCCCCCGAGGACCTGTGGCAGCTGCTCGTCGACGGCCGGGAGACGGTCGGCCCCTTTCCGGCCGACCGCGGCTGGGACCTCGACCGGCTCCGGCACCCGGATCCTGCCCACCCCGGGCGCTCCAGTACGCACTACGGCCACTTCCTCGCCGGAGCCGCCGAGTTCGACGCCCGCTTCTTCGGGATATCGCCCCGCGAAGCGCTGGCCATGGACCCCCAGCAACGGCTACTGCTGGAGACGAGCTGGGAGGCGCTGGAGGGTGCGGGACTCGACCCCACCGCGCTGCGCGGCTCCGACACCGGGGTCTTCATCGGGCTGATGGCGTCGGATTACGCACCACGGCTGGCCGAGGCTCCCGAGCGTTTCGACGGCCTGCTGCTCACCGGCAACGCGGCGAGCGTCGCCTCCGGACGCATCGCGTACACCCTCGGCCTGACCGGACCCGCGCTCACCGTCGACACCGCCTGCTCCTCCTCCCTGGTTGCCGTGCACCTCGCGATCCAGGCGCTGCGCCGTGGCGAATGCTCCCTGGCCCTGGCCGGTGGCGCGACCGTGATGGCGACCCCGGCCTCGTTCGTGGACTTCAGTCGCCAGGGAGCCCTTGCGCGGGACGGCCGGTGCAAGGCGTTCGGTGCCTCGGCCGACGGTGCGGCGTGGGCGGAGGGCGCGGGCGTGCTGGTGCTGGAACGGCTCTCCCGCGCCCGGCGGCACGGACACCCGGTCCTCGCCGTGATCGCCGGTTCGGCCGTGAACCAGGACGGCGCGAGCAACGGCCTCACCGCGCCCAACGGCCTCGCGCAGCAGCGCGTGATCCGGCAGGCCCTGGCCGACGCAGAGCTGACGTGCAGTCAGGTCGATGCGGTCGAGGCGCACGGAACGGGCACACCGCTGGGCGACCGGATCGAGGCCGAGGCCCTGCACGCCGTGCACGGCGGCGGCCGTGACGAGGGCCGACCGCTGTGGCTGGGCTCGGTCAAGTCGAACATCGGCCACACCCAGGCCGCCGCCGGGATCGCCGGCATCATCAAGACGGTCCAGGCGCTGCGACACGGCCTGCTGCCGCGCACCCTGCACACCGACCTGGTCTCCCCGCCGGTGGCCGCAGAGGCCGGCAACGTGCGGCTGCTGCTGACGCCCCAGCCGTGGCCGCGCTCCGGCCGGATCCGCAGGGCCGGGGTGTCGGCCTTCGGAATCAGCGGTACCAACGCCCACGTGATCCTGGAAGAGGCCCCCCTCGAGCAGCCCGCCCCGATCGCGGCGCCGGACAAGGACGAAGGCCGGCCCAGCGGTGACCACGCGCTGCCCTGGGTACTGTCCGCCCACAGCGCCCCGGCCCTGCGCGACGTGGCATTGCGGCTGATACCGATCGCCGAGTCGGCCGATGTGTTCCAAACGGGCCGGGCACTGGTCACCTCCCGGCCGTTGTTCGAACACCGTGCGGTGGTCGTCGCACGACAACGGACGGAGCTGCTCGCCGGGCTGCACGGTATCGCCGACGGCACACTGCCTGCCCATGCGGTCGGTGGCCTGGCCCGTCCCGAGGGCGGTGGCACGGTCTTCGTCTTCCCCGGACAGGGCTCCCAGTGGGAGGGCATGGCAGCGGACCTGCTGACCGAGTCCGAGGTATTCGAGCGGTCCATGGCGGCATGCGAGGAGGCCCTCGCGCCGCACATCGATTGGTCCGTGCGCGCTGTACTGCGCGGGGAGGCCGGTCAGCCGCCGCTGAGCCGCGTCGACGTCGCACAGACGTCCCTGTTCGCCGTGATGGTCGCGCTCAGCGCCGTGTGGCAGTCGCTGGGGGTGCGTCCGGACGCGGTGGTCGGGCACAGCCAGGGGGAAATCGCCGCCGCCTGTGTGTCCGGCGCCCTCTCGCTGGCGGACGCGGCGAAGGTCGTCGCCCGGCGCGCCGCCGCAGTCCGGGAGCTGCCGGGCGGCCGGATGGCAGCCGTCGCCCTGTCCAGAGACGATGTGTCCCCTCATCTCGGCGGGGGCCGGGGCCGGTTGTGGCTCGCGGCCGACAACGGCCCTCACTCGACCGTGGTTTCCGGCGATCCCGGTGCCATCGGCGCCCTACTCGACGAGCTCGGTGATCGGGGCGTACGAGCGACTGGCCTCGCGGTCGACTACGCCTCCCACAGCGCCCACGTGGACGGCCTCCGGGACCACCTGTCGAAAGCACTCGACGGCCTTGAACCCCGCCCCGCACAGATGCGCTTCTTCTCCACCGTCGAGCCGGGCCCCCTGGACACCACGCGGCTGACCCCGGAGTACTGGTACCGGAACCTTCGCCGCCCGGTCGAGTTCCACAGGGCGGTCCGCGCGCTGCTGGAACAGGGCTTCTCCCACTTCATCGAAGTCAGCCCCCATCCGGTCCTCACCTACCCGGTCCTGGAGATCGCCGAGTCGGCCGGACGGCCCGTCTCCGTGGTGGGAAGCCTCAGGCGGGGCGAGGGCGACCAACGGCGCTTTCTGCTCTCCGCGGCGGAGGCTTTCGGCAACGGAACTCCGGTGGTCTGGAACAACGTCTTCGCCGGTCGAGAAGCCCGCCACGTCGAGCTGCCCCGTTATCCGTTCCTGCGGGAGCGCCACTGGCTTCCGTCCGCAGCCGCAGCCGCACAGCCGCTCCGGCCGCCCGAGCAGACGTCCGGGTCCGCCACGGCCCGCCGGGTCGCCGATGAAACGCCGCTCCCGGACAGCGAGTCCGCGCTCCTGACGCTCGTACGGGACCACACCGCAGTCGTCCTCGGGTACCCCGACGGCGGGCAGATCGGCCCGGACACGATGTTCGCCGAGACCGGGACGGGGTCGCTCGCCGCGGTCGAGCTACGCGCCCGACTGGCTCGCGCACTCGGTCTTCCCCTGCCTTCCACCGTCGTCCTCGATCACCGTACACCCCGGGCACTCAGCGCCCACCTGTGGCGCCTCCTGCGCGACAAGGGACACCCGGAGCCCGGTCGATGCGCCCCTCGCGAGGTGCCGGACACCCTCGATGCCCTGTACCGGCAGGCCTGCCTGACCGGGGAAGGCCGGGCCGCCGTCGAGTTGATCAGCGCAGCGGCCCGGCTCCGCCCCGCGTTCGGTGCCGAGTGCGCACCGGAGAACGTGCCCCGCGCCGTCCGGCTCGGACCGGCAGGAGGCAGCCCCCTTCTGCTGTGCTTCCCCTCCCTGCTCCCGGCCTCGGGACCGCACGAATACGCCCCTCTCGCCGAGGCGTTCTGCGGCGACCACGAGGTGCTCGTGCTCCCGCAGCCCGGCTTCGCCGAGGACGAGCCCCTGCCCCGCGACCTCGGGGCCCTGACCGCCGCACACGCGACGGCAGTCGGCCGGTACGCCGGCGAGGCGCCGTTCCTCCTGTGCGGCCACTCCTCCGGCGGGCTGATCGCGCACGCCGTCGCCGCTCGGCTCGAGGAACAGGGGCGCCCCGCAAGCGGCCTGGTCCTGCTGGACACCCCGTGGCCCGATCGAACCTTTCAGGAGGACGTGCTGCCCCGCATCCTCGGCAGCGCAGCCGTACGACAGCAGGCCTTCACGGCGCACGGCATCCCCGCACACCGGCTCACCGCCAGCGGCGGCCATCTCCGCCTACTGGCCGGTTGGCAGCCCGTGCCGGTCAGCACCGCCACGCTCCTGCTCCGCGCACGGCAGACCGTCCCCGAGTTCGCCGAGGACGACCGGTGGGCCCGTCCGTGGCAGCTGCCGCACACCGAACGCACCGTCCCGGGCGACCACTTCACCATGCTGGACACCCACGCCTCCGCGCTGGCCGATGCCGTAAGAACCTGGTGGGCCGAGATCGCAGACGCGCCATAGCCCGCGCGGATCACGCCGGTATCAGGAGCATCCCCAGTACCAAGGAGCACCGGACATGGCCCCCTACGACGGCGACCTCACGGAGCTGTTCACCGACGCGTTCTTCGCCCGGGCACACCGAACTGACGGGCCGTCGCCGGCCTCGCCCTATCTGGGGTTGCGGCACCTCCAGTCCCGACTCCGCGGTCAACGGCCACTTCTTGCGGACCACGCCCGGCTGCGGACCGTCCTGGAACTGAGTGCGGTTACGGACCCGCGCCTGTTCTTCGCGATGTTTCTGCACCACTGCATGGCCATCGGCGTCGCGCTCGACTTCGGTGCCCCGCACGAGGACGTGGCAGGCCTGGCCTCCGGTCGGTGGATCGGCGCCGCCCTGATGAACGAAATCGGCCACGGCAACAGCAGCACCGCTATCCGCACCCAGGCGGTCTTCGACCCGGCAGACCGCGAGTTCGTTCTGCACACGCCGACCCCCGAAGCGACGAAGCGCCCGGCCAACGTGGGCCTGGACGGCTTCGCCAGACTGGCCGTGGTGAGCGCGAGCCTTCGGGCCGGCGGTGCCGATCGCGGGACCGCGCTCTTCCTCGTACCCCTGCGCGACGAGGACGGACCATGCGAGGGCGTCTCGATCGAGCCGCTCGCGCCGACGCCACTCCTCCCCATGGACTACGCGAAGGTCCGTTTCGACCGGGTCCGGGTGCCGTACCGCAGGTGGCTCAGCGACGGCGCGTCCATCGCCGACGACGGGGCCTTCCACGACCCCCTGGACGGGCCCGAGGCCCGTACCCGGCGCAGCGTGGGCATCAGCCGCTTCGCCTGGGGGGCGGTCACGGCCGGCTTGGCCGCGACCGCGCGGGCGAGCGCGGCCGTCGCACTCGCCCACGCCCGCCACCGCCGGACCAACGACCGCCTCGCCGGCGACATCGCGGCCATCGCCCACCTCAACCAGCAGCGCCTCCTGTTCGGCGCCTCGGCCGACGCCCTGGCCGCCACCGCGGTCGCCCGACGGGCGACCGCACGCAGCTGGCACATCCCTCCCGGCGGCGGCGCCGGCACCGGGCCTTCGGCCGCCGAGATGCGCACGCTGGCGCTGAGCAAGGTCACCGTCGCCGTCCTCGCGGACACGGCCGTCTCCCGCTGTCGCACGGCATGCGGCGCACTCGGCTTCTTCTCGGAACACCGACTGATCGACTATCAGGCCCTGACCACGGCCTTTCAGTCCGCCGGCGGCGACAACCGGCTCATGCTGCTCGACGCCGCCTGGGCGATGGTCACCGGAGCGGACTACCTGCCACCGGACGAAGAGTCCGCATCGAGCGGCTGGCCGCGCCTCTTCCGCGCCAGGGAACGCCTTCTGTACGCCGAGCTCGCCTCGGCCCTGCACACGGACGACCAGGACGGGACCGTCCGCTTCGAGTCCTGGAACGCCCGGACCGACGTGGCCCAGCGTTTTGCCGAAGCCCACGCCTCGCGCACCACGGCCGAGGCACTGCGCGACGTTTGGTGCGCCTCGGAGGTCCCCGAAGCCGCCCGCCCCCTGCTCCGTGACCTGTACCGGCTCCACTGCCTGGAGCAGACGGCACCCCAGGCCGGCTGGTACCTCGCACACGGACTGCTCATGCCGCAGCAGGTCCTCGCGCTGCCCGAGCGGATCAACGAGATCTGCCGCCGCCTCGTCCCCCACGCCGAGGCCCTGGCCGAGCTGCTGGAGATCCCGGCCGAGCTCCTCCGCGGCCCAAGAGGGTAGGAGGGCCTTCACTTTGACCCCGACGAGTGCCTGGTCACCGGGAGAGTCCCCCGCCGCCCTCGGCAGCACGCGAGCGGCCATCGGCGACGAGTCGCCGCAGCAGCCAGCCGGCGTCGAGGATGGGGATCCCACCTGGAACGACAACCCTCGCCCCCGGGCGGACCAGGACCGTTCCAGTGGCAGAACAGCCTCTGCGGGCTGGTGTTCGCGTCCGGCCGCAGCCAGTTGTTGACATCGACGGCCAGGACGATCCGCCCGTCCGCAGCCCGGGGCAAAGGCAGTCCGGCCAAAGCCCTGCGCAGCCGTGCCACATCCAGCCGCCCGCAGTTCAACCCGCCATACGGGAGCCCCATGACCACGCCGGTGCTCAGGAGCCAGTGACAACTCGACCAGTGTCTTCACCGGACCGTCCGTGCACAGCAGAGCGTCGACCAGCTCGAACAACTCGTCGCCCTGCGTCTCCAAACAGCCGTAGAGGTCCTGGCGAAACCCGGACAACACACCAAGCGAGTCGACGCGGGCGACCCCCTCCAGCACACTCATCCACACGGCCGTTCGTGATGCTCCGAAGCTGACACTCCGAAGAATCACGGGCGGCCGTGCCCGGTGTCAGGCGAACAGCCAACCCCCACAAGAAACGATCTCGCCGGGATTGAACGTCAAGCTGCGTGCACACCTGGGACGCCATGAAGAACAGACGTCGCCGTCGAGAGGACCGGGCCGATACCTGCCGATGAAGCGGCAGTTGTGCGACGTCGTTACCAGGAGCGCGGCCAGCTGGGAGATACTTTGCGCCTCTTAGTGGATGAGCAGCCCGGTTGCTGCCGGGGCTTGACCGTGTCGCCCGGGAGAAGTGCGAATGCCGGCCTCCGGGATCGCTTCGGACCTGGAAGCCGACGCCAGGTGTGCGGCCGTGCCCCCGACTCAGGCCGGGAACACAATCTCGTCCCGCCCCAGACCGGCGAAGACGCCCGAGACCCGGCGAGCGATGTCCGCCGCCGTCAGACCGACGCGTGCGAGCACTCGGCTTCGCTCTGCGTGGTCGAGGAACTCGACGGGGACGCCGAAGTCGCGGAGCGGGACATCCACTTCGGCGTCCCGCAGCGACTGCGCGATGGCGGCACCGATGCCCCCGGCCCGCACCCCGTCCTCGACGGTCACCACGAGCCCGTGCCGGCCGGCGACGGCGGGGAGTGCCTCGTTCACCGGTTTGATCCACCTCGGGTCCAGCACGGTGGTGCTGATTCCCTGCTCGGCCAGCCGATCGGCGACCTCAAGGCACATGGGGGCGAGGGCTCCGACGGACACGATGAGCACGTCGGCCCCGTCCTCCGCGGAGCCCTTGAGCACGTCCATGCCCCCTACCGTGCCCACGGCGGCCACCTCGGGACCGACTGTACCCTTGGAGTAGCGCACGACCGTGGGCCCGTCCTCCACCTCGACGGCCTCGCGCATCTGGGCCCGCAGCTGGTCGGCGTCGCGCGGCGCGGCAATCCGCAACCCCGGAACCACCTGCAGGACGGCCATGTCCCACATGCCGTTGTGCGACGCGCCGTCGTCACCGGTGATGCCCGCGCGGTCCAGCATGAAGGTCACCCCGCAGCGATGCAGGGCCACATCCATCAAAAGCTGGTCGAAGCACCGGTTCAAGAACGTCGCGTACACTGCGACCACCGGGTGCAGTCCGGCGGTGGCCAGCCCGGCCGCGGAGGCCGCCGCGTGCTGTTCGGCGATACCGACGTCGAAGAAGCGGTCAGGGAACCGCTCGGCGAACGGCGCAAGCCCCGTGGAGCGCCGCATCGCCGCCGTGATCGCCACGATGTCCTTCCGCTCGGTGCCGAGCCGCACCATCTCCTCGCCAAAGACAGTGGTCCAGTCCCTGCCCGAGACGGAGACCGGCTTCCCGGTGTCGGGGTCGATCACCTTTACCTGGTGGAAGCGCTCGTCGGACTCCTCGGCGAAGCTGTAGCCACGGCCCTTCTCGGTGATGCAGTGAACGATCACCGGTCCACCGAAGCCCTGAGCGCGACGCAACGCGTTCTCCACGGCCGCCACGTCGTGGCCGTCGATCGGCCCAACGTACTTCAGACCCAGGTCCTCGAACATGCCCTGGGGCGCGATGAAGTCCTTGAGGCCCTTCTTCGCCCCGTGCAGCGCTCCGTAGACCGAGCGGCCGACGAACGGCGTGCGGTCGAGTACGTGCTTGGTGCGCTCCAGGAACTGCTCGTAACCGTCCGTCGTGCGGAGGGCGGCCAAATGGGTCGCGAGTCCGCCGATGGTGGGATTGTACGAGTGGCCGTTGTCGTTGACCACGATGACCAGAGGGAGTGTCTTGTCTGCGGCGATGTTGTTCAGCGCTTCCCACGTCATGCCCCCGGTCAGCGCCCCGTCACCGACCACCGCGACCACCGAGCGGTCGCGCCGGCCCGCCAGCCGCTCGGCCTTCGCGATGCCGTCGGCCCAGCTGAGCGCCGCGGAGGCATGCTGGTTCTCGACGATGTCGTGCGGTGACTCGGCGCGGCTCGGATACCCCGAGAGGCCACCCTCCTTGCGCAGCTTGGAGAAGTCCTGGCGGCCGGTCAGCAGCTTGTGGACATAAGTCTGGTGGCCGACGTCGAATACGATGCGGTCCTTGGGAGAGTCGAAGACCCGGTGCAGCGCGATGGTCAGCTCCACCACACCCAGATTCGGTCCCAGATGTCCTCCGGTGCGGGAGACGGCGTTGATGAGGAATTCGCGAATTTCCGCAGCCAGTCTGCCCAGCTCACCGGCGTCGAGCTTCCTCAGGTCCTGCGGCCCGCGGATCGACTCCAGAATGCCCATGCGTCATTCTCCTTCGGCGCTGCTGATAGAGAGGGTTTCGCTTCGGTGCATGCACGGGATCCGCAGCTTCGCGGCCGTCGGATCCACTGAGTGGTTCACATTGTCGTGGTCGATTGACAACAGCTCATCTCCGCGGCGGAACGCGAGGCCGACGGGGGTCCCGCGTCTGAAGCGGCGAGGTGCCGCCCCACTGAAGCGAACGCGGGTTCATCTGTCGAACCGCTGGACCCGAGAACCCGACCGCGGCACCGTAGGCCAGACTTCGCCGTGCCCTCTCAGGGGACCGGAACGGCACACCACGAGGAGCGGCAACGGCCCATAGACCTTTGCCATCCAGCAATCAACTCCTCGTGCATGCTGAGGTGACAGGCTATCAATTTCTCCTGGATACGTGCCGCGCTGACGGGTGCGGTCTGTCGCCGCCGGGACTCCCCGCTGCCGGGACCGCAGGAACCCATGACACTCGTACCCCAGTAGGACTTCGCCATTCCCGCCAGTCAGAGGCGTCGTTTCGAGCGCGGCGTCCGAACGGCCCACTGATCGTGATGTCGGATGGCGTAACGCCACTGCCCCGGGCGGCAGAGCCGAGCTCCTGATGGCACTCCGGCCGTGGCGAGACGCGTATCGAACTCTTGGCCGAGCCGAAGTCCGCCTCTCGGCCGTCAGGGCACACTACGTTGGAGCGCGTACCGCACGACCCCCGTGACCGCGGTCCGACTGCCGGTCTCCCCCGCTGTCGAGTCAAGGAAGGTCAGGACACCATGAGCCTCAACGACGAGTTGCGTGCGTTCCGCGAAGTCCAGCAGCGGCAGGACCCGGCCGAGGCACGCGCCATCAAGGAGCGGGCGGCCCGAGAACTCGCCGAGTCCGGTCACGGGAACCATGCGCTGGCTGTCGGTGCGCGAGCACCGCACTTCAGCCTGCCGTCGGCCACGGGCCGAACCGTCACACTGGAGTCCCTGCTCTCCCGCGGCGCCCTGGTGCTCACCTTCTATCGGGGTGCCTGGTGCCCCTACTGCAATATGACGCTTCGTTCCCTCCAGCAGCACCTCGGGCACATCACGGCCCGTGGCGCCCAGCTCGTGGCCGTATCCCCACAGATACCCGACGAGACGCTCTCCCTCAGCGAGAAGCAGAATCTCGCCTTCGACGTGCTCAGCGACACAGGCTCGGCCACGGCGCAGCAGTACGGTCTCGCCTTCCAAGTGTCCGACGAGCTGGCAGCCCACTACGCCAGGTCGGGGATCGACCTGGCGAGGGTCAATGGCGGTCACGCGCGCATACTTCCGATACCCGCCACCTACGTCATCGACCGGTCCGGCATTGTCCAATGGGCCTTCGTCGACACCGACTTCACCGTCCGCGCCGAACCGGCCGACATCCTCACCGCTCTCGACACCCTCGGCTGACGTAGGCACGCACGCGTACCGATTGGTGCCCGTGCCAGCCGGCACGGGCACCAGATGCTACGGGCGCAGTTCACCGTCCGCCGCGCCCAGGGGACCGCTGCGGCCCACCGCCCGGCGCCAGTCCGCCAGCGCGGCCCGGCGCCGCCCGGTCTTCCAGCGTGGTTCCCACCGGTCCACGGTCGGCCGGTGTACCGGGAGTTCCTCGGTGCCCTTCCAGTACCCGACGCCCAGACCGGCTGCGTACGCAGCGCCCCGCGTGGGCGGCTTGGCGATCGCGGCTCTGCTCACCGGTACCCCGGTCACATCGGCCTGGATCGCCAGGCAGACGTCCGAGGTCGCGGCCGGCCCGTCAGCCATCAGCCTGACCGGTGCCACCCCGGAATCGTCGGTCATGGCGGCGAGCACCTCGTGCATCCGGTATCCGATCGACTCCAGGGTCGCCCTGGCGAGATGGCCCTTGGTGTGCCCGGGTGCCAGGCCGATGAGCGCACCGCGGGCCTCCGGCTTCGGGTCCGGCACCCCGAGACCGGTGAACGCGGGCACGAAGAACAGGCCCTCGGTCCCGGACACCGAGGAGGCGGCCGTCTCGAACGCCGCCGGGCTGGGCAGCGAGCCGAGGTCCTCCACCACCCAGCGCGCCGCGCCGCCGGTGTTCGGGATGCTCCCCTCCAGTGCGTACACCGCAGGCCCTTCGGGCAGCTGATAGGCGATCGTCGTGTGGAGGCCGTGCCCGGACTGCACTGGTTCGCTGCCGATATTGAGCATGACCAGGTCGCGGTGGGCGTAATTGCACCACGCCGCGCCGGTGGTCGAGCAGCCGTTGCCGAACATGGCAGCTTGCGGCCCGCCGAGCACACCGCTGATCGGCACACCGTCCTGTGCGGTGGTGCCGAAGCCGTCCGGGCTGACCGACGGGTGGATCTCGGGCAGCATGGCACGGGGCACGCCGAAGAGGGCCAGCAGTTCGTCGTCCCAGTCCAGCGTAGTCAGGTTCATCAGCATCGTGCGGCTGGCATTCGTCACGTCGGTCACGTGCCGGCCACCCGCGACCCCGCCGGTCAGCTGCCATATCAGCCAGGTGTCCGTGCCCCCGAACAGGGCGTCGCCCCGCTCGGCCGCCGCCCGCAACCCGTCCACGTGCTCCAGCAGCCACTGGATCTTCGTCGCGGAGAAGTGCGGATTGCTCACCAGACCGGCCTTGCGGTGGATCGTCTCGGCCCGGCCGTCCGCGGCCAGCGCGGCGGCCAGTTGGTCCGTACGGGTGTCCTGCCAGACGATGGCATGGTGGTAGGGCTCACCGGTACGCCGGTCCCAGACCACGGTGGTCTCGATCTGGTTGGTGATGCCAATGGCCGCCAGGTCGGTGGCGGCCAGCCCGGCTTCGCCGAGCGCGTCGGCCATGACGTCCCGGGCGTGGGCCCAGATCTCCGCCGCGTCGTGCTCGACCCAGTTGTCCGCGGGCCGCAGCTGGGCATGTTCCCGTGCGCTGCCGGCCACCTCGACGCCCTCCGCGTCGACGATCGCGAACCGCGTGCCGATGGTGCTCTGGTCGAACGCTCCGATGAAGTCCGCCATGGTGCTCACCCCTGCTTCGCCGATGGGGCCGCGCCGCCCGATACCGCCATCGCGGGCGGCGCCGTGGTCTGCCGGGCCATGTCGATCACCTGTTTACGGAAGACGTGCAACCACACACCGGCGATCTGCGAGGTGATGATCGACAGCATGGCCAGCACCGTGTAGAAGTCCTCGTTGATCACTCCGGCCGCCAGCGTCACCGTGGCCAGCACGATGCCCGGACCGCCGCGCGCGTTCAGGGCGACCGCGAAGTGGACGGCAGCCCTGTTGTCCTCCCCGGCCAGCCTGGCCGCCGCCCAGACGCTGCCCAACTTGACCAGGCAGGCCATGAGCAGAAAAGCGAGGAAGAAGAGCAGCGTGAAGTGGTGCGCCAGGTCGAGCTGGACACCGACGTTGGCAAAGTACAGCGGGATGAAGAAGGCGAGTGAGAACTTCTTCAGCGCCTCCCATGCGGCGTCCGCCGTGGCCCGCCGCACCGGCTCGGTCACACGCATGTCCGCGCCGGCGGCGGACGCGCCGGCCAACAGGGCGCCGAAAACCGGGTTGATGCCGAGGCCGACGCAGATCAGGGCCATCCCCAGCATGAACACCAGCCGGAACGCGGTGGGACTGCGCCTTTCGATGAAGCTTGCCGGGCCGATGGCCAGTACGCGGAAGAACGACCGGCCGAACGGCATGAACACCGCGAAGAAGACCAGGCTGGCCACCACGTAGTAGATCGTGCTGGGCACGGCGCCGTTGTTGTGGAACAACGACCACAGGCCATAGGAGGTACCGGACTTCGCCTGCGCCAGGCCGAGTACCACGGCCAGCATCACGTAGAGCACCACGTCTTCGAACACGGCGATGGAGAGCACCACACGTGCGAAGCCGGTCCGCAGGATGTCGAGGTCGAGCATGATCCGGGAGATCACCGGGATGCTGGTCACGGCCACCCCGATGCCGAAGACCAGCCCCACACTGATTCGCGTGCCCTGCGGCCCGGACAGTCCGGCGATATCGACGAACCGAGCGGTGAACAGGCCGACCGCGAACGGCACGATGACACCGATCACCGCCATCGCGGCGGTGGACCTCCCCCGGCCGCCGCCGCGGTGTTCGACCATCTCCCGGCCGGACAGGAACAGCAGCAGGAGCAGCCCGGCCTCGTACAGCACGCCGAGGCCCGCGGCCACGGGACCCGAGGAGGGGAACAGCCACCTTTGCGCATGGGGCGCGAACACACCGAGGACGGTCGGGCCGAGCAGCAGGCCCCCGAGTATCTCGCCGATGACCGGCGGCTGTCGCAGCACCAGGAAGAGATGGCCGACCGTGTGAGCGACGACCAGCAGTACCGTCACCGCGACGAACAGGTGCATGAGGTCGGGCGGCTGGAGAGTCATGATCCGTTTTCCTGGTTCGGCGTGGCCGGGTTTCCGTCGCGGTCGGTGATGGTGTCGACGACCACGGTGTCGTGCCTGACCTCGGTGTCGTAGTCGGTCATGAGGTCCGCGACCGCCGGCGACACCACCGCTGTCAATGCGTCGGTACCTGCGAACTCTTCGATCGCCGCGAGCGAGTTCCACAGGCTGAGCACCTGGATGTGGACCTGATCGTCCTCCTCCCGGCACAGCAGGTAGCAGCCGCGGTATCCGTCGAAACCTTCCATATGTGGCAGAATGGCGCTTCTGAATGTGTCGAGGAAGGCGGACACATTGCCGATGGGCGCACGCGCGCCCCATGACCTCGAGATCATTGTGAGGCCTTTCTCTCGTTACTGTTCAGGACCGTTTGTGACGTGCGGCGGGCTGAGGCTCGGTGATTCACTCGCAGGAGCCGACCGCGGGAAGCCCTGCAACGACGATCTGGCGTGCCTGATCGCGAAGTTGCATACGGAACTGCTGCACCAACGGCGGGAAGCGAGGCCGGGCGGGAGGCGATGCCCCTCGACCGGATCGAGGAGCTGACATGGTGACGAGATCCTGCGCTACCCGCACTTTCCGGTCACGAAACCACCGAGAACAGGACATCCGGAAGCATGGATTCACCCCTCCCTCACCATCCTCCGTTCTGCCTGTTCGACGGAGACCACGGGCCCCCACGTCGCTGAGCGCGTGGTCGACGGACCTCAATGGTCAGTTTCTTTCCGTTTCACCAATGACCGAAAGGTGCTCTAATTGATCATTGCGCTACCGTCTGAGTTACGTCATCATTATCAAATTGTGACGCAAGAGCCTTCTGCCCCTCACTCACCCCCCTGACAGCTACTACTCCGCTTCCATTCGCCATGATCTGGCGCGAGGGAGGTCAGATGTCTGCAGCACCACTGTTGACTAACCATGCTGTCCTGCATACTGAAGATGTCGCCGTCACCAGAGAATCGCTCACCCCCATGCTCGGCCGGCACGAAATATCGGTTGCGGCAACCACACGCCCCGATATCCGATTACACAGTTACCGGCTAGGTTCGCTGCGACTGAGCTATCTCTCGCTCGGCGCCAGCGCGCGGTTGGAACTGGCCGGTGCGCGGTCCGGTTACCTGGTGCTGGTGCCGTTGACCGGAAACATCTGGCTGCGCGGCACGCAGCGGACCCGCATCGCCCCTGGCCTGGGCACGGTTCTCGGACCGAGCGAGCCTGTCAGCGCCCGGTGTTCGGCGGACTGCGGGCAGTTGATCGTCGAACTGAACCAGGCTGTGTTGACCGCGCACGTCCAGAGCCTGCTGCACAGCTCCTCGGCCGAGTCGCCCACCTTCGAGCCCCTCATGCGGTTCGACTCCGGTAGCGCCCTGAGCTGGTACGAGTCGCTGATGTTCCTGGTCGAACGGGCCAACGAAGCCGACAGCGCCGGGCAGGAACCGATCCACCCGCTGGTCGCCACAGAGCTGGAACGGGCCCTGATGACAGGACTGCTGGTCACCCAGCCGAACACGCACAGCGCGGCGCTGGTCCGCGACCGGTCGGCCCGTCCGGTCAGCCCGGTCGACACCGCGGTGCGGTTGATCAACGGGTATCCGGAGGTCGGCCACACCGTGGCCGACCTCGCCCGGGCATCCGGAGTCAGTGTGCGCACGCTGGAAAAGGCGTTCCGCCGCCGCTTCGGCCTGTCGCCGTACGGATACCTCCGCCAGGTCCGCCTGAAGCGTGTCCGAGCGGAACTGACCGCACCCGACGCCGCGAACAAGACGGTGAGCGAAGTGGCGGCACGGTGGGGGTTCAGTCACTTCGGACGATTCGCTCAGGAATATCGGAAGAAGTACCACGAGAATCCTTCGGAAACAGTGAGGCGGCATCGCGCAATGCGTCGGTCCGGAGCGTAGAAATTCAATCCAGAAGAGGCTCCATCGTCCGACGCCGCGATTCCTCCTCAACGGTGATCTCGAGGCGCCGAGTGGCAAACTTCAGGAGTGGCGGCGCCATCACCGAGGTAATTACAGCGGTGAGCACGATAATTGTGTAGGACTCGGTGTTCAGCACACCCAATCGAAGGCCGACCGCTGCCACGACGAGTTGCACGACCCCGCGCGAGTTCATGCCGGCGCCGAGCGCCAGGACCTCCCACCGGTTGAGACGGCCGGTCATCCCGCCGAGCAGCGCGCCGGCGAACTTGCCAAGGATCGCGACCCCTACGATGAGCAGCGCACCGCCCAGCACCGCCGGGTGCACCAGCGCGCTCATGTCCATCCGCAGCCCCGCAGTGGCGAAGAAGACCGGCGCCAGCACGGCGGACAGCCCAGTGTTCAGCGGTGCGAGCGAGCCGAGACCGACGGCGCCGCTGGTACCGATCAGCATGCCGCCGAGAAATGCGCCGAACACCGGTTCGAGGCCCAGCATCGCGGTGCCGGTCGAGCAGAGCAGGATCAACGCGACCGCCGTCATCACCACGGCGGCCGTCGACTCGGAGCGCTGCGCCCAGCGCATCGCCCCGCGGACCAGGGGCCGGCCCAGCACGGTCAGCACCAGCAGGAGCCCGGCCAGGTGCAGGACCGGCACCACCACGGTACTCGTGTGCAGGCCATCGGCCGCCGTTGCCGACACCACGGACAACAGCAGCCAGCCGACCACGTCGTCCATGGTCCCGGCGGCCAGAATGAGCTGACCGACGTTGCGGTGGATCAGCCCCATGTCCAGAAGGGTCTTGGCGATCACCGGAATCGCGCTGACGCACAGCGCCACCCCGAGGAACAGGGCGAACACCGTGGGCTGCGTAGCGGCGGGACGCAGCGCCCCGGGCAGCAGCTTCAGCGCCACCACGACGCCGAGGCCGAACGGGATGGCCAGGCCCAGCAAGCTGGTCCAGGCAACGGTCGCGCCGCGTCGGCGTAGCAGACGGAAGTCGAGACTGATTCCGGTCACCCCGACCAGAATCAACACGCCGAGCTGGGCGACAGCGTCCAACAGGTGCATCTGACCAGCCTGGTGGGGGAACAGCCAGTCACTCGCCCGCGGAGCGAGCTGCCCGAACACGCTTGGTCCGAGCAGCACACCCACACTGAGCTCGCCGACCAACGCCGGCAGACCCACCCGATTGGCCAGCCGCCCCAGCAGGTATGCGGACGCGACCAGCACGGTGAGTTGCGTGAGCAGCAGCACCATCGGGTGACCGCCCAGGGGGGCTACGGGAGCCGCCGCGGTCAGCGGACCCGCGTGGGTCGCGCTCACCTCGATCCGTCGGCGCGCCACTCGGCCGCGGTCAGCGTGGCCAGCCAGTCGCCCTGCGGCAGGGCGGCCTCGTCGACCCAACCCACGGTGCGCTCGACGGCCGACCGCCAGCCGGCGTAACCGCGTTGCCGGTCCTCGGCCATCCACTGCGCGGACCAGCGGTGGTTCTCCCGGCGGGTACCGGCCACCTCGGCCAGGTCCGACCACACGCCGACGCCCAGGCCGGCGGCGTACGCCGCACCGAGGGCAGCGGTGTCCGCGACGTCCACCGGGCGGCGGAGCTGGATGCCGAGGATGTCCGCGTGAATTTGCATGCACATATCGAACCAAGCGCCGTTGCCGTCGACCCGCAGTTGGGTCGGGACGTACCCGGTCTCCTCCCCCATGGTCTCGATCACGTCGCGAAGCTGGTACGCCAGGGCCTGGAGGGTGGCTCGGGCTACGTGATTCTGGTTGTGGTGCGGGTCCATGCCGACGATGGCCCCACGCGCGCCGCGATCGGATCGAGGCAGCGCAAGCCCGGTGAACGCCGGTACGAAGTACAGCCCTTCCGGATCGTCGGCCCGCCGGGACATGGCTTCGATCTCCCCGACACCCCGGATGATGCCGAGCCCGTCCACCAGCCATTGCACCGTGGCGCCGGTGTAGGGGACGAACGCCTCCAGCGCGTACACCGCCGGTCCGTCGGCCAGCCGGTACGCAATGGTGCCGAGCAGCCTGGAGTCGGCATCGGCACGCGTGGTCCCGGTGTTCAGCAGCAGCGCACTGCTGCCTTCGAACCCGTAGCGGGCCTGGCCCGGTAGGAAGCAGTGCTGGCCGAAGAGGGCCGCCTGGTGTTCGCCGAGCACCCCGGACACCGGCAGTTCCGCGCCGAACGGCCCGGACGCCTTCGTGCTCCCGAAGCCGTCCGGGGTGGACGACGACGCGACCTCGGGCAGCATCGCCCGCGGCACATCGAAGAGAGCCAGCAGCTCGTCGTCCCAGTCCTCGGTGTCCAGGTTCAGCAGCATGGTGTGGCTGGCGCTGGTCACATCGGTGACGTGCCGCCCGGTCAGGTTCCACACCAGCCAGGAATCCATGGTGCCGAACAGGGCTTCGCCCCGCTCCGCGTCCGCGCGCAGGCCGCCGACGTTCTGCAAGAGCCAGCTCAACTTGCCGGCGGAGAACAGCGCGTCCGGCACCAAACCGGTCTTCTTATGGATCAGTTCCGTCTGACCGTCGCGCATCAGGTCGGCCATCTGCTCGGCGGCTCGCCGGTCCGACCCGGCTAGGGCCGGGGCGTAGGGCTGTCCGGTGCGCTTGTTCCACACCACGGTCGTCTCGCGCTGGGCCGCGATACCGATGGCTGCCAGCTCCGAACCCGGACGGTTCAGTGCGGCCAGAGCCCTGCCGATCATGTCCTGGGTGTGCTGCCAGATCGCCATGGGATCGAATTCGAGCGTGCGCTCGTCGGAAGCGGACGGGGTGAGCTCCACCCGCTGCCCGGTCAGCTTGTTGCCATCCCGGTCGTAGACGACGATCCTGGTGTCGGACGCGGACTGGTGCAGGGCTGCGATCAAGTCGGCCATAGAGGTGCTCCGTAAAGTCTCGGTGGCCCGGCAGGGCCGTGTGCGGCTGATCGATGTCCACGACCGGGGCTGCCGCCCGGGGTCCCCTCAGGGACCGGGCGGCAGCCCCCTCGGTTATGCGCCCGGCTTGGTCGGCGGGTTGGGAACGGTGGCCATGGCCTGCTCCGACACCGGGAACGGCCCGCTGTACTTCTCCACGATCGGCGGGACGACCACGTCGTCCGGCAGGTCCGGCGCGGACCTGGGATCCAGTGCGACCTGACGCAGCGGCACGTACCCGGCCCAGCAGCCGCCTTGGAGGTCGGCCGGCTCGTACTTGCTCTGCTCCTCGCGGCGCACCTTGGTGGACACCTCCTCCAGGTCCAGCGCGACCACCGCCACACTCGCAAACTCCTGCCGCGTCGGCGGCCTCGCTTCCGAGCTGCGGCCGGTGGCGATGTGCTCCAGCAAAGTGGCGAGTGCGCGCATCCGCTCCTCGTCATCGGTGATCAGACGCAGCCGGCCGTGCGCCATGACACTCCGGTAGGCGGCCGAATGGATCAGCCAGGCCCGGGCGAAGACCAAGCCGTCCAGCAGGGTGACGGTCACGCACACCGGTGCGTTCTCCGCGCCGAGCCGGGCGAATCGGCCCGCCCGCGACCCGTGGAAGTACAGGGTTTCGCCCCGCCTCGCGTACACCGCGGGGAGCACCACCGGGTAGTCCTCCCTGTTGAACGCGATGTGCGCCACGAGACCCTCGTCCAGAATGGCGTGCGCCGCCTCGCGGTCGTAGCGAATGCGCTCCCGGTAGCGGATCGGCACGGTTCGCGGGGTCACCGGATAGGAATCCTCGTCGGCCTGCTCCGCTAGTTTCGCCGCGATACGGTCTATGTCGGCCACTGCCTTCTCCTTGTCTCCCGGTCCGTCAACGCTGCGTGTCGCGCAGCCGCACGCTGGGCTCCATCTCCAGGTACATGCCCTCGATGGCGTTGGCCGGGGAGTTGGGCATGATTGTCCATTCCCGCGACTGGCTGTGGATGCGCGTGGGGGGCGTCGTGCCGGAATCCCCGCCACCGTGCAGGCTCTTCTCGATCGCCTGGTAGGCGTCGACCGTCGTCGCGTCGGCCAGGTCCTCGACGCCGGCGATGATGCTGAGGAACGCCTCGTGGATGTGCAGCCGCTGCTGCTCGGCCCGGGTCATGGCCTGGCCGCGGTAGAAGTAGTCGTCCTTGCCGCGGTAGCTGTCGTAGAACACCGAGACCAGCACGAGCAGCCGTTCGTAGGAGTACCGGTAGGCCACGTCGTAGAACCTCAGGGCCCGCTCCTCGGACACCGTACCGTCCACCATCGAGCTCACCGAGGCAGCCGCCAGCATCGCGCTGAACGTCGCCAGGTGCACGCCGGTGGACAGCAGCGGGTCCAGGAAGCACGCGGCATCCCCGGAGATCAGATGGCCCGGGCCGCTGAACCGGTCCGCCACGTAGGAATAGTCGGTCTCCGTGCGTATCTTTGAGACCTGTTCCGCATCGGCGATGGTCCGCCTCACCAGCGGATGCGACTGCACGGCCCGGTGGTACAGCGCCTCCACGTCAGCGGGGGAACTGCACTGCTCGCCGAACCGCTTCTTGTCGGCGACGAGGCCGATGCTCGTGATCCCGTTGTGCAGCGGGATCACCCAGATCCAGCCTTCCGGAATGCTGCACACCGTGACCGCACCGTCGGGGCCCTCGGGGACGTCCTTGGCGTCCTTCCAGTACGTCCAGACACCCACGTTGCGGAACACGTCGTGCATGCGCCGCATATCGAAATGGCGCTTGGCCAGCAAGCCGGCTCGGCCGGAGGCGTCGATGACGTAGTCGAACTCGATCTCGCCCTCGCGCCCGTCGCCGTTCTGCCAGCGCGCCGCCACGGCCCGGTCCCCGGAGAACCGGATGTCGCGCACCCGGGTACCCTCGAACGCCTCCACTCCCTCTTCCCGGGCGTGGTCAAGCAGGATCTTGTCGAAGTCGGCCCTGGTGACCTGCCAGCTGTGCTTGCCGCCGGGCACATCGGTGAACGGCAGATCCCACTTCTCGTTGCCCCACTCGTAGTAGGAGCCGTCCTTGTGCCGGAAGCCGAACTTGTCGAGCTTCTCGGACACGCCGAGCAGGTCCATCATCCGCACGACCGACAGCGACAACGACTCGCCCACGTGGTAGCGCGGAAAGGTGTCCCGCTCGAACAGCGTCACGTCAACACCGTTGCGTGCCAGAAAAGTCGCCGCGGTGGACCCGGACGGTCCGCCGCCTATGACGAGTACCTTGCTCTGGGATCGCATATGGTTCTCCCCTTCACACGTGTGGTTCGTCAATGACCCGGCTCACCTCTCGCCCGCTCGGCCAACGGCCGGGGAGACCATGTGCCGCAGGTCGTCGACCGTTGCGGCGCCGGACATCAGCATGGTCAGTTCCAGTTCGGCCAGCACGCAGCGCAGCACGTGCCGCACTCCGTCGGCACCATCGATGGCCAGCCCGTACAGCCATGGCCGGCCCAGCAGCACCGCGTCCGCGCCGAGGCCCAGCGCGATCGCGGCGTCCGCACCGCTGCGCACCCCGGAGTCGAACAGCACGGGCACCCGGTCGGCCACCTGCCGGGCGATTCCGGGCAGGGCGTCGAGCGCTGCCCTCGACCGGTCCAGTTGCCGGCCGCCGTGATTGGACACGACGACACCGGCCACGCCATGCGCGATGGCCTGCTCCGCGTCGTCCGGATGCAGCACGCCCTTGATGAGGATCGGCAGGTCGGTGGCCTCGCGCAGCCTGTCGAAGTACTCGTACGAGAGGCTGGGGTGGCCGAAGACCGCACGCCATTGGGCCGCGGCGGCCGCCAGCCAGGCCTCGCTGCCTTCCGGCACGTCCGTCGGCAGCGCCCGCCTGAACACCGGATCGGCCAGGAAGGTGCCCATGCCGTAGCCGCGCAGGAACGGGTCGTACCCATGGTCGAGGTCGGCAGGCCGCCAGCCCCGGGCCCAGGAGTCGACGGTGACCACGATGGCCTGGTAGCCCGCCTTCTCCGCCCGCCGGACGATCGACGCACCCAGCTCGTCGTTCTTCGGTGGATGCAGTTGGAACCACAACCCCGCTCCGGGTGCGGCGTCGGCCACCTCCTCAAGGGACAGCGAGGAGGAGTTCGACAGGGTCATGGTCAGTCCGAGTTCCCGGACCACCCGGGCGGCGGCGGCCTCGCCGTCGGAGTGGGCCAGGCCGGCCAGGCCGATCGGAGCCAGCAGAACCGGTGCGGCCATGCTGGTGCCCAGCAGTTCGGTGCGCAGCGTCAGTGGCTCGCCCGCGTGCATCATGCGCGGCACGAGTTCCCACTTGTCGAAGGCAGCCCGATTGGCCGCCAGAGTGCGCCCGCCTCCCGCGCCGTTCGCGACGAACGACCACAGACCGGCGGGCAAGTACTCTCTGGCCAGCTGCTCCAACTCGGCCGGGTCGGCGGGGAGTTTGGGAACCCGGCCGCGCATTCCATCGACGAATACCTCGTCGCGCATGGTGTACCAGGACTCAGCCATCGAGCCGTCCCCCGATCGTCAGCGTTGAAGACGTGGCCAATGTGGTGGTGCCAGTGGTCGAGCCGCGCTGGATCCGGGCCACGATCCGTTCGGCCCGTGCGCTGATGCCCAGAAGTGAGCCGGCGTTGGCGTAATAGATGTCGCCCGCGGTCGGATGGCCGAGGGCGTACAGGCCGGAGGCCGACCCGAGGACCCGGTTCGTGGTGAAGTCGACGTACACACCACCGCATGGATGTGGACGGGCCAATCCACTCGCGCCCAGTCGGCCGAGCAGCCGCCCAGCCGGTTCATCGGGGTCGTAAGGCGTCGCTCGCGCGGCGTTCAGCAGCACACCGGCGCGGTGATCCTTCCCGGCCGCCGTCACCGTCAAACCGCCGCCCGGCCGGGCGGCGACCGCCGTGACCCCCGAGTGCACTTCCAGGGCGCCGGTGCGCAGTGCCTCCAGCAACAGGGCCGCTGTCGCCGGTGGCATCGGGTTGAGCACGGTGGCGATGCGAGTGTTGTGCCGGCGCAGGAACGACTCCCTCGTATGCAACGGAAGCCGCTGCCAGAGCAGTTCACCCACCGGATCCAGCAGCGGCAGCAGCACCGCCCGCCAGCAGTCCGCCGCCTCCGTCCGCCCGAGCTGACGGGCAAGCCGGCGCGCGGTCGGCTCGCCCGCCGTCAGGTCCAAGGCCATTTCATCGGTCGTTACCCCATGCGCGGCCAGCCGGCCGTGCAGCAGCCTCCGGACGGTCGTCCAGAGCGCCGCCGGGGGCGTGCGTTGCACCGCCTCGGCCAACTGCTCGGCCTCCGCGGGGTCGATGACCGCCGGCCGGCAGCGCACGCTGGGCAGCAGGCCGTTGCGGGACATCAATCGGATCGGTGCGGTGTGCCCGCGGCGCAGGAGCGCGACCGCGATGTCCACCGCGGACAGATTGCTGCCCAGCACGGTCACCGGCTCCCCGGTGGGCAGTGGTTCGGTCAACGGATAGGGATCGGCGACGAAACCGGGCCGACCGGCCAGTCCGTAGATGTCGGCCGGCCTAGGCGTGCCCAGACACATCACGACATGGTCGTGCGCTTCCGTCACGCCCGTCGCAGTGAGGGTGAACAGTCGGCCGTCGGCGGGGATCACATCCTCGACGGTGGTGGCGCAGACGTCCACCGTTCCCCCGCCGGCGGCCAGTCGGGCAACGGCCGACGCGAGCCGCCGACGCAGGTAGATGCCGAACAGCCATCTCGGCTGGAACCGCGCTTCCGGGTCGACCGACGGGAATTCGCCACTGCGGCCCATCTCCCGCAGCCAGTTGCGAAAATCCAGCGGATCGGTGTGCCGGATGGACATCGCGTCGGCGGGTCTGTTGATCAGGGCGCTGTCCGCGTCCTCCTGGTAGGGCCGGCCGGGACCGAGCGTCGCCCGGGGTTCGAAGATGCTGACCCTGATCTTTTCTTTCGGCGCGCTGCGCGCGAGGGCATCCATCAGCGTCACCGCGGACGCACCGCCGCCGATGATGGCTAACCGCATTCGCTCAGGTCCTGTCGGTTCGGCAGGCTCATGCGGCCGGCTCTAGTTTCGCCTGCAGCGCATCGAGATACCAGGTGGATGTCTCCAGTCGCATGACGGTGCCCAGGGCGATGTCGGAGGCGCATCGCGGTTCGCGGGCGATCGCCGGGAGCAAGATGTTCTTGAACCAGGACGGCCCGTGGCGTGCGTCGATCTGGATGTGCTGGTCGTGGTAGACGTAGGCCGATTTCGGCATTCCCAGCCGTTTGCAGCCCACCATGTAGGACCGGAATCTGCGGGGCGTCAGATACTCGGTGACACCGAAATACCCGAATGCCTTGTAGCAGTGGCGCCTGGACAGCGCCAGGGCTGCGGAGACATTTCCGCAGACCAGCGACTCCAGCATGATGTTGCTGTCGATGAACTCCTTCGACACGCCGGCGTCAGCGAGCGTTTTCGCAAACACCGCCGTATGCACGTCGGCCGAGTTCCCGTTTCCGAGTTCGTCCCACAGGTTGGTGACGAGCTCCATCTTCTCCGAGCCGTCGGTGCCCACGGTCAGGAGCGACAAGATGTCGTCGAAGCGTGGGTCCAGCGATGTCTCCTGGGCCAGGTAGAACCTGACGTCCTCTACTGAGGCCCGATTTTCCAGGAAGTCTCGGTAGAACGGGTGATTGCTCGCCTTGTGGCTGCTGATGAAGTTCCGGTACCAGGGCAGAAAAGGTTCTGGGTCCTGAGGTGCGGAGGCCAGTGCGCTCTGGTCTATCTTTCCTCGGAGATCAGCCAGCATGGCGTTTTCCAGGACGCTCCGGATGTCGTCCAGGATCTCGGTCAGCAGGGAGTCGACCTGATCGACGGGAGGCAGGCTGAAACACCGGTCGTAGATGTCGCCCAGCACCCAGTGCGCGGTGTGCAGCGCCGCACGATCGCCTCGAGTGAAGGCCGCGTGGGCCAACTCCTCGGCCGCGGTGCGGATTTCCGCTCGGTAGACCATGTCGGTCGCCCGGGCGTTGACCGTGGCCACGTCCTCGTCCCCAGCCAGCAGGGAAATGACCAGTTCCCGGAGGTCGATGCCGTTGTGCAGTTCAGGAGTGGTGCTCAAGGAGTATCCCCCCTCGTGCGACGGTCAGAAGGAGAACATCGCGTCCATGGTTTCGTGTGTCGTCGGGCGAGCGACGTCGGCGGCGCTGGCCCAGCAGGTGTTGAGGATGATCCGGGTGGCCGGCTTGCTGAGCGGAATCGTCCGGTGGAGCGTGGTGTCCGAACGTAGGAAGTACAGGTCACCGGTGGCGTTGGCGTAGGTACGGATCGGGTTGTTCTGCAGATACTCGTGCACCCGCGGGTTCTGCTTGTCCCAGTTGGTGTGCGGCACGCACTGAAGCATCCCGCCCACCTCGGGACCAGGCGCCTCGATGATCCAGATCAGCGTGTAGCTGAAGTCGCCCCAGTGCCACCCGTGTGTGTCACCGGGCTGGTCCTGACGGATGATGACGTACTTCTCGCCGTCCCAAGGGCACGGCAGAACGTCCGCCTGGGCGATCTGACCCAGCACATCGCGGATGCTCGCGGAGTCGTAGATCGCGGGAATGAGCTTGGAGTCGCGGGCGATGTCGGGCGCGCTGACCGTGCGCATCCTGCGCGGCGAATTCCCGGTCTCCTCGAGCTCGATGTCGATGCGCCTGGCGTGCTGGTCCAGCAGGCCATTGACCTCACTGGTGACCTCGGCGAAGAGCTCCGACGGCACCAGACCGCGGAGCTTGACGTAGCCTTCCCGGCGGAACTGCTGCGAGTACTCAAGGATGGGGGCGCTCTCGGAGAATTTCTTGAGGTGACGGTCGAATGCGTCCTGGTCGAGCGCACGGACACCGGTCGCAGGCGTATTCGTGGTCATCACTGTCTCCCTCGGTCGAGGATGAGAAATGCGACGGCCGGGGGCATGACGAATTGTCCCCGTTGACAAGAACACTATCCCGCCAGATCAACTCGCCTCAATCCGATTTACGACCGGGCACTAGCCAGTTTTCGCAAACCGGATCGATGTCGACTCTATATCCTGCCGCGCCCTCATCGCCCGCAGACGTTTTCACCAGCCAAACTATCGACTACGTCACATGACATGCCAGCGAGCGCAGGACCACACACGAGACCACTCGTACTCGTCGCCGGATGACCAAGGCTCGAACCGGGCCACCACGGAGCGGTTCGACAACCACGAAGAGCGCACCGGTCGGCCTGCACGGCATGCCCAACGGCCAGTTGCGGCTCATCGAGGTCACCGAACGCCGCCGCGCCGACGCACCCGTCCGACGCTGTCCGTAGCACTGTTCGAGCACCTGGGACGCGGCGCGTTTTTTGCCTGGCGGGATGTCAATTCACGGACCAAGCAAGCCGCGTACGGCCGACCAGGGCATTGCGTTGATCAGCAGCCGCTGATAGATTGGCACAGATCGTGGACTTCGCTTGATTTCCGCATGAATTGCGTCGCCACCCGTCGAGGCATGGCGAAGGCCCCTTGCCGTATTGGCCTGCCGAACTGATCGTTGACTGTCGCAGCGCAAAGAAGAGGGACGAGCCATGCCATCAGCCAGCCGTGGACTCAAGCTGACGATTTTCACCAACGATGACGACGTGTGGAACCGCAAGCCCCTGTACCACGAGATCGTGCGGAGAGCTCGAAACGCCGGAATGTCCAGGGCAATGGTGATTCGCGGGATAGAAGGTTACGGCAGGGATGGCCTCGTGCACACCTTTCGGCTGCTCTCCCTGTCAGACTCACTGCCGCTTCTGGTGGTCATCGTCGATACGGAAGACCGAGTACGCGGCTTCCTTCCTCAATTATCGGAACTGGTTGAGGAAGGATTAGCGACTCTGGAGGAAGTCGAAATGATCACGTACGTGCCGACCCCCAGGTGAAGCAGCCGTTCCGTCGGGCCGGCGCGCGGGTCCATGCTGCCGGAAGGTCTCAGTCCAACGGGCCGAGGCCGGGACGCCCATGGCGTTCAGGGCCGGGCGAGGCCGAGATGCTCACGCAGGGTGGTGCCCTGATAAGTCGTGCGGGCATACCCTCGCTCCTGCAACAGGGGAATGACCTCGCTGAGCAGGCGCCGTCCGTCCACGCGCTGAGAGGGCGGGATGAGAATGAAGCCGTCGGCCGCGTCGGCCTCGAAGTAGGTGATCATCTCGTCGGCTATGCGTTCCACATCGCCGACGGCCACCTGGAGCCCCGCCGCCGTGGCCTCGATCTCCGTCAGGCGCCGCAGGGTTTCACCGTCTTCGATCAGCTGCCGGTAAAGATCGAAGCGGCCCTGCCTGCGATTGATGGTCGTCGGGTCCGGCAGGATGTCCAGCGGCAGCTTCTCGTCGAGGTCGTACTGGGTCAGGTCGATCCCACCGAGCTGGAAACCCACCAGTTGTTTGGCGTAGTCGACGTTGAGCAGGCCGGCCAGGGCGCGCTGCCGCTCCTCGGCGTCCTTCTGGGTGTCACCGAGCATCGGGCTCAGGCCGAACAGAACCTTGATCGAGTCCGGGTCGCGACCCAGCAGCCTCGCACCGTTCTTGATCTCGTCGTAGTAGCGCTTCGCCGCGGGGAGTCCCTGGTGCGCGGAGAAGACGACCTCGGCGTGCCTGGAGGCGAAGGCCATGCCGTCGGCGGACGTTCCGGCCTGCACCAGCACGGGGTGCACCTGCGGCGGACGGGGGATGTTCAGTGGCCCTGAGACCGTCAGGTGTTTGCCCGTGAAGTTGATCGGATGCACCCTTTCCGCTCTGGCGTACACGCCGGACTCCCTGTCCAAAGCCAAGGCGTCGGCGTCCCAACTGCGCCACAGTGCCTTGGTCACCTCCACGAATTCCCCCGCGCGTTCGTAGCGGGACGCGTGCGGGGGAAGGGGTGCGGAGCCGAAGTTCTCCTCACCGAACGCCGAGGTCACGATGTTCCAGCCGGCCCGGCCCCGGCTGAGGTGGTCCAGTGAGGCGAACTGGCGCGCCACGTTGAAGGGCTCGTTGAACGTCGTGCTGGCTGAACCCACCAGGCCGATCGATTCCGTACGCATGCTCAGGGCCGACAGCAGGGTCACTGGTTCCAGATGCTGCGCCGGTGCATGCGCCTCCCGGCCCAGCATCGCGAGGTGGTCGGCAATGAAGACGGCATCCACCTTCGCGGCCTCGGCCCGCTGCACCACCTCGGCGTGGAAGTCAATCGAGTCGGCCAGTTCGATGCCGCTGTCCGGTTCGCGCCACGCGCCATGATGCTGACCGACGTTGCCGATGACGAGAAAGAGATGCATGTGGCGTGGCGTGCCTGTCATGGGACAACCTCTCAATCCTGGTGCTTCGGAACACGGTGACGTGTTCCCCGGGCCGGTGGCAGGTACCCGGACTTCGCATATGACGCCTAAGCGGAAGAGGGCTCCCCCGGCTCCGTGGTGACACGTCGCGGGAGGCGTAGG
>CAYNNX010000019.1:30614-38886 GCA_964398515.1 uncultured Streptantibioticus sp. | reverse complement strand
CTCAGGGCTGCCCAACGGAGTGGGCCCTGCGCTCGCGACCGCCGGGCTGGGCTGGTACTACGACCTGGGCGTGCAGTACCTGCGGATGATCTTCTCCGGTGTGTTCGACCGCCACCCCCGGCTGCAGGTCATCGCGGGCCACTGGGGCGAGGTCGTCCTGTTCTACCTGGACCACATCGGGGTCCTGCAGGACATGGCGAAGCTGGAGCGGCCCCTGGCCGACTACTTCCGCCGGAACTTCTGGGTGGCGGGCAGCGGCACGGTGAGCGAGCGCTACCTGCGGTGGACGGCTGAGGTCGTCGGGACCGACCGCATGCTGTACTCGACCGACTACCCGTACACCTTCGGGACGCGGCCCGGCGGCTTCCCCTTCCTGGACACCAGCGGCGGGGTCGCCCGGGCGTTCCTCGAGCAAGCGCCGTTCACCGAGGAGGAGAAGGCCGCTATCGGGTCCGGCAACTGGGAGCGGCTGACCGGTCACGTCGCAGCCGGCCACGGACGTCGACAGCCGGCCTGAAGCGCACACGGCCACCGTCGTACCGGGTCCGGTTCCCGGACGGGACCGGTGACCGCGCAGGTGCTCGACCTCGTGGGGCATGGAGGTCGAGCGGCCGGGGTTGTCGGGGTGGTACAGGACACCCGGCCGGGACGCTCCCCTACTTCCCTCGACGTTCACTTCTCGTTCACGTGATCCAGTCGTCCGGACAGCCGACGAACGTTTCCATTGACCGATCGCGCGTGGACCTGCGAAAGTTCACCACCCTCATCACGCTCCGCACATCTCTACCCAAAGGAACTGCCGTGGAAGAACTCACCCTCGCGCCCGCATCACCTGCCGGACTCGTCGTCCGGCGGGTGACGGGCGCCAGGGAGCTCGCCGCCTTCGCCGAGCTGTACCGTCACGTCTTCGACGACACCGTGCACGGGATCAACCCGCGCCTGTTGTCCGCGATGAACGCACACAGCGGTGTGGTGATCGGAGCGTGGGAAGGCGAGCGGCCGGTCGGCTTCGCCTACGGCTTTCTGGCCCAGGAACCGCACTCGGGCCGGCTCTATCTGTACTCGCAGGCGGCGGGCGTGGCCCGGGACCGGCAGAACAGCCGCATCGGCCGCGTTCTCAAGCGCGCGCAGGCGGACGCCGCCCTGGCCTCCGGGGTGACCCTGATGCGCTGGTCGTACGACCCGCTGAAGTCCCGCAACGCGCACTTCAACCTCGATGTGCTGGGCGGCAGAGCACGGCTGTTCATACCCGACTACTACGGCGAGGAACCGCACGGCCTGGCCACCGACCGGCTGATCGTCGACTGGGAACTCGCGGTGCCGGACCGCCCGCGCCACGACGACTGGCTCACGCTGCCGCCCGCGCCCCCGAACCTGGGTCATGTGATCCGCACGGGCGACGGTCGCGCGCTGCTGACCGTGCCGGACTCCTGGCCCGACCACGGCCGGTTCACACAACGAGAGGCCCGGACGCTTCAGGGCGCGGTGGCGGCGGAGCTGACCGGTCTGCTCGCGGACGGCTTCACCGCTGTGTCATGCCGCCCCGTGCGGCCTGGTCAGGCCGCGTACCTGCTGGTCCGTGAGGCCTGACCGGTACCGGACCGGCAGCGGTCCCCGGCAGCCCTCGCCGGGGACCTCCCCCTCCCGCCGAGTCTTCCCGGCGGGTGCGGCGAGGCCGAGGACCTCGCCGGCCAGGCGGTCCTGGCCGGCGCTTCGCTGCAGCCGCGTGGCCTGGCCCGGGCGGTCACCGAGACGAACATCGCGCTCGCCGAGAGCCGTCCTGGTCTTTGCTGCCGACTCGCATGGAGCAGCTGCGCCCCGGCGTGATCCGGAAGGCGACCGACGTGCCGAGCCGGCCGCACGCCGAGCGGCCCACCGACCTGCTGGAGGCCGTCGCCGAGCGCGGGGCGGAGCCGGCGGCCGCGCGGTCTGCCGGGGAAGTCGGCACCCCCGCAGAACCGCACATGCGCGTCGCCGTCCGCCAGACCGTGCCTGAGGCTGAGCGGAAGCATCGAGACGGTGAGCATCCGTGGTGAGTTCTCCGGCCGGGAAACTCACCACGGCAGGTCATCGCCCTTTGCGGCCGCCAGCAGTCGCTCGCGGACCACGGCCACATGCGGGTTGGTGGAGCCGCCCGGGCGTTGGACGAGGTAGGCGGTGTTGATCGGCGGGTCCTCGGGCCGGTGCAGCAACCGCAGGGCCCCGGAGGCGAGTTCGGTGCGGCACAGGTAGCTGGGCAGGACGCTCCAGCCGGCGCCGGCGGTGACCGCGGCGAGTACGCCCCGCAGGTCGGGGACGGTGATCGCCGCCTGGGCGTGCAGGCGGCGGTCGAAGACGTGCCGCCAGTAGCGGCGGGCGATGGGCAGGTCCTCGGCGTAGGTGACCAGCGGGACCTCCTGCAGGGCGGCGGGCAGCTCCCGGCCCGCCAGCCGTTCGGCCCAGACGGGGGCGGCGACCAGGACGAACTCCTCGTCGGCGAAGGGTTCGGCGTGCAGTGTTCGGCCGCGGGGGCGTTGGGTGGCCACGACGAGGTCGTGACGTCCGGCCCGCAGCTCATCCAGCAGCGGATCGGTCAGCCCGGTGGCCACCCGCAGCCGGACGCCCTGCGTCGCCAGCGGGGCCAGGACCCCGAGCAGGACGGTGCACAGGAACTCCGCGGGCCCGGCCAGGTGCACCGGTTCCGCGGTGGTGGTCGGCCTCTCGCCGGTGATGCCCGCCAACTGGTCGAGGGGGGTGGACAGGCGAGCGGCGAACTCGTCCGCGAAGGGGAGCGGGGTGACGCCGCGCGCCCGGCGCTCGAACAGTTCGCGGCCCAGCCGGTTCTCCAGCGCCCGGATCTGCGTGGTGACCCCCGACTGCGACAGGCCCAGTTGGTGCGCGGCGGCGGTGAAGGATCCGCAGCGGTGCACCGCCAGGAAGGTGCGCAGCAGGTTCAGGTCCAGCGGGCCCGAGCCATGGGAATCCCGATCGCGCATGGTTCGAGCCTACGCGATTCTCATGGCTTCGACCGCGCCCCTGGGCGCACCGTCGCCGCGCACGCGCGGCAGGTCGCGACCGCTTGCTTCAAGCCTGTTCCCGGTATTCCCGCACAGGCATCGAATTGTTGATGCCTGGTATCGGGCTCCTCATTGGTTTCGGTGCTTGGGGAGGCCTAGTTTCGGGGGCGTGAGCGCGCTGACGTTCCGAGCGCGGAGCGTCAGGGCGTGGACTCGACTCCTTGGAGACTGCAGCATGGCGAAGATCCTTTTCGTGATGACCGGCGTCGACTACTGGACGCTGAACGACGGCACCAAGCACCCGACCGGTTTCTGGGCCGAGGAGGCTGTTGCTCCGTACCGGGCGTTCAAGGCCGCGGGACACGCGATCACCGTCGCCACCCCGGGCGGCGTCGTGCCGACCGTGGACCAGGGCAGCCTGGTGCCGCAGGTCAACGGCGGCGAGGAGGGGGCGAGGAAGATGGCCGAGGACCTCGCCTCGATCACCGAGATCCGGCTCCCGGTCAAGCTGGAGGACGTCACGCTGGACGACTACGACGCCGTTTTCTACCCCGGCGGCCACGGCCCGATGGAGGACCTGGCGGTCAACGCCGACTCCGGCAGGCTGCTGACCGCGGCCCTGACGTCGGGCAAGCCGCTCGGCGTGGTCTGCCACGCTCCGGCCGCGCTGCTGGCTGCGAAGCATGAGGACGGCTCCCCTGCGTTCGCCGGCTACAAGGTCACCGCTTTCACCAACGCCGAGGAGATCCAGGCGGGGCTGGCCGAGAAGGCGAGGTGGCTGCTGCAGGACCGCCTTGTGGAGATCGGCGTGGACTTCCAGGAGGGCGAGCCCTGGGCCCCCAACGTGGTCGTCGACCGCAACCTGGTGACCGGACAGAACCCCTCCTCCTCGGCCCCGCTGGCCGCGGAGCTGCTGAAGAAGCTGGCCTGAGACGCCTGCCGCCGAGCAGACCGACGAAGTGCCGGATGCCGCTACGCCTGCCTGACCGGGTACGGGGTGCGACACACCACGATGGACGACATCGCCGTCGAGATGCGCGTGTTGTGGTCGGCGGTCCACCAGTACGTCCGCGGCGAGGACGACGCCTTCCGTCTCCTCGCCGAGCGCCTGCACCGGCACCGGCAGGCACTCGCGCGGGCCCCGGAAGGCGGCCGCCGCCTCCGGCACGCCCCGGTCGCGGAGCGCACACGCGGCGTGCCGGAGGCCCGGTTCGACCCGAGTGCGAGGATGACGGCCTCCCGGTGCCGGGTCAGGGCCCCCGCACCGTGACGCGGGGTACGTCCGGTGGAGCGGAGTGAATCCGAAGGCTTGAACCCGCCTGGGGTCGGCCACCCGTTCGGCCCGATGTCACAGCGAGCTGTCAGCATCCGCGTCATGGACATGGATACGCTGCTGTGGCAGCTGGCGGACCGATGCACTCAGGAGTCCATCGGGAACCGCCCCGAGGAGTTCCACCGCGCCGACGATCTCGTGGTCGCCGGAAGCGTCACCTTCACCGAGCCCGCCCCGGCCGAATGGTCGGCGTTCGACGGCGTGCCGCACGGCTCGCATCCCGTGCATATTGGCGTCGTTCGCCGCCGCGACTCGGACAGCGGCGAGGAGTCGACGTACGTCACCATGGTGGTCATCCCCTTGGCGGCCCCCGAGGTCATCGCGAAGGCGACCTTCGCGGACGCGATCGAGGACTACCAGCCCCTCGGCCCCGATCTCGGATTCCTGTGGGACAGCGCGGCCATGGACTGCCTGCGGTTCGACGGCCCCCGCCCGGAGGGTTTCGCCGACCTCGACGCCTTCGTCGGGCACGTCGAGTCCGAGCTCGCCACCGGCAAGGCCGCCTGGCTGAACGTCCGCCTCCACCCGGAGACCGGCTCCAACGTCCTGGCGTTCCCCGTGTGCGCCGAGAGCGCTGGCGGCTTCGAAGGACGCGACGGCGACGGTGCCCTGGTCTGCCTGGTGCTCACCGCCGACTTCTGACCGAGAGCGGGAGCGCCTTCGGGGACCGGGTCCCGGCCCGGGCGGTCACTCAACCCCCGGGCCGGGCCCAGGCCCGGTACGGCCGCCGCCTGATCGGCGCCGCCCACGAAGTCCCCTTGGCCAAGGCTGAGCTAACGGGCCGTCAAGGGCGCCTGGGCCGGTCGCACAAGAGCTGTGGCGAGTCCTCTGCTGACTGTTCGTCAGGAAAAGGTTCTCCCGGGACCTTCACGCATCATCAGGGGCCAGTCCCTCTCCGCCGCCCAGTCGGCGAAGGACTGCCAGCCGATCTCGGGGTGGGCTCGACGCAGCGCCTCCACGTCGATGTCGAGCCCGACCTCGGTGAAGTAGCGGAACATCGCGGCGAGATCGGGTGAGTAGGCCTCGACCTCGGCGAGCGGGATCCGCCGGAAGCCGATCGGCCGGCCGCACACCCCGCTCAGCACCTCGGCGATCGCCGGGCAGGTGAGCCGGTCGGAGGCGATGTCGATCCGCCGCCCGGCGAACACCTCCGGCCGCCCCAGGGCGAGGGCGGCGAAGGCGCCGATGTCGCGAGCGGGGATGAGCGACAGCGGCCGGTCGGCGGGCATCGGGAGGCTGAACCAGCCCTCCCGCAGACCCCCGAGGGTCCACTCCCCCGCGTAGTTCTCCATGAAGGCGGCCGGGCCGAGGATCGTCCACGGTACGCCGAGTGTCCTCAGGTGCTGCTCGATCCGGTGCTTGCTGTCGAAGTGCGGGATCCCGGTATCGCGGTCCGCGTGGGCCGCCGAGGTGAAGACGATGTGGCCGACGTGCCGGGCCGCCTCCATCAGGGCGATGCCCTGCCGGACCTCGGTCGCGATGTCGGTGCCGAAGGGGGTGGACATCGCGAACAGCGCGTCGGCGCCCTTGAGCGCGGCGTCCAGCGAGTCACCGTCGTCGAAGTCCGCCGGAGCGATCTCGACACCGAGCCGGAGCAGCTCCCGAGCTGCCGGGGAGTCCGGGGTCCGGGTGAGCGCGCGGACGGCGAAGCCCTGGTCGAGCAGGGCGCGGGCGGCCGCTCCGCCCTGGACGCCGGTGGCCCCTGCGACGGCCACGACGGGCCGATAGAATTCCTGTGTCATGCGTCGACTGTACGGCGCATTCTCTGCGCAGCGCAGCTAATTTTGGGGAGCACCCGGTGCGAGTGGATGATCTGGAGCTGGAGTCCCGTCGCTATCTGGCGTCGTACGTCCTGTTCAACCAGGCCGTCGCGGACCATCTCGGCCTGCACCCGACCGATGTCCAGTGCCTCAACCTGCTGTCCGCCGAGGCAGGCCCCTTCACCACCGGGCGCATCGCCGAGCTGACCGGACTGACCAGCGGTTCGGCCACGCGCCTGGCGGACCGGCTGGAGAAGGCCGGCTACGTCGTCCGCCGCCGGGACACAGCGGACCGGCGCCGGGTCCTGGTCGAGCCGGTGCCCGAGGCCATGCAGCGGATCGGCGAACTGTGGGCCGACCTCGGCGCGGACTGGCGGCAGATGCTCGCCGAGTACACCGAGGACGAACTCGCCCTGCTGCACCGGCACATGCGCCGCACCATCGAACTCTCGCGCCGGCAGATCACCCGCCTGCGTGCCCAGAGCTGACTGCTGGGCGGCAGGGCCTTCTCTCGGGTGCGGCCGGCCCGGTTGCCCGGGCCGGCACTGAGTGCGCGGCAACGGTTACCGAGTGGCGGCCGGTGCCACGCCCAGGGCTCGCAAGGCGGTGCGCTGGTCGAACCACAGCAGGGTGACCGTCGCGCCGGCCATCACAGAAGCCAGCACCAGGTGACCGGCGACGGTGGTCACCTGGGCGCCGAGGACGCCGAGCACCATGTGAGCGCTCAGGCGCAGGGCGATCAGGCCGAGGGCGATCTTGCGGGTGCGGGAGTTCTTCAGCAGCGCCCGCATCAGCTTGACCCTGCGACGCATCACCGTGAACCCCACCACGAGGTTCACCACGCCCAGGGCGGCGATGACCATCCAGGCGCCCGACCAGGCGTGACACAGGTCGTAGGCGGCACCCAGGGCGCCTTCGAAGGCGAAGAACCACACCGGCAGCGGCTTGACCGACGCCAACTCCCCCGCGCCTGGCGTCGCGGCGCGCTGCTGTGCCGCAACCCGCTCTTCGGTCACCACGTCGTTCATCTGCGCCCCCTGTGTACGTCGGTCTGTGCCTGGTCACCGCACCGGTGACGCATGCCATCGTCCCCGCAGGGCCGGCACCCCAGGCAGAGCCAGCCGTCACCACCTCACCAGTACAAAAGTCACACCCAACCGACCACCCCAACCACTGGTGCGGCAGCCGCTCGCCCCCGCGGCCCGCTCAGGGGACATGACGCGTCCCGTCCGGAGGGCATGCGGTGCACCCACTGCGGTGTGGCCGCCTGCACGGTCCGGGTGAACTCGACCGCGGTGGTGCCTGCGGCCAGGTCGACCGTGACGGCGTCGACGTGGTCGCAGCGGCCCAGGCTGTCGGTGGCGGCCGTGGCCACCGGCTCGGCCTTGGGGCGCGCGTGCCGCCCTGTCGGGTCTGGCATCCGTTCGCCGTCCTCTTGAACGCTCCAGCCATGAGACCACCCGGCAGCGATGCCCGTCAGTGCGAACCGGACAGTTGCTGACGCCGGCGTCTCGGAAGCGTTTTCACCAGCGTCGTCGCAGGCGAGAAGCCTCAACTTCGGTGTGATGGCGGCCAGGTTCGAACCTGCGCGGGCGTAGGCGGACGGATGTGCACGCCGCACTGTGAACCGGCTCTGTCCCGCGCCGGGCGGGGCGCCGGTCGCACGCCGCCGCACACACGCCCACCAGCACCTTGCAGGCCATCGGCAACCACCGCCGGGCGGCCATCCATGGCGGGCACTCCACACCTCAACGGCGGTGCCGCGCCTGCCAGTCCTGCCTGCTGCGGCGGAGGCCGACGCTTCGTCCGGAACAATACCTCCCAGTTTCCTCATGCCTATGCCGGTCCGTCCGGTTCGGTCTAGCGTTCTGCTCGCTCCGCCGCGAAGGGCGGCGGGCCGCGATCCCGGGCTCGGCCCGGGGACTGGGGGGAACATTGAAGCGCAATCGAGTGGTGCTCGCTGTCGTTGCGGCCACGGCCGCGACCAGCCTGGCGACCGCCGGTGCGGCGCACGCCGGTACCCGCATCACCGCACCGCGCGTGATCGACGTGACGTCGATGGCGCAGATCCCGACCGTGAACAGCCACGTCAAGGGCCAGGTGGTGCCGAACCAGGTCTACCGGCTAAGAATGACCAACAACGACGGCGGTGAGTGTCTGGACGGGGACACCAACACCATCCC
>CAYNNX010000019.1:0-30514 GCA_964398515.1 uncultured Streptantibioticus sp. | reverse complement strand
CGCCAAGGTCCAACTCTGGGGCTGCAACGGCTGGAACAACCAGACCTGGATCTGGCACGGTGCCACACTGACCAACAAGGACGGCGGTGAGTGTCTGGACGGGGACACCAACACCATCCCCGCCAACGGCGCCAAGGTCCAACTGTGGGCCTGCAACGGCTGGAACAACCAGAACTGGACGCTCCACTAAGGCCCGTTGCCCGCCGGCCCGCCGACCGCCGGGCCGGCGGGCCTTCGCCGCCGGACAGCGCTCCATACCGCTCCCCGGGCCCGCTACGCGGGCGGTGAGCCCGCGCTCCAGCGCTGGTCGCTGCGACCGGTGGCGGCGCACAGGCCGAGCGTGGCTCCAGGTGCGCCGCCGGTCGGGGTGAGGGCGTGGTCTTCGGCGATCTGCGGGCGGATCAGGCCCTGGCTGTCGACGGTGAACAGGAGATTCACCCCGGCGTCGCTGTCTATGGCGGAGCAGGTCCACACGCCGACTCCCCTGTCGGTGCTTCCGCGTGAGTCGAGGCAGTAGTCCGGGTCGGCGTAGGAGTGCACAAGACCGCGCGCGTCCAGCCGCCACTCCTGCGTCGGTTGGGAGCCGCACTGGGCGGTGACGACGTCTCTGCCCTGCTCGGGGTAGCCGTTGGCGATGTCCAGGCACAGGCCGGACTGCACGTTGACCACCTGGGCGTAGGAGTCGGCGGGGATGGCCGGCGGGGCCGGGGCGGGGCTGCTGGGATCCGGGCTGACCACGCCTGTCACCACCGCCGTCGGGGGCGTCGAGGGCGACGGTGGTGCCGACGGTGCGGAGGAAGGGGAGAGGGAGATGGAGGGGGAGGCGGTCGGTGAGGGCGTGCTGACAGGGGCGGGGGGAGCGGGCACCGGCCGGCGGTGCGCGGTGGTCTCGTGTGCGCTGTGGCCCGCCGCCAGCAGGGCCATCGCCAGTGCGGCGCCCGCCGCGACGACGGCCACCGAACAGGAGAGCCGTGACGTGCGTCGGTGCGAGGGGCGCCGGCCCACCGGCCCCGGGGTCCAGGTGGTGGCGGACGAGAGCAGGGTCACGGGCTCGAAGACGGTGTCGGACTGTTCGAGCTCGTCGGCGGCGGGCACTTCGTCGGGTGGGTCGAAGGGTGCGCCGGCGGGGGCGGCTGCCGCAGAGGGAGCCGCTGCCACATAGGCGGCCGCGCCCCACTCGAGCAGCGCCTCGGCGAGTGTGGTGCGCGGCTCCTCCCACATGCGCGTCAGTTCACTCAGCGCCACGGTGCAGCAGGGGCAGTGCTCCAGGTGCTCGACGAAGTCCTCGCTGCACCTCATGTCCCCCGGACGCGCGGCGGCTTCGATGATGCGCTGAAAGCCCCGGCAGCGGCCGTTTCCCTCGCGTTCCAGATGGATGCGCAGGAACGCCTGGCGCATCGCCTCCAGCGCCCTGTCCCGCATGCCTTCGACGATGTCCGCCGTGACGCCCAGCCAGGTGGCCACGTCGGCGTCGGCTTCCTGTTCGACCAGTGCGTACCACAGGACGGAACGGGTGCGCTCCGGCAGGCTGTGGAAGCCTTGGCGGACGGCGGGGGGATGGTGGGCCGGCGGCGCATCCGGCGCGTCGGGCTCAGTGCTCGTCGCCCCGGCACTGTCGAGCCAGGCGACGAAGACGGGGTCGAGCTCGCCGGCCAGGCCGTCCGCGATCCAGGTGGCGGACGTCTGCTGGACGAGGATCATGGCGCGTTGGCGCAAGGTGCCCGGCGGTTCGATGCCCTCTTTCGCTTCCCGCACGGCGAAGTCGAGCGCCTCGGTGGCGAGTTGGCGTGCGGCGGTCTCGGTGGCGGCGCAGAGGCGGGCGTAGACGCGCACCGCGGGATGGTGACGCCGTAGGAACTCCTTCACGGCGGGAGGAGCGGCCCGGGCACCGGCGCGCATGAGTTTGGCGATCTCGCCGTCGGGGAGTTGCGCGTACGTCCGCTCGGTCGTCAGGCCCCGACTGGTCGGGTCGGTCTCCGACACCACCCTTTCGACCTCCTCGTTCGTAAGGCCGGCCGATCGTGGGGAAGCGGTTGGCCGGGCCGACGGTGAACGGCACGGGCGCAGACTCGTGGTCGGGTCGCCACGTCCATGCCACCCGAAGGTGTGAGCGTGCTCATAGTGAAGGAAGGGACGCGCTTGGTATAGGGGTTTCCCGCGGTAAGTCGACATAGTCCAACAGGAATTGACGCGGCCGTCCTCTGTGCGGCCGCGTTCGACCGCGCCACCCGGGGCGCGGCGAATGCCGTGCGGCGGTCAGTGCGGGCGGCCCGCAGCGGGGCCCCAGCCGGGGACCGCGGCCAGCCAGGAGGCGAGTTCCCGTCGGGCGGCGGCGCGGTCGGCCGCACTCGCACGGGGCGAGCCGTTGGTGACGAGCGCGGCGTGCACGGTACCCGCCGGGCTGCCGGGGTCGGACAGCACCAGCCGCTCACCCACGCCGTCCGGCAGGGGTGCGGCGGCGATCGGCGTGACGGGCGCGGTTCCGTTCGCGGCGTAGTCGGGCGGGGAGGTCACCGTGCCCAGGTCGGATACGACTGTGGTGCCGGACACGGGGAAGGAGGCCGGCAGGCGCAGCTCCGTGGGCGCCGCGCTCGCGCCGGACCGCCAGACGAGCACCGCGTACTGCCCGCTGCCGACGAGCGCGGCCGTGTGCGGCAGGCGCGCGGGAACACCGTTCCAGGTGAGCGTGGTGGAGGTGTCGGTCGCCCGGTCCTCGTAGGTGAAGGCGAGTGTGTGTCCGGCGACGGCGGTGGGGTAGAGGCGGTCGAGCAGCCGGGCCTGCTGGCGCAGCCGAACCGTTGCGGAGGTGTCGGTGTCGACCACGGAGTAGTCCTCGCCGTTCCAGGCGTCCCCGCTGCCCTGCACCTTGTCCGGGTTGCCGTTCATCGGCTCGTGGTGGCGGCCGCTGTACAGGTCCCACTGCCACTCGGTGCCGGAGAGCACGGTGCCGGACGCCGACGGGTCGCTCCACCAGTTCGCGCCGTTCACACCGGAATCCAGCGCCTGGTAGAGGGCCTTGAGCACGCTGGGCGTCTTGTCGGAGGTGAAGCCCGTCTGGGGGCTGCCGAACTCTCCGACCATCGCGGCGGTGCCCGCGTCGGCCGCCCGCTGCCGCACGGTGTCGAAGTCGGCGGTGTACTGGCCGTCGCCCGCGTGGCCGGGAAGGAAGATTCCGGACAGCGCCCGCTGGTCGTAGAAGTGGGTGTTGAACACGAAGCGGCTGCCGAGTGCGCCCGCGTCGAGCAGGCCGCCGGTCTGGCGTTCGAAGTCCAGATCGGCGTTCCAGAACACGTTGGGTTCGACGAACGCCGGCTTGCCCGACCATCCCGAGGCGTCCATGGTGTGGCGGAACCTGAGGTAGAAGGGCCAGAGCCGGTCCTGCTCCCAGGTGCGGCTCGTCTGGCCGGTGTCGTACCTGCCCGCATACGGTTCGTTGAACGGGTCGACGCCCGCGACGCGGTCGAAGCCGTCCGCGCCGAGGTGGTCCTTGAGGTAGGTGAGGGCGGCTCCCGCCTGGGCGAGGAAGGCGTCCTGCACGCCGAGCCGTCCGGCGGAGGTGGTGAGCACCCGGTTGTGCCAGAAGTCGTGGAGGGCGTCCTGGACCGCGGTGTTCTGCGTGATGTTCTGGCCCCAGTGGACGCAGAGCCCGCAGAACTCCGGTGGGTAGCCGCCCGCGGCGACCACCCATCGCGGAGCACCGTCGCCGGTGTACCAGCTGCCCGGGGTGAACAGGTAGCGCGAGGCGAGGTCCTGGTGGAAGTCGACCAGCACCCGGATACCGCGTTCGGTGAACGCCTTGATCTGCGCGGTGGCGTTCGCCAGGTAGCCGAAGTCGATCCGGCCGGGCTCCGGCTCGACCGAGGCCCAGGTGACCAGGAACCGTATGGCGTTCGCGCCGGTGAGCGTGCGCATGGCCTGGGCGGACCGCTGCGCGTCGGCCACGCTCGCGAAGGGCAGACCGCCGTTTTCGCTCAGCTTCGCCTCACCGGAGACGTTGAAGCCGCGCAGCACCACCTCGCGGCCGTATCCGTCGGTGAAGGCCGGGCCGCGGATGCTCAGCGGGCCACCGGCCACGCGGTCGAACCACAGCCTCCCGGCCCGCGCCGGAGCCGGGGGCGCGGCCGCGCCCGCACTGCTCGTCGCGCCGCAGCCCAGCAGGATCGCCGCCAGTACCGAAGCGGATGCGGCTGCGGCGGCACGCCGACGGTGCCTCGGCTCACGTGACATCGCTGTCCCTCCCTCGTGGGAGCTCCATCCGGGCGACGTGCGGGCGGAGGCTACCGAACGCGGTGCGAATCCGACAGAGCGTCGCCGTGTACGCCGGTGGTTCCGGCCACCCCGGGCGGCTGAGGGGTGGTGGCCCGGCACCGAGGTCACCACGGCCGCTGGACGCGTACCCGGTCCGCGAACGCCAGGTGCGTGGCGCGCCGGACCAGGTCCGGCCCGTACAGCCGTTCCGTGGCACGGGCCCCGAGGTTCTCCAGTGCCGTGGTGACCAGGGAGGTGTCACCGGCCCGGAACGCCTGCCACGCCGCAGTGCGCAGGACGCGGGCCTGCGTCTCGTCGAGGTCCTCGAAGTCGTCGAGGTCCTCGAAGTCGACGGGGTTGTCGGGGTCGTCCACGCTCGCCGAGGGTTCGAGCCCGGCACCGGCGCCGCCGTGGCGCAGCTCGGCCGTGGCCTGGGCGAAGGCGCGGTTCGGCGGGGTGCGCCGGGCGAGCTCGGCCTCGCGCTGGGCCTCCTCACGGCGCAGCTGCTCGTCGAGGAGGAGTTGGGCGGCGATGTAGGCGTGCGGGCGCCGGGAGTGCCAGTGGGCCCCGATCCGGGCCAGGGGGGAAACGGTCCGCAGCCAGGTGTCGATCTGCGGTTCCTCCCAGCCGTCGAGGACCTTGTCGACCAGGACCCATGACAGCTCGCGGATCAGGGCGCGCTGGAGCCAGTTGTGCACCGGTCGCAGGCGGCGGGCGACGCGGTCGGCGGTGGCGTAGGCCGAGGCCGTCACCTTGCGGCCCAGGATGCTCTTTCGGGGACGGGTGGTTCGGCTACGCCTGCGCGTAGCTTTAAGGTTCCCACCCTCTACGGTCACAGGCCGGTGGGGGGTGAGGGTAAGAGAATGGGGCGCACGGCCGTGGCACGACGCCGGCTCACGGCCGGCCGGGGCGCTCTGTCGTGCTGCCGAGCGGTGGCGGGCGGCTTCGACGGCCTGCTTGCGGCCGTCTTCCGTGACGCCTTGCACGCGGGCCTCGTAGCCGGTGCCGGACAGCCGGTGGCCCATGGCGTGGTCGTACAGCGGCGGGATGACGGCGCCGTAGACCGTCGCGGTGGCGGTGTACTTGCGCCCGGGGATGCGCAGGTTGCGCTTGCTGCCGTGAACGAGCCATACGAGAGCGCCGAGTTCGCGCAGCACGGCCGCGTGGCGCTTGACGGTGGCGACGGACACGCCGAGCCGCCGGGCGGTTCCCTGAAGGTCGTACAGGACGATGCCGCGGCGGTAGTCCATCCGCTCGGCCAGGTCTCGGGCGAGCGCCGTCGTGGTCGGCCCGGCTTTGGGGTGCACGCCGGAGGAGACCAGCCAGGTCACGGCCTGGAGCCACGGACGAGGCTGTGCGCGGCGCGAGGCGGTGCGGGTGACGTCCTGCCCGGCGCCGCGCACGGCCCGGAAGGCGATGGTCGGCAGCGCGGGGTCATTTTTTGGGGTGATTTCGTCGGAAATGGCGGGCTTCGGTGCCGGAGTTGACGGCAACACCGAGCCAGCCCTCGGGGCGGCAGCTATGATTGGCTCCTGCAACGAGGGAAGTGGTTGAGGAAAGACGCATCCGCAACTCGGCGGCCTGGTCTGGCGTGTGTGCCGAGCTGGATGCGGATATGCAGTTAGGGATCTAGCTGGGTATCACCTCTCTCTTGTTGCTCCGGCGCCTGGGAAGGCGCCTGCCGACAGGGCCCGGGGGTGCCTGCCCCGGACTCTCGTCAGGGCGTCGGGTGGAACGGTGTTCCCACCACCGGGTGGACCGGCACCGGCCCGCCCGACGCCCTAAGCTCGCCGCCGCCCGCCAGCTGCGGGCGGTCAGGACGAGGGCACCCGGTCCGTCTTGGCGGCACGCCGGATGCGGGGCTTGGGCATCTTCTGCAGGGCCTCGGGGAGTTCGGCGATCCACAGACCGATCGGGATCCGGAAGGCGGGACGACCGGAGAGGACGTCGAGTTCCAGGGCCGCCCGCTCGCCGGCGGTGGTGGCCAGGCGGACTCCGTCCGGCAGGACCCACATCGCCGTCTCATGGGTGGTTCGCGGGTCGGAGAGGGCCTCCCGGGCCGTGTTGACCGCGAGCGTCTGCCACAGCTCCAGCTCCTGCTTGGCGCTGCGGGGACGACGCCTTCCCGGCCAGGCGATCTGCGAGACACACACGTAGACGCGGAGCGCGATCACGTCGTCCTCGAAGTGCGGTTCGTGGATGACTCCGGCGTCGCGAGCCTTCCATCCCCATGACTCGGTGACACCCGCGGCCACGGTCACGGCATGAGTCGTCAGCGCGTTACGCGTCATCAAGTAAGGCTCCTCAGGTCACACAGAAGTCCAGGTGATCAAAGCTATCGCATCCCCACCCGCTTTGCCTTGTGTCACAAGAACTCGGGCGTGTCCCTGCGGGTGAAATTCCCGGGGAATCCCTGGAGAGTCGGACATAGCGCTCGCGCCAGCTGCAGACGTGCATCTACTGACACTGGGATAGATGAGCGGCTCGGCCGCCAGTTCGGCAGACAGCGACATCGCCCGTTCGGCAGACAGCGACATCGTTAGTTAGACGGCAAGTCAGATCGTTCGTTATAGCGTCAGATCCACAGGTATATGTGTCGGTACACAAATAGGTGTAGCCATCGGCCTACCGATGGCTACACCTATCGTTATATGAATCGCTATATTGTCTCGTCAGGCTCTCAGGGCGTCGTGTGGGTCAGGCTCTTACGGGTGCCGGCCGCGACAGATCGCCCTCCGCCTCCATCGCCCTCAGCAGCTCTATCACGGCCGCGGAGACGACGTAGACACCCTTGCGCCCGTAGTTCGCCTCCTGCAGCGCGAGATTCAACTCCGTTGCGAATGCCCGGGCGTCCGGCCCGATCCGGTACGTCGACTGCAACCCTGCCTCAACAAAACCCATGCGTTCGGCCAGGAAGGCCTGAGCGGACGCCACCTGCTCGTCGACGTCCCTGGGCGCATGCCGGAGCGCGGCGTCGAGGTAGTGCCCGACGGCCAACTGCGCGTTGCCCGACGTACGTCGGTCCCGCGCCACCCGCTTCTTCAAGCTGGCCAGAACGTCCGGAACGATCCGGAAGCCGTGCATGCCCCAGGCGTGCGACGTGATCTTCGCATCCGCGAAGCTCTCCAGCACCGCCTGGTGCGCCCATTCCTTCTTCTTGACCCGCTTGCGGGCAGACGCGCCCTCCGCGTCCTTCGTATCCTTTGCGTCCGGTACGCCCTTTGCCGTGGTTCGCCGCGGATCCGAGCCGCCCGCAGGGGTCTCCCCCGCCGGGGCCTGGACCGGCTCAGGTGAACCGAGAACCACGGGTGTGGGTGCGGGCTCGGGCTGCGGTGCGGGCCGCAGCACAGGTTCCGGTTGAGGCGCTACTGCTTGAGGTGAAGCTTCCGGCTGGGTCGCAGGTTGGGGCATCGGCGGTGCGGCCGCGATGCGAGGGCCCTGGGAGCCGAGGGTCCCCGGGCCGCCGACCGCTTCACCCGGCTCGGCCGAGGGCGTCTCCACTGGCTGCGGCGGAGCGACCGGCACATCGGCGACCCCCGCCACCGTCGGTACCGGCTGCACCGACGGCGAGACCGCCTGAGTCGGCAACCCCGATGTCGGCTCGGTCGGCCCGGCCGACTCAGCCGACTTGACGGGCGTCGCGATCCGCACGGACCCGACCGGCGCCACGGCAGGCGCCACGGCAGGCGCACCGCCCTGGGCCCGGAACGCGTTCTCAGCCACTTCGTCCGCGCCGGCGATCACGCTGTCGAACACGCCCGCAGGCCGCGGCCGCCGCGGCGGGAACGCCGTGGCCTTCTTCGCTTTCTTCACCGGCCTGCGCGCCTGCTCGCCGGTGTCATCGGCGTGGTTCTCAGGCAATGGACTGCTCCACCTCGATCATGGGCGCGATCTTCCAGTGATCGAGGGGGGTCTCCATCCGCTCCAGGATCTCCCCGAGCAGGGCGGCGTAGGCCTTACCCGGTGCGTGGTTGGCGTAGCGGAGAACAGCGGGCGACCCGAGCCCGAACGACGACGAGATGCGGGTGTCCGACCGGATGTCCGTCCTGAACGGCAACAACCCTGCGGAAATCATGCCGTTGCGGACCTCGATCTCCTGCCCGCTCCACTGCGACGGCGGATTCGACTTGTCCAGCAATGCCCCGAGGTACTGGGGGTTGCACTCCCCCTGGGTACGCTCGTTCACGAACCGCACCGAACCGCGCAGCGTCACCGCGCCCTTCACGGTCGCGTACTCGGGGTTGCACACCGTCATCACCCAGTCCCCCGACGCCCAACCCACCGTCGACAGGCCCTGGATGGCCGGAGGGGTGTCCACCACGACGTAGTCGTAGTCATCGGCCACGCTCTGAAGCATGCGGCGCAGTATCGGCGTGGCCTTGTACCCCTCGGCCACCACGAGGTTCTGCGCGATGCTCATCGTCGACTCCTCCGACGCGAGCAGGTGCAGCGATCCGTCGCAGTCCCATCCGTCCAGCAGCTCCGAGCGGTCGAAGCACAGCTCACGCAGATCAGGCATGGCCCCCTGCACGGCGAGCTGCAGCGCCAGCCCCAGCGAACTCTTGACCTGGTCACCGCGGACGCGCAGGCCCAGAGCCTCCCCCGCTTGTGCCTGGGGTTCGAGATCCACCACCAGGACACGGTTCCCCGACAACGCCAGACTGGCGGCCAGGTTCACCGTAGTCGTCGTCTTGCCGACACCGCCCTTTTGACTCGCTACGACGACAACCTGCACGCGACCCACTCCCTTATCTGCTTCCGACGACGCCATGTTGTTTGACGTGCCAGGTGACACGGGAGGCTTGGAGAGGCACGGTGAGCGATTTACGCGGATCGCCCACATTCGAGCATCGAACTTCATCTCGTGTCACTGGATCAACGGGGGAACCATAACAGGACTTGCGCCCCCGAGTGAGGTAACGCGCTGGATCGGCCTGTCGTTCATCAGGCGGAGAGGCTCATCAGCAGGGACGGCGGCAGCTCGCTCGCTGGGTGGGTGGGTCGAGCGGACGTCCGCTGGAGCGCGAGCGGGCGGGGCAGGAAGCAAAGGCGGCGGTTCAGCCGTCCGCGGGCACGTCAGCCAGTACGCGAGCACGCTCACTCCCTGACGCGTCCGGCAGCGCGGCCGCAAGGGCGTCGGATCGCTGACACGTCTGCAAGCTGGTCCGATGACGCGCAGGAGTGAGCGTACGCAGGGTCGACCGTACGCAAGGTCGGCTGTAGGCAAGCTCGGACGCAGGCAGGGTCGGACGCACGTAAGACCGGTCACAAGCGAAGTCGTCCGCAAGCAAGGTAGCAGCCTGGATGGAACGTTCGGTAAGCGAGCAGCAAGCAAGCGGGTTCGTCAGCTAGGGCGTTACACGGCAAGCGCGTTCGTCGGCAGAGTCGCAAGGTAGTTGAGTAGCCGGTAAGCACGCACGCAAGGATGTCAGCGCGTTCGCAGGTTCGCACGTTCGCGCGTTCGCACGCGAGCTGAGTAGTAGAGCAGCAGGTCAGCTGAGCAGTACGGCCGTAAGCAGGTTCGCAAGTTCGGTCGGTAGGACGCAAGCTCGCGTGACAGCTCGCTCGTCTGTCAGCTAGCTGGGCAGGTCGCTCGTAGAGCAGTCAGTTCCGGAGTCGGCAAGCTCGTACGTTCGCAGGCAAGCAAGTTCGTTCGTCATGTCGTCAAGTGAGTAGGCAGTTGGCAGGTGCGTCCGCAGGCAAGGTAGGTCGGTCGGCAGGAAGCTGAGTAGGTAGTTAGTTCCCTAGCTGGGGAGCTAGTTATAGAGCTAGTTAGACAGCAAGTTAGCTAGCTCGTTATAGCGTTATAGACATCGGGATTCTCATCGATGGAGCTATCGTTATATGTAACGGGCTAGGTATGGGTGCGCTCATGGGTGCAGCCGGTCGTACATGTCACGGCATAATCATCACTGCACCTAACGTTATATCCAACGGTATCTGCCCAGGTAGGACGGCGCTTTTAGACGATTGACAATCGAGGCCGTGGGAGCAGTGAAGAGGCCTCGGCTCGTCCCGCTGGGAGAGCGCTGAACTGGCCGCAGTCGGCCCCTGTCGTTCTGGCGGCAAGGAGTGGATCGCCAGCGAGAACGCAGCCGGATCCGGCTCCCTGGACGTGCGCACTCGGGCTTGCGGACCAGTGGTCGTGACTCGGTCGAGGAGGCTCCGCAGAGTGGCAGAAAGTGTCTCGCACGCCCGATGACGCGCCTGCTCGGCATGATCGCGGCGACAATCCCTCCCGCTTCAGCCGTCACGATCAAGGGCGAAACAACTCGTCACCGTCGCGCCTGGCGATCGGCAGGGCGGCATTTCGGCGACCGGATCGAATCGCTGCGGGGGAGGTAAGCCGCCCATCTCCGGTCAGGTTGAGCACCGCACTGCCCGTCGGTGGCGCGACCAGGAGGCGGTTGTCGTACCTCTGGACTGCTTGGGTCGCCGATGCTTGACGGCGTCGGCAGGGCGGTCTGCGTGCGGGCCGCGCACCGCCCAGCGCGCGCCTCGGGTACCCCGTGGTCACCCGTTCGGACGCTTCAGCCGCTCCACGGGACCTACGTACCTTGACCGAGGATCTTGCAGTTTCGAAGCGATGGACACGGCTCATCAAGACACAGGCCAAGGAGGGAGACACCATGGCGTACAGGGGAAGCCGTCGTGAGGGGCCCGGGTGGCGGTGCGGGACGTGGTCGGTTCTCAAGGGTTCCGTCGCGGGGGCGGTCGTCGCGGCGGCAGTGGGCGTCGTCGTCTGCGACGCCGATGTGGCGTGGGCCGATCGCCGTCCTGCCGGTGCGGTGGGCGCCGAAGCCACGGCAACCGCCCTGTTACTCCGCCCGGTTGGCCGTGTCGGCTCGTTACCGGACCGGCCCTCATCCGTCGCGGAGGTCAGGCGGGAGACGGTCCGGATCGTCAATCGCGAACGCATCGGGGCGGGTTGCGCACCGCTGCGGGAGTCTTCGACACTCGACCGAACCGCCCAGGAGCACACCGACTTCATGGCGCGCACGGGGGTCCTCTCCCACTACGGACCCCACGGGCAGACCCTCATCCGCCGTGCGCAGGACGCCGGTTATGCCTGGCGGCAACTGGGCGAGAACGTCGCTGAGGGGTTCGCCACCGCGGCGGAGGTGGTGGACGACTGGATGCACAGTCCGCCGCACCGGGACAACATCCTCCACTGCACCTTCCGGAACGCGGGGGTCGGTGTGACGGGCGACCGGGCCGACACCTGGTGGACGCTCGACCTGGGGACACCCGATGAGTCGACCGCCGCGGGGATCCGGAGCCGCGCGGGGACGACGGGTCGCTCGTCGGGGCCGAGGTCGCGGTTGGCGCCCGCGGGCGTGCCCGGCGTCTCGAAGGAGAACCCGAGGTGGTCGAGGAGCGTCAGGCCTGGCTGCCGGCCCTCGGTCACCGACGCGGCTACGTACGTGCAGCCCTGCGCGGCGAGTTCGCGGAGGAGGGGCGAGGCCACCAGGCTGTCCAGGTCGTGGCGCCGGTAAGCGGGGTGGACGAGGAACAGGCCGAGCGAGCAGGTGTCCTTCGTCGGGTGCCGGAGCACCGCGTCGATCACGCCGACGATCCGGCCGTCGGCGGTGAAGACGAGGAGGGCCTTGCCGTCGAAAGCCGCCCCTTCGGGGAGGGCGTAGTAGAGGCTCTGGACGTCTCCGGGCGCGGCGGGCTGACCCGTGGCGGTGGTGAACCAGTCTTCGGCCGCGTCGAACAGTGCGAGCAGGTCCTCTTCGTCAGCGGCTTCCAGGTCTCGGACCTGGAACCGCCGGTCGCCGAGCCGGAGGTTCGGCAGCATGCGGGCCAGTCCAGGTTCGAGCCGGCCGGCTCGCTGCGGCGGCACTGGAACCGGCTTGGTGGTGCCGGGGCGGTCCTGGGGGGCGCTTTCAGCGAACGGTCGTCCGCTTCAGCGTCACTCGTTCGGGCTATCCTGCCGCCTGTCGACCCCTGTCTACCTTGAGCCACAGTAACCACTACGGCTTCAAGGCGGTAGACATGGCGAACGTTCCGGTTCCCTTTGTCCGACGCGCCACACCATCGGTGGCTGCCGACCTCCCACGGGGTTCCCTCGCCCCTCACTTACCGCGGCGGTATCGTTCCGCTTCCCGTTCCCCCGGACGCCCTCGCCTGTGGCTGATCGCGCTACTCGCCCTGCTGGCCGGGGCGTTGCCGCTGATCGGAGCCACCCCGACAGCGGCCACCGAGCTTCCAGGGCCGATCTACACCGGTGTCGACGGTTTCACCCCGGTCCTCTACACCCCGTCCGGGAGCACCCGGCCCCAGGTGTGGCAGATCGCCCACCATTCCTGGGCCTGGGCGGCAGGCCCCAAGCTGGCCTGCACCGATCTGGCCACCAACCAGCCCTGCACGGCGCCGGGCGGGGGCGCGACGTCCTGGCCCAAGCCGCTCAACACGGCCGCGGGCCCGCTGGGCGCCGGTGCCACCGGCGACATCTCCACCACTCGCGAGCCGCTCTTCGTCCTCAGCGGCAGCACGCTGTACTACCCGGCGATCACCCAGACCGCCCTGTCGGGGTTCCCCAACGGCTCGGTGGGTGTCGGGTGCGTCAACCTGGCCACTCAGGCCGACTGCGCCTACGTCCCGCTGCAGGGGCTGACCAATATCCCGGGCGGCACCAACGTCAACGGACTCACCGGATTCGTGCAGTCGGGCACCAAGCTCTACGGGGTCTCGACCACCGGACAGGTGCTGTGCTTCGACACCGCGACAGGCAGCGCATGCGCCGGGCAGCCCTACACCGGCAACGTCCCGGTCAACCCCGTCTCCGCCTCGGCCGGGGCGGCGCCCGCCGACTACTTCGGCACCATGGCGGTCGTCGGCGGAAAGGTCTACATCACCGCGACCGATCCGCCGTCCGTGACCTGCTTCGACCCCACGACCAACGCCGCCTGCACGGGCTGGACGCCGCAGTCGGTCGGCAACTCCAACTCGATCTTCGCCGACGCCTTGTTCGGCGACTACAGCAGCACCGGAGCGGTCAGCGGCGTGTGCGTGAGTGCCGGAAACATCAACACCTCCACCAACGTCGTCATCAACTGCTTCAACACCAGCGGTGGTGCCATCGGCACGCCGTCGTTCCTGCGGAGCATCTACCCGACCGGGCACGCCATCAGCATCGCCATGAACCCGTTGACCACCACGGTCGGCGGCCATCTGCGCTCCTACTTCCCCTTCAGCACCTCCGACCACGCCTACGTCGGCCAGACCCTCTGCTTCGACTGGAACACCCAGGCCCGGTGCACGGGCTTCCCCACCCCCACCTCGCATGCCGGGGTCAACGGCGGGTCGACCTTCGACTACGGCTATGCCTACGACGGCACCTGTCTGCTGGCCGTCGGTGACACCGGGTGGCTGTTCACGATCGACCCGAACACCGGCGCCACTCCCTGCTGACCGAGCCGGACGGCCGAGGGCACCTGATCCCGCAGCGGATCTCTCACCCGAGGAGGACGACATGTTACGCAAGTTCCCCCGCATAGGGGCGGACACAAGGGCCGCGTACGGCAACGCTCCGCCGCGGCGGAGTAGTGGGCGTCGCCTCCGCGCAGGGGCTGTTCTCGCCTGCGTGGTGGCGGCGATCGCGTCGGTGACGTCGGCCGCCTCGCCTGTCTCGGCCGCGCCGCGCCTGCCCCTGGCCACCACCGCCACCGCCGTGGCCGGCGGGAGCTTCCACAGTCTCGCCGTCACCTCCACCGGCTCGGTGCTGGGTTGGGGGCAGAACTCCAACGGCCAGTTGGGAGACGGCAGCACCACCGACCGCCACACGCCGGTGACGATGACGCTGCCCACCGGCACAACCGCGACCGCTGCCTGCGCCGGCAACTCCTTCAGCGTGGTGCTCACCTCGGCGGGGTCCGTGCTGGCTGCGGGGTGGAACGCGTACGGCCAGCTGGGAGACGGCAGCACAACCGACCGCCACACGCCGGTCTCGGTATCGCTGCCCACCGGTACCACCGTCACCGCGATCGCCTGCGGCTCCGCACACGTCCTGGCGTTGACCTCGACCGGTTCGGTGCTGGCGTGGGGGCAGAACTCCAACGGCCAGTTGGGAGACGGCACCATCACCGACCGGCACACGCCGATCACGGTTTCGCTGCCCACCGGCACCACCGCCTCGGCGGTGGGCGCGGGCACCGACTACAGCTACGCGGTGACCTCCACCGGGTCCGAGCTGGCCTGGGGCGACGACTTCATCAGCCAGCTAGGGGACGGCGGTACCACCGACCAGCACACTCCGGTCCCGGTGTCGCTGCCGACCGGCACCACCGTCATCTCCACCTCCGGGGGCGACTACCACGGGCTGGCGGTGACCAACTCCAACTCGGCGCTGGCCTGGGGCTACAACGGCAACGGCCAGTTGGGCAACGGCACCACGACCGACAGCTCCACCCCGACCGCGGTGTCGCTTCCCAGCGGTACCACTGTGACCGCCGTGTCCGCCGGAACCTCCTACAGCCTCGCTCGGACCTCCGGCGGGTCGGTCCTCGCCTGGGGCTGGAACTTCTACGGCCAGTTGGGCAACGGCACCACGACCGACAGCTCCTCCCCGGTCACGGTGTCACTTCCGTCCGGCACCACCGCCACGGCCGTCTCCGCGGGGAGCTACCACGGTTTGGTCGTGACCAACTCCGGTTCGGTGGTGGCGTGGGGATACAACAACTACGGTGAGCTGGGCAATGGCACGACGACCGACAGCTCGACTCCGGTCACCGTCTCCCTGCCTTGACCATTTCGCGTTGAAATCATCACAAAGCATGCGTGTTGGGCCGAACGGATGACTTCGGTGTCAATCCCTTGAGGTTGCCCCACTCGTGCAGGTTAATGGAGGCGTTCGAACCGGTGGGCCGCCCATCCCGACCCGGGAGCTTGCAGGCGGTCCCACCCGTCGACGTCCCTCTCGTTGGCAGGACGTGGTCCGGGCCTGGGCTGTCTACGGACGGCGGGCTTTCGGGGAGGGGTGGGTCCACCAGCAGACGTCCGGCTCGTGTGACGTCGGCTGAAGGACGGGCCCAGCTCTTCAGGTTGAGGGCGTGCGACAGCGGGTGAGTCGCTCATGACGGTGGGGGCCGGCGGGGATCTCGGGCCCCCACCGCCGCGGCGGCTCCGGTGTCGCAACCGGTCGGCGCTCACGAGGGTTACCGATGGCCCGTCGGTCTCCTCCGTTACTCGGCATACGGCTCACACACCGCCCGCCTCGACCGGTTCCCGGCGACGGGCGCGCCTCTGGCGCCCCGCCCATGTCGGCGCTCCGGGCAGGGGCGAGGCGGTAGAGGCTGCGTGCCGGGGCCGGCAAACCTACGGTCACGTCCCTGGAGGACCAGCCATGACAACACCCGCTCCCCACATCAACCTGCCAGTTCCCCCGTTCCACGGGGGCTCGGCGTTCCCGTTCCCCTTCGGGCCGATCCTGTTCGCCCTGCAGCCCAGCTCCGGTCCCGCGGCGGGAGGGAACACGGTCACCCTCGTCGGTTTCGGGCTGAACGGCGCGACCAGCGTGCTGTTCGGCGCCAACCCGGCGACCATCGTCGGCGGTGACCCGTTCGGCTTCACGCTCAACGTCATCGCACCCCCCGGAACCGGCACCGTCCCGGTCACCGTGACCACCGCCAGCGGAACCAGCAACCCGGTGTTGTACACCTACATCGGCCCGCCGCCTCCGCCGCCGGCCCCGACCGCGACGAGCATCGTGCCCACCTCCGGGCCGACGAGCGGCGGAACGCCGTTCGTGATCACCGGCACCAACCTGACCGGTGCGACGGTGACGTTCGGCGGGGTTCCGGCCACGGTGCTGTTCACCAGCCCGACGCTGATCGTCGGCCTGACCCCGCCGAACGTTCCGGGCAACGTCCCGGTCGTGGTGACGACCGCGGGTGGCTCCGCGACCGTCCCAGGCGGCTTCACCTACATCGCGCCGCCGACCATCACCGCCACGGTCTCGCCGAGCGTCGGCGCCGCTGCCGGTGGCACGGCGTTCACCATCACGGGCACCAACCTGACCGGTGCGACGGTGACGTTCGGCGGGACTCCGGCCACGATCACGTCCAACACGGGGACGACCATCACCGGTGTCAGCCCGGCCGGCCCCGCCGGCGCGACTGTGCCCGTGGTCGTCACCACCGCTGGGGGGAGCGCCCTGGCGGGGAGCTTCACCTTCGTTGCGGCGCCGACCGTCACCGGCACCGTCACGCCGGCCACCGGTACGGTCCTCGGCGGTACGCCGTTCACCATCACGGGGAGCAACCTGAGCGGTGCGACGGTGAAGTTCGGCGCCAACACGGCGACCATCACGTCCAACAACGGGACGACCATCACCGGTACCTCACCGGCCGGCGTCGTCGGGCCGGCGGCGGTGACCGTCACCACTGCGGGAGGCACCGCTTCCGCAGGGACCTTCACCTACTTCTGACAGCCGTCCCGCGGTCGGAGCCGGCCCGCTCCGCCGTAGTGGCTCCGCACCCGGGATGACAGAAGCCAGCCTTCGAGGCTCCTGGCCTCGAAGGCCGGCGGTGAAGGGCATCTCGCGCCCCGCGACTGCGAACGGCAGTCGCGGGGCGCGGTGGTGTGCAAGAACGAGCAGCGTGCGAAACAAGTGGCCGTGCCGTGTCGCCTGTGGCAGCGTGCCCTGCCGTGACAGAGATCGACAGCATCCGGATCACCACACTCTGCGAGCGTGCCTCGCTGATCGGGCGCATCTATGACATCGACGAGATGTGGCCGGCGTTCATACCGCACGATCCGGTCGCGGGCGCTCTGCTGCACCGGGTGGCCGAGGACTTCCCGGACTACTGCGTGGTGGCGACGGACGGCGACCGTGTCGTCGCGCGGGGCCTGAGCGTACCGTTCGACGCCGAGCTCCCGGGCCGCGAGGAGATGCCGGACAAGGGCTGGGACCAGGTGCTGGTGTGGGCGTTCCGCGACCGGCGGAGCGGGCAACCACCGACTGCGGCCGGCGCGTTGGAGATCACGGTGGACGTCGAGTACCTCGGCCGGGGCCTGTCCCACCGCATGCTGGCCGCGCTGCGGGACGCGGTCGGCCGGCAGGGGCACCGCGTGCTGCTCGCGCCGGTCCGCCCGACGGCCAAGCACCTGCAGCCGCGGGTCCCCATGGCGGAGTACATCCGGCAACAGCGTGCCGACGGGCTGCCGGCCGACCCGTGGGTGCGCGTCCACGTCAGGGCGGGCGGCACCGTGGAGAAGGTCGCCCCCGCGTCGATGACCGTCAGCGGTTCGCTGGCCCAGTGGCGGCAGTGGACCGGCCTGCCCTTCGACCGCGACGGTGACGTGGAGGTGCCCGGCGCGCTGGTCCCGGTGGACTGCGACACCGCGCACGACCGGGCGGTCTACGTCGAGCCCAACGTCTGGATCCGGCACCGCACGCGACCGCACGCCGTCTGAGCACCGGCGGTGTGCGCGGGTCCCCGCCCGCGGCTCAGCGGATCCGGCACGGCTGCGCCGCGACCGTCGTCGTCTGGCCTCGGGCGAGGGGTTGGGTGGGGGTGAGGGGGGCGGCGCCGGTGGCCGGTTCGATGAGATGGAGTTCGAGGATTCGCGTCTGGCCGGGCAGGGTCTCCACGGTGGTGGAGAGCACCATGTGGCCCCTTTCCTGGTCGACCGCCATCAGTTGGGGCCGTCCGTCGAGGGTGGCGCCGGCCAGTTGGGCGCCGCGCGTGGCGTAGAAGGAGACCCAGGAGAGGTTGGAGCCGCGGATGTGCGGATGCTGCGGGTCGTCGCTGCGGTTGACGACGTAGTCGGGCAGCCCGCCGGGTGGCGCGTCGTTGGTCAGCTGGATGCGGGCGGTGGCGGATCGGCTGCCGTCCTTGCAGGGCCCCAGCCGGTAGTCCAGGCGGCGGGCCAGGTAGTAGTCGAGTTTGCCGGCCGCCACGTTGTTGACGACGAGTTCGGCGAAGGGGCGTGCGGTGTCCGGGAGCTCCCCGCCGACACTGGTGCCGGCCAGGTGGTGTTCCTCCTCGGGGTGGCTGCTCCAGATGCGCAGCCGCCCGTCGTCGGCCATGGCCGACAGGGCCTTGAACACCGCGGCGGGCCTGAGGTGTTGGCCCGCGAGCGTGCCGGCCACCGAGTTCGCCACGCGTGTGAGCGCCTGCTTGCGGGCGGCGGTGTCCGGGTAGCGGGTGTAGATGTCGCGTTCGGTGTAGACGACCGCGTTGGCGGCGGTGAGCGGGGGTCCGCCGGGGACCGGGACCGGTCCGGTGGCGGCGAGCAGGTCGGCGAGGCCGACCGGGTCGGTGGCGATCGCGCCGTCGAGCTGTTGGCCGGTGTGCTGCTGCCACAGCCCGGTCCAGATGCGGGCGGCGTAGGGAAAGTGGGGGGAGAGGTTGGAGTCCGCCATGAGCTGTGTGCTCTGGGCGTCGCCGTAGCGGTGGTCGAAGTCGGGGCCGAGGCTGACGACCGGCCTGTCGGCGAGCGGGATCGCGTCGTCGGCGGTGAACTGCTCGAACCGCAGGTGTCCGCGGTCGGCCACCAGGATCGAGAAGGCGCCGACGAGGCCGCCGGTGCCGCGGGCCTCGGCGTTGGTCTGGAGGGCGAGGAAGTAGCGGCGGGGACGGTCGTCTCCGAGCATGGGCGGCAGCAGGCGGGCCGCGGTGGCCGAGGCGGCCGTGACGCGGCTCAGCCGGGCGCTCTGCCGCGCCAGTTCGGCACGGGCGCGGTCGAGTCGGGCGATGCCGGTGTGCGAGGGCAGGCGGTTCAGCCGGGCGGTGACGGCGTCCAGATGCGAGGCGGCGTCGGTGAGAGGCCCGGCCGCGGCCCGCACGGCGGTGAGGTCCACGGTGTCGCCGGAGGTGAGCGGGGTGCGGGGGTGGACTGCCTCCACCGCGTCGATGAGCGGGGGCAGGACGCTTCGGGCGAGCTCGTCGGCGGCGGCGGCCACGCCCCGCACGGTGCGGAACGGGCGGCCGGCCAGGGGGACGTTCCCCGCCGCCCACCACACCGGGCCGCAGGTGGAGCGCCGGGCGGCGGCCGCCCGGCGCTGGATGAGGCCCAGTTCCCTGCGGGCCTGCCGGGTGTCGTCCGCCGTCAGGTCGGCGTGCAGCCGGCTGGTCGCGGCGCGTACCTCGGTCAGGTCGGTCTGGGCCGCGCGTGCGGTGACGGCGAGCCAGGCGGCGCTGGCGAGCATGATGAGGCCGCCCGCCGCCAGCGCTGCCGACAGTCGGCGCGTGCGCCGTCGGCCGGACCGGGCGGGGGGGCTTTGCGGTTCATCCGTCATAGGCTCGCGTCCTCATCGATGGTGGCCGCGGCGGCGTCGCAGGACCAGACCGCCGCCCCCGGCCACGACCGCTGCGGCGGCCGATCCGCCCACTGCCAGCGGTGTCGCGGTACCGCCCTGCCCGGAAGGGTGAGCGGTGCGCAGGCCGGAGACGACCTGGATCTGGGCGGTCTCCACCAGCGGGACGCCGCTCGACTTCACGCCGGTCAGGCTGATCTTGTACGTCCCGGGGGGCGTGCCGGGCGGGATGGTCACGGTGGCGGTCGCGACCCCGCTGGAGTCTGCGATGACCCTGGCCAGGACCGTGGTGTCCAGCTTGATGGTGACCTGGGAGCCCGGCCGGTAGCAGTCGCCGGAGACGGTGAGTTGGCCGCCGGCCGGGACGGTGGTGGAGCTGACCTGGGCGAAGCAGGTGGGAGGGGGATAGGCGGCCACGGTGGTGTGCTCGGGCACGGCCGGCTGGGCGATCGCGGGTGCGGGGAGCACGGCGGCGAGGGCGGCTCCGGCCGCGGCCGCCAGCGGCAGCCACCGGGGCCTGGCCGGCCGCTTGGTGGTGGTCGTGGCCCGGGCGGATATGGGGTGCGCCGTGGCGGCGCGTGCGGTGTGCCGGTTACTCATGGCTGGTTCCTTTCCGGTTCCTGTGCTGGGAGTTGTCGCCGTCGCCGGACGGGACGGCCGGATCGGGGTGGTCTGGTGCGGAGGGGTGGGCGGTGAGGGCCGGGCGCGGCAGGTCGGCCGGCAGTCGCGGTGAAGTGCGGGTGCGCTCGCCGGGTTCGGGCAGGGGTGAGCCGAAGACGGTGGACGGCCGCCTGGGCGCCCGGTGCTCCCGGTCGCGGGCGTCGGTGAGGACGACGCCCGCGGTGCGCGCGCCGATCAACTGGAGTACCCGCATGGCGCGTCGTGTCTCGTGGGTGGGGGTGGAGCGCGCCCTGACGACGAGGATGACCGCGTCGGCGTGGCGGGCCAGGGCGGCGAAGTCGGCGCTGCCGAGCACCGGTGGCGCGTGCATGAGGACGACGTCGTTGTGTTCGGCGAGGCGGTCCAGGACGCGGGGGAAGGCATCGCCGCGGAAGAGCGCGGCGCTGTGCTGCGGGTCGGTCGGCTCACCGGGGATGACCGTCAGCCTCTCCTTGCCGAGCAGGGCGGCCGGGGTGGGGACGACGCTCGCGTCGAGCCACTCCTGCAGGGTGCGTTCGTGGAACTCCGGGAAGTGGCGGGTGAGCGCGGGCTGGTGGAGCTGGCCTTCGACGAGGGTGACGCTTTCGTGCTGTTCGATGAGTCCGAGTCCGAGCAGGGCGGTCAGCAGCGCCTTGCCGTCGTCGTCGCGCACACTGGTGACCAGCAGGCGCCGGCACGAGGCGTCGGAGGAGACCGCGGCGAGGGTCGCCACCGCCGTGCGGACGGCGTTGCCGATGTCGGCGCGGCGGTAGACCTCGCGGACGCCGCGGCGCGACAGCCACGGCGAGATCCGCGGGATGCCGGCGAGGACGAGGGATTCGAGCTCCGACTCGATGTCGGCCGTGGAGTACAGCTGGTCGTCGCGGTTGCGGCGCAGGGAGACCAGGCCGAGGCCGGCGAAGAGGCCGAGTGTGCCGCCCAGTGCCGCGTTCAGCAGCGGCTTGGGCTCCACGGGCTGTTCGGCCGGTGCCGCCTGGTCCAACTGCTGCGTGCGCAGGGAGGAGTTGGCCCCCAGCGGCCGGTGCCGGAGTTGAGCGCTGAGCGCACGGGCCATGGCGTTGGCGATGACGGCGGCCCTGGGCGCGGTGCCGGCGGTGGCTTTCAGGGTGACGATCTGCACGTCCGGCTGCGCTTGCGCACTGATACGGCCGACGACTTCGCTGGTCGGCAGGTGGGCCTCCCCGGCGGTGGCCTGGGCGACGGTGCCGGACTCGGCCAGGCGGACCACGGTGGGCACCAGTGCCTGCGCCACGTTGGGTTCGGGGTACTGGCTGCGGTCCTTGGAGCCGGAGTCGTCGCTGGTGACGAGGACGGACGCGGTGGCCTGGTAGGTGGGCGGCGTCATGGCGGTCACCGCGGACGCACCGCCCACCCCGGCGCCCAGGGCCAGCAGCGGGACTCCGGCGCGGAAGGCGATCGCGCGCATGCTCGTGGGGGTGGGCAGTTTCACTTCGAGCCCCCTTCGGCGTGTGCGTCCCCCGTGGCGAGCGTGCTGCCGGTCTCCGGGGGGCCGGGCGGGTCGGCCAGGCGCTGCCAGACGCCGACGAGCGTGTCGGCGATGCCGCGCCAGCTGAACTCGCGGCAGGCGCGGGAGCGGCCGTCGGCGGCGAGGCGCCGGGCGAGGGCGGGGTCGTCGCGGATCCGGCGCAGGCATTCGGTCAGGGCCCCGACGTCGCCGGCGGGGAAGACCAGCCCGCTGTCCCCGATGACGTGCGGAATGTCGCCGGTGTCGCTGCCGACGACGGGCACACCGCAGGCCATGGCCTCCACCAGGACGCGGCCGAACTGCTCGCGCAGCGGGATGCCGATCCAGGGGACGACGTTGCGCTGGACGACCTCGACCGACGGGAGCGCGACCACGTGCATGCGGCTGAGCAGCCAGGGCAGTTGGGTGTGGTCGACCCAGCGCTTGAGCTGGACGTGGTCGGGGCGGGCGGCCGCGGCCCGCTCCACCGTGCCGCGCAGGCTGCCGTCCCCGACGAGCAGCAGGTTGCACTCCAGGCGTTCGGCGGCGCGCAGCAGGTCGGCGATGCCCTTGTGGGGTTCGAGCCGGCCGACGAACCCCACGGTGAAGGGGTGCGCCTTCGGTTCGGTGCCGGGCCGGAAGCGGTCGGGGTCGACACCCAGGGGCACGATGGTGGCGGCTCCCCGGTATCCCTTGGCCCGCAGCACGTGCAGCGCCGACGGGGTGATGGGGAAGGCGTGGCTGATCGAGCGGTACGAGCGCCGTTCCAGCAGGGGGAAGGGGAACGGGAAGCGCATGACGACGTTCTGGGCGGCGTACAGGGTGACGGGCACCCCGGGCCAGTGGCGGTTTCTGAGCGCGATGGCCTGCTGGGTGGACAGGTAGGCGGCCTCACCGATGATGTGCACGATGTCGGGGCGCTCGGCGCGCACGTGCCCCGCGGAGCCCGGGCGGAAGACGACGGAGGCCATGTGCCCGCTGCGGTCCTCGCCGAGCAGGTGCGGAACGAGGCGGTATCGGAAGCGTTCCTGACGCCTTGTCAGTTCCTGGAGTGCCTGCCGGGTAAGGTGCGACACGTCCGCGGCGTAGACGGTGACCTCGACGTCCGGCCGGTCGGTCAGGGCGGTGAACAGGCTCATCCAGTGTTCGGTCCGTTTGCCGACCGCGGTGATCAGGATGCGCATGACTGCTGTCCTTCGGGTAGGGGAACGCGGGCGGTGGCCGCGAGCCGCAGCACCCGCGACCACGCCCGGGCCCGGGCGAGCGCGGCGTCGCGGTGCGCGGGGAGGCGGGCGAGCGCGCAGCCGATTCCGACGACGGCGCGCGCCAGTACGACGGCCCGTACCAGGGGGTGGCTGCGGGGGCGGTGGCGGGCGAAGAAGCGCAGCATGCTGGCGTACAGGTGCGGCCACACCCGGCTGGGGTCGTCGCTGCTGCTGGCGCCGCCGACGTGGGTGGCCTTGACCGCCGGGACGTAGAGCACATGTGCTCCGTGCCGCCAGGCCTGCAGGCACAGCTCCTCGTCCTCGTAGAACATGAAGTAGCCCTCGTCGAGGCCGCCGAGCTGACGCAGCAGGGAGGTGCGTGCGGCCAGGCAGGCGCCGGAGACCCAGTCGACGGCGACGGGGTAGCCGTCCTGGCAGGCGTCGTAGACCTCGCGCCGCCGCCCGCCGCCCAGCAGCTGACGCAGCGGCAGCGGCAGCAGGCCGGCCCCGAAGCGGCTGGCCAGCACGGTCAGCCACGTCTCGAAGGGGTGGGCGCTGCTGGTGGTGCGGCCGTCCGGGCCGACGATGCGGGGACCGGCGACGCCGACGTGCGGCTGGGTGCGGATGGTGCGCACGAGGGCGTGTGCGGTGACGGCGGGCAGGACGCAGTCGGGGTTCACCAGGATCACCACGTCGGTGCCGACCCGGGCCAGGGCCTGGTTGACGGCGGCGGCGAAGCCGGCGTTCACCGCGTTGGCCGTCAGCGTGACCTCGGGGAAGGCGGTGGCGACCAGGTCGGCGGTGTTGTCGCCGGAGGCGTTGTCGACGACCTGGACGGCCGCGCCCGCCTCCCGCAGCGCCGTCAGGCACTCGGTGATGTGCGCGGCGGAGTTGTAGGTGACCACGATGGCGGTGACCTGCGGATCGTTCACGGCCACCGCCCCCGCCAGGTCGGCCTGCCGGGCGACGCGGCGGCGCCGGTCAGCAGGGTCAGGGCGGGCAGCAGGCCGAGTTCCCAGTGGCCGTCCGTGGGTCCGGCGAACACCGCGGCGACTGCGAAGCCGCAGGTGAGGGCGGCGAACGCGACGGCCCGGTGGTCGGATGCCGCCAGGCCGTACCTGATCGTGCGCAGCAGCGGCCGCAGGACCAGCAGCAGACCGGCCAGTCCGGCGTTCGCCAGAATCATCACGTACATGACGTGGTAGACCGGCCCGACCGTGGTGACGCCGAAGTCCGGCACGTACACCCCGGGGGTGGCTTGTCCGATCCCGGCGCCGAGGACCGGATGGGTCGTGAAGACGTGCAGGCCGACCTCCGCCTCCGGCAGCCGGTAGCCGGAGGACTGCCCCAACTCCCGCCCGACCAGTGAAGCCCGCCCCTGCAGTGCCGGAACGGCGGCGACGACCAGGGGCAGCAGCACGGCGCCGGTGGCCACCGTCGCCAGGACGGCGCGCCGCACCCGGCCGTGGCAGCGCACCAGCATGATCAGCAGGGCGAGCCCGGCCGCCAGCCAGACCGCCCGGTAGGCGGCGAGCACCACGTCCGCCACGGCCACGGCGGTCAGCACCACCAGCCCGGCGCGCGGCCATCCCCTGGTCTGGACCACGGCCACCAGCAGCACCGGCAGGGCCAGTGCGCACAGCAGGCCGCCGTGCCGACCGGGCGCCGTCAGCCCGGCCGCGGCCAGCCCCGTGGCCCCGGCGAGATAGCACAGCGCCGCCTTGCGCAGCGCCCGCGGCTCGGCGAGGGTCCGGGTGGCCAGGAAGAAGTAGCCGGGGATGACGGCGAACTCGTAGGCGGCCGCCGCGACCCGGTGCACGGAGTTGCCGCGGGCGAGCCCGTAGAGGGCGCCGGCCAGCACGAACGCGGCCACGGCCAGCATCGGGCCGTCGGCCGCGGTACGCGGGGCGGGGGCGTCGGCGCCCAGCACGGCGCGCCGCACGAGCAGCGCGAGGCACCCGGCGGCCAGGATCCCGGCGTGCACGGCGACGACCATGCTGACCTGGCCGGCGGCGAGCGCGCCCGAGGCGACGGTCCCGCCCACGATGCCGACGGGCAGGATCGCGTGCGGCCACAGGACGAAGGCCAGCAGGGATGCCTGCGCCGCGACCGCGACGACCCCTCTCGGACCCGGCAGCAGGTGCGCGGTGGCGGCGGCGACGGCGCCGAGGCCGGTCACGGCGACCCCGGCGAGCGGCATGGCGAGCCAGGGCCTCATCGCGGGCCGCCCTTCGCCAGCTCCGCCAGGAGCGTGCGCAGCGTCTCGCCCCGCGCCGACCAGCTGTTGGCCACCGCCGCCGCCCGCCGCGCTTCCCGCCCGCTGGAGCACGGCTCCTCGCGCAGGGCCTCCTCGACGGCGGCGGTGAACGCCTCGGCGTCGGCGGCGAGATGGATCAGGCCGGGCTCCAAGGCGGTCAGAGCGGGCAGGGGGGTGGCGACCACCGGCTTGCCCAGGGCCAGGTACTCGTAGAGCTTCTTCGGCTGCACGTAGTCGATCAGTCCGCCCACGCGGTAGGGGAGCAGGCACACTTCGCAGCCGCGCAGGACTGCCGGGACCTGGTCGAGGGGGACGGGGCCGTGCCACACCACGTTGGGCAGGCCGCGCAGGGCGGCGCGGCCTGCCGTGGTGGAGGGCCCCACCAGCACGAACGTCCATTCCGGATGGCGACGGGCGACGGCCGCCAGCAACTCGCCGTCGAACGCCCGGGTGTCCACCTGGCCGGCGTAGCCGAGCCGCGGCCGGGCGAGGCGGTCCATCCATCCGGCGACGGGACCGTCGGCGGTGAACAGGTCCGGATCGCAGCCGTTCGGCACGACCACCGGCGGCCGCCGGGAGGCGGGCAGTCGGTCGGTCAGGGCGGGGGAGGAGACGACCACCAGGTCGGCGACGCGCACGGCGGCCCGCGCGGCGCGGCGCAGATGCCCGCGGTTCCAGGGCCGGGTGAACGTCCAGTCGAGATCGGCCACGTCGTAGACGACCGCGCTCTCACCGAGCCTGCCGACCGCGCGGACCGCCAGGTCCTCGTCGATCCACAGCACCCGCCTGGCGGGACGCCCGTCCAGCCAGCGGCTGATGGCCCAACCGGCCACCCGGCGGTTCACGCGGTTGGCGAGCGGCAGGTGGCGGCCGAAGGGCAGCACGGTCGGTGGCGTCACCTGCCACACGGACGCCTCGACCGGTCGCACGGCGAACCGCCGGCGCGGATGTTGCCGTGGCGGGTCGACGAACAGCACCCGTACGTCGGCGGCGAGTTGGCGGGCGAGCGCGTGCTGGCGCTGGCAGCCGACCGGCCAGCTCACCCCGCTGAACATCACGACCCAGCCGCGCCGGTCGCCGTCGGGCAGCGGGCCGACGTCGCCGCGCAGGGCGGCGGCCAGGTCGGGCAGGGCCAGGTGGCCGGGGGCACGCAGCAGCCGCCGTGCCACGCGGTCGCAGAAGGCGACGGCCTGGAACGCCACCACGCGCCACCGCGGCTGGGTGATCCGCAGATAGCGGACGAGTCCGCCCAGGTGGTGCCGGGAGCGGGCGGCGGGCCCCAGCAGGCTCGTGGAGGCCCCCAGGGAGTGATCGACCGCGGCGTGCGGCGTCATCCACAACTCGTGCCCGCGGTCGGCCAGTTCGCGGGCGAGGAGCACGTCGTTGAAGTAGATCGGCAGCCGCTCGTCGAGGATCCGGTGCCCTGGAAGGACGGCGCGTCGCAGCAGCAGGCAGCTCGCCGAGGGCTGCTCCACCGGGCGGGCGGCGGTGAAGTCCGCCTCGGCCATCAGGTGCCGGCCCATCACCTGGCGGAAGCCGGGGAGCATGCGCAGGCCGGTGGCGAGCGCCAGCGCACTGGTGAACGTCGGCAGCCGCATGTAGTGCTTTTGGAGCGTTCCGTCGGGATTCAGGTACAGCGGGGCGACGCCGGCGGCCTGCGGCCGGTCGCGCAGGAACCGCACGAGGACCTCCAGCGCCCCCGGCCGCAGCCGTACGTCGCTGTTGAGCAGGAGGATCAGTTCACCGGACGCGCGGGCGTAGGCCTGGTTGACCGCGGCCGCGAACCCGCGGTTGTCCGGGTTGCGCACGAGCAGCACGTCGTCGCGGGCGGCGAGCATCTCGGCGGAGCCGTCCAGCGACCCGTTGTCGACGACGATCACCTCGTACGGCACGTCGTGGGCGGCAGGGCGCAACGACTCCAGGCACAGCTGCGTCTCGACGCGGGTGTTCCAGCTGACTACCAGCACGGAGACGTCGGCGCCCATCACGACCACCGCCTTCGTGCCGGGCGGCGGGCCAGCACGCGCAGGTAGTCGCCGAGGTGCGGGTGGGTGGTGCGCAGCGATCCGTACGCGGCCCAGTCGGCGGCCAGCGCGGACAGTCCGGAGGGCCGGATCCGGTGGGGGAGCCGGAGGTAGTGGCGCGGCAGCAGCGTCTCGCTGGTCTGCACCCGGAAGCCGCACTTCGTCAGCAGCATGTGCAGCGTCCTGGGGTCGAAGTGCCAGCGGTGGTACCGGGGTTGCAGGCTCGTCCAGGAGCGCCCCTGCCGCCGGGCGGCGGCCGAGGCGATGTTGGGCACCTCCAGTGCGAGCCACCCGCCCGGGACCAGCGCCGTCCGGGCCGTCGCAAGGAACTCCCGCGGGTCGTCGACGTGTTCGAGCACGTGGAAGGCGCAGACGGCGTCCACCGGATCGTCCAGCGGCGCGGTCTCGAACGTGCCGTGCCAGACCGTCAGTCCGAGGTGGTCCCGGGCGAACCGCACGCACGTCTCGGACAGCTCGACCCCTTTGACCACTATGCCCGCCTCGCGGGCGGCCTCGAGGAAGAATCCGCCCGCCGCGCCCGCCTCCAGCAGCGTGTTCGGCCGAGTGGCCTGAAGAACCCAGCGCAGCCTGCTGCGGGCCTCGAAGCGCCACTGCGGGGTGTGGCGGAAGTAGTCGCGGTAGCCGCCGGAGTCGAAGTACTCCGAGGTGTACAGCCCGGCGCAGGTCTCCTCGCCGGGGTCGGCGTCCGCTGTCCGGGCGAAGCCGCAGCCGCGGCACCGGCGCAGCAGGCCGCCCAGCACGGGCTGCTCGCCCGGCGCCTCCCCGCACACCAGACACACCTGCGGCGCCTGCTCGTTCACCGGTTCCTCCGATCCGGTCGCCCGCCGCGACGGGGGAGCGACCCGCGTGCCAGGGACAGCAGCCGCGCCCGGTCCGGGCGGCCGAAGAAGCCCGCGGCCGCCAGTGTGGCGATCACGATCAGCGCGGCCATGCCGCCGCGGCTCGCCGCGCAGAGCAGGGCGCCGTACCGCCCGGAGCCGTCGGGAAGGTGCGCGGCCGACAGCCAGGTGAGCCCTGCGGCGACGCAGGCGGCCGCGGCCGGGGGCAGCACGGCCCGGCCCAGCGGCGCCATCGGCCGCCGGGAGCTGCGGTGGAAGTGGACGAAGAAGTAGCCGGTGGCGGCCGACGCGGCCAGCGTGGTCGACAGCGGCACGCCCACCGGCCCGCACATCTTCAGCAGGGGGATGGTCAAGACGATGTTCAGGCAGGCGGCGACGAGCGCATAGCGTGTCTCCCGGCCCGGCCGGCCCTCCGCCCGGGTGGCGACCGCCGCGGCACCGCTGGTGAGGTTGACCGCGCAGCCGACCGTCAGCAGCGCGATGGTCGTGGCGGCCAGCGGCACCCGGCGGCCCAGCCACAGCCGCACGAGCGGATCCGCCGACACCACCAGGGCCGCGCCCGCCGCCGCCGCGTAGACCGCCAGGTACCGGGTGGCGCGCAGGTAGAGCCGGTCCAGCCGGCTCCCGCGGGCGTCGCACGCGGTGGTGACCGCGGCCGGGAACAGCGTGGTCAGCACCGCCTCCGCGGGCAGCCGCACCACGTTCACCAGGCGGCTGCCCAGGTCGAAGCCGGAGACCGTGACGGGAGAGGTGAACCCGGCGAGCACCAGCCGGTCGGTCTCGCTGTTGACCGCGGCCGCCGCGTTGGACACCTGGACGCGCAGCCCGTACCCCATGGCGGCGGACACGTCGGCGCGGCTGATCTGCCGCAGGCCGGGAGCGAGAGCGGGATCGCAGCGGCGGGCGGCCGCGGCCAGCAGCAGCGCCCGCGCCGCGCTGGTGGCCGCCGAGCACGCGCCGAGCGAGACCAGCCCGCCCCCGCGGGCGACCACGACGACCGCCAGAACGGCACCGCACACCAGCACACCGCCGCCGAGCCGGGCCACCGCCGCGTAGTGCTGATGGCCCTCCAGCACCGCCTGCCACGGCATCGCCAGTCCGTCCAGCACGAAGCCCGCCTGCAGCAGCACCATGGCGCCGCGGGCCTGACCGGTCAGCTCTCCCAGGTGGAACAGGCGGGCCGCCCAGGGCCAGCACACGACCGTCGCGCCGATCAGCAGCGCCCCGAATCCGACCGCCCACACCACGCCCAGCCCCATCACGGCACGGGCCCGGCGGCGGTCGCCCAGGCCGAGCGACCGGGCCACCTCGCGCACCTGCGACGAGCCCAGCCCCATGTCCATGAGCGCGACGACGGCCATCGCCCCGGTGAGCACCGCCCACACCCCGAACCCGCGCGCCCCCAGGCGCTCGTAGAGGACGGGGAGCGTGAGCGTCCCGGCGACCCCGGTGGCGATCCGTGCCGTGCACAGGCTCACACCGTTGCGGGCCACCCGGGCCACGACCGCCTGCGTCGGGCTAGCCACGGGGGAATCCCCGTAACAGATCGCGGAACGTCAGCATCAGCAGCACGAAGTCCAGGCGCAGGGAGCGGCAGTTGACGTAGAGGAGATCGCAGCGGATCTTCTTCTCCACGGTCGCCCGGTAGCCGTCGGTGAGTTGCGCGATGCCGGTCAGCCCCGGGCGGATCACATGGCGCAGGTTGTAGGAGGGAAGGCAGCGGAACCCCCTGACGAACTCCGGGCGTTCGGGGCGCGGCCCGACCAGGCTCATCTCGCCGCGCAGGACGTTCCACAGCTGCGGCAGCTCGTCGAGGCGGGTGCGGCGCAGCAGGCGGCCCACCGGTGTCACCCGCGGGTCGTCCGCCTGGGCCAGCACCGGGCCCGTGTCGCGCTCGGCGTCCTCGCGCATCGTGCGGAACTTGACCAGGCGGATGATGCGCCCGCCTTCGCCCACCCGGTCCTGGAGGTAGAACGGACGGCCGTCCCAGCACACCGCAAGGCCGACGAGCAGCATCAGCGGAAGCAGGAGGGGGGCGCTCAGCGTGATCAGCAGGACTTCGGCCACCCGCCGCACCAGCGCCGCGGCGCGGTCGCGGGCGGGCATGCGCAGCAGGAGCCAGGGCAGCCCGCCGAACCGCCGCAACCGCACCGGGCCGAGCAGCCCGTACGCGGGCCGCGCGAGCACCAGCACATCGAGCCGGTGGAGCACGGACAGGTTCAGCAGCCGGGTGTCCAGGTATTCCAGGGACGACTTGACCAGCAGCAGTCTGGGCCGGTGCGCCGTCAGCACCGCGTCCAGGTGGCAGAGGTCGGCGGGGACCCGGAGCCGGGCCACTATGGTCAGGTCCTCGTCGAGGGTGTCTTCGGCGGCCTCCGGCCACACGCCGCCTTCGAGGACGACAGCGCACGGCGGCCCGCTCCGCGCCCTGGCGGCGTCGGCGGACTTCCCGCCGTCACCGCGGGCGGCTTCGGGCTGGGCCCCCGGTAAGCCGGGGTCGCCCCCGCGGGGCGGCCGTCGCCGGGAGCCG